>NTJU01000005.1 GCA_002457195.1 Marine Group II euryarchaeote MED-G33 | reverse complement strand
CCTTGTCTTGAATCCGACGCTTTCCAATGCTTCATATAGGACTAGACATTGGCACTATACAACCGCGAGTTAAGTAGTTGGGTGATGGCGATGAAGCGAGACGAATGGGAAGACCAAATTCTGAAGCAAATGGTGGACATGTTTCGTCAAATGGGACTCGAGGTTACTGAAGATGATTTGACTCGT
This sequence comes from Marine Group II euryarchaeote MED-G33, assembly GCA_002457195.1. Taxonomy (GTDB): domain Archaea; phylum Thermoplasmatota; class Poseidoniia; order Poseidoniales; family Thalassarchaeaceae; genus MGIIb-P. Next base: position 30,240 of record NTJU01000005.1, on the reverse strand, counting down.
ATGATGGACCAAATTCAATCTCAATTTGAGAGCATGGGCATCGACCCTGAAAAGATTAGTTCAGGTGACGTCAAAGTCAATCTCCAAGGAGATCTTGGCAATCTTGGTGACATGCTTGGAAAGGGGGGTATGCCTGATCTCAGCGATATTTTCTCAAAGATGGGAGTCGATGTCAAGATGGGAGAAACACCCGAGAAGGAACCTGCTGAAATTGTTGTCGAAGAAGTTGAAGAGACGGATGATATCAAACAGGTTCCTATCGCTGACATCTTTGTCGATGGTAGTTCAATGAACATTACAATCGATATCTCACGCCATGATGAATTGGAGGATTCTGAACTTGAACTCAATCTCACCGGTGGTGGATCAACCTTGCAGTTGATGCGCACCACACAAATGCACCCTTTGCAACGCTTTGAGTTGCCAAAGGCGGCGGAAAGCGTTGATTGCTGGGAATTGAATAATGGTATTCTCGACATCACACTCACACTTCGGGATCAAACCGAATCAGCAACCCCACAAGGAGGAAATTAGGATGGCAAAAACAAACGTAATTGGAATTGACTTAGGAACGACAAACAGCTGTGTAGCCACCATCGAAGGTGGTGAAGCCGTAGTGATTGCGAACGCTGAAGGTGCACGTACAACACCCAGTGTTGTCGCTTTCGCCAAAGATGGTGAACGATTGGTCGGTGTGACTGCGAAGCGCCAGGCTGTTACCAACAATGAACGGACATTCATGTCTGTAAAACGTGAGATGGGGACAAACTGGAAAGAAGGTGTGGATGAAAGTGAATACACACCACAGGAGATCTCTGCATTTATTCTACAGAAGTTGAAGGCGGACGCTGAGGCCTATCTCGGCCATGAGGTTACACAAGCGGTCGTTACCTGTCCGGCTTACTTTACAGATGCACAGCGCAAGGCAACCAAAGATGCGGGGCGAATCGCCGGCCTTGAGGTTCTTCGAATCATCAACGAACCAACCGCAGCTGCATTGGCCTACGGTGTCGACAAAGAAGATGATCAAACCATCCTCGTGTTCGACCTAGGTGGTGGAACATTCGATGTGTCCGTTCTTGAGATCTACCAAGTCGATGAACAACCTCAAATCGAAGTCAAAGCCACTGCAGGAAATAATCGCCTAGGCGGTGACGATTTCGATGAGCGTGTCATTCATTGGTGCGTCTCTGAATTCAAGAAATCTAGCGGAATCGATTTGTCAGGAGATGGACAAGCCATGAGTCGCCTCAAGGAGGCTGCTGAGAAAGCCAAGATTGAGTTGTCGGGAACACAAACCAGCCATATCAACCTACCATTCATCACCATGAAGGATGGAAATCCTGAGCATCTCGATTTGAATTTGTCACGTGCACAATTCGATGACTTGACCGCTGATCTGGTCGAGGCAACAATGAAACCAACACAACGCGCAATGAAGGACGCCGGTGTAAAGGCCGGGGATATTGACAAAATTCTCCTCGTCGGTGGAAGTACACGAATCCCTGCGGTCCAGGCTGCGATTGAGAAGGAAACTGGAAAATCACCATTCAAGGGAATCAATCCTGACGAAGCGGTTGCCATGGGTGCTGCGCTACAGGCAGGCATCATTGTGGGTGACGACGGTGTGACTGACGTGCTGCTACTTGACGTGGCGCCACTGAGTCTTGGAATCGAAACACTAGGTGGTGTGGCAACTCCAATGATTGAGAGAAACACGACCATTCCCACCCGTCGTTCCGAAGTCTTCAGTACGGCTGCAGATAACCAACCCGCGGTTGAAGTTCATGTGCTCCAGGGTGAGCGTAAATTTGCCAAAGACAATGTTACACTGGGCAAGTTTTTCCTTGAAGGGATCCCCCAAGCACCTCGAGGAATCCCCAAGATTGAGGTTACCTTCGATATCGATGCAAATGGTATCGTCAGTGTATCCGCAAAGGACATGGGTACCGGTAAGGAACAATCGATTCGGATTGAAAGTGCAACCAGTCTTTCCGAGGATGAAATCCAGCAGAAGATCACTGAGGCAGAACAATTCGCTGCTGAAGATGAGGAGCGACAAAAGAAGGTCGAACTTCGCAATACTGCAGATAATATCGTTTACCAAACTCGTCGAACTTTGAAAGAAGCCGGCGACAAACTCGAAGGTGAGGACACCTCTGCTGTAGAGGACAAACTGACAGAACTTGAAGCCATGATTCGGACCGATGATGGCCCGGTATCAGATGATGATCTCGATGAAGAAGGCATTCAGGCCAAGGTCCAGGAATTGGAAGAAGCCATGCATGGTATCTCCGCGAAATTATACGAGGCTGCGGCTGCAAACGTTGCTGAGGAAGAGGGTGGAGACCACACCGACATCGATGAAGATGTGGTCGATGCCGATTTCGAAGTTGTCGATGACGACAGTGATGAATGATTACTGCGTAATCAATCGATGTAGAGTCCGAACGTGAATACCGGTTGCTCCATTGGCAACCATTGCATTCGTTGATGCACCCCATGCCGTTCCTGCGATGTCTAGATGTGCCCACGGAATTTGCTTCCCGTCTCGATCCTGCACGAACTGCTTGAGGAAGCCTGCTGCGGTGCAAGCACCACCCCATCGACCCTTGCCCAAGTTCTGAACATCGGCCACTTTGGAACCAGTCATTTCTTTCTCAAAGGCAGGCAACAAAGGCATGGGCCAAGCAATCTCATCCTCGACATTTCCGGCTTCATGGATTCGAGCAGATAGGTCGTCATCATTAGACCAAAGTCCACTGGCTTCATGACCCAAAGCGACAACGCATGCCCCGGTCAAGGTGGCTAAATCAACAATATATGATGGATTCAGTTCGGCTGACTTCCAAAGACCATCGGCGAGAACGTTACGCCCTTCAGCATCGGTGTTCAGAACCTCAATCGTCTTTCCAGAATAGGTATCGATGATATCACCTGGGCGATATGCACCAGCGCTTGGCATGTTTTCTGCCATGCAAGTAATCCCATTCACCCGACCTTTGTGCCCACTCGCTTGTAGGGCAACAAACAGCCCAAACACCGTTGCTGAACCATGCATATCGAATTTCATGTCCTCCATTCCTGCTGAAGGCTTGATTGAAATTCCACCCGTATCAAAGGTGATTCCTTTTCCGACAATACAGGGTACCTGTTCATCTTTCTGTACGTTTGGATTGAGGCGGAAGAAAACCATACAGGGTTTGCGCTCACTGCCTTTACCAACTGCGATGACACCATGCATTCCTTCCTTCTTCAATCGATCATAATCCCACACTTCGACTTCCACATTGGATTTGCCTTTGGCCCATTCCATTGCTCGACGAGCGTATTCTTCAGGATACATCACGTTCGCAGGTTCATTGCCCAGTTCACGGGCAACATGGACACCTGTAGCAATTGCTGCAGATTTGGCGACGGCTGCAGATAGGTCGGATTGATGTCGTGCACTGGCCTGACAAACCAAACTCCAATCGGCCTGAATATCATCTTCTTCCTTTTGCTGGTATTTGTCAAATGAATAATCTCGAAGAATCATACCCTCTGAGAAAAGTGCCATCTTGGAAGTTGACCAACCAGTGGTAAAACGTAGGGTGACATTCGTACCATGGTCTTTAGAGAGTGCTGCCAGTGTTTTTGCACCAGCATCCCGGCATACTTTGTCGCTGGGATCTTCGCCCAGACCGACCAAGACAATCTGACACCCCGCAGTCCATACGTTGAGACGTTTTCCGGCTTTACCAGTGAAAATATCACTGGAGATTGCTTCATTCACGAGACTTCGCTGTGTTCTAGAAAGGCCTGACAATGCATTGTTTGGGGCTTTTCCAATCCCTTCAAAAAGAGGTAACACCAGAATATCGCCAACATCGTTGAATTCGCTTACAGTTGTATCCATGTAATCACTAAATCTACCGATTCAGTTCGAATATACAAAGGATTGTGTTCAAGAATCCGCATTTTGAGCCACGTTTGTATGGTCCTGTTGTCCACAATCGTCGATAAAACGTTCATTTCTCTTCATCCCTGCCAACCCGATTGCCAAAACTGCCCAAATTGGTGAGGCAAATGGAAGCCATCCTTTGTCGCTACCTTCCGAGATTGTGATTTGCTCTGCAGGAATAGATTCGTTTACCCACATGCTTGAATCAATGACGCGCTTTTGGTAATACAGCTCAAATTGACCACTGTCAGTCAATGTCAAATTGGAGGCATCAAGAGTAGTTTGTGTGCTGTTGGTAGCATTGACACCAAACAATTCAGATGTCCATTTGACTTCTCCACCGTCGACGTAACGCACAGTTGCATTCGATGTGGTGGCGTGACCCATGTTGTCGATACCGAGGTCAATATCACCATCTTCAAGGACGAATGATGTGACCGATAGTCTAGCTCTCCAATACCAGACATTGTTGATTAGATATCTCATCACATCCATTTCTTCTTCCAATCGATCGTGTAGCGATTCAAAGGAACCTGGGACAAATTGTTCATCATCGGTTTCGAATGTAAATGTAGGGAACCCCATCACGCCGTATCCATAGTCGCGACTGGTTCCACAATTGGGGTACAATCCTTGATTTGCGTTTTGGATTGGAATGTCCGAAACGTTTGCATGAACATCATCCCTGATGTAATGGAACAACTCCCAATCCGAAGGTTGTTCAGGCCACTTTCCCCATGGATAGAGCATGATCCAAACACCGGTATGCATTGTGACGTAAAGGTCTGCATCGGGGACTACTGTGTTCATGTAAATGGAATTGGAATTTGTTTCTGATTCACTGAATGCACTACTTCCAGGCTGGGTTGTTGGACAGGTATTCCAGTAATGATCGTAGTTTCGATTCAGATCAACTTGATTGATATTCCAACGAGTGTCGATGTCATTGCCATCCGGATTTAGCATGATTAGAATGTGAACCTCAGAGTTTTGTAATACGTTTACTGCTTCTTCATTGCCATCATTCCAGCCATTGATGTACCACTTTGCGGATAACCACGCCAATGCAGTGCCCAAGTATTCGTTGCCATGGTGGCCGCCATCGATGTAGATGATTTCTTTAGCAGTGCCATCAGCTTTGGTTTCCATCGACCAATCAGAAAGACGAACCACCCAGAGTGTCTTCCCAAGTTCTGATTCTCCTGTACTGGTTAAATCGACGATGTCAGGATTATCATCAGCCCATTCATTCACTTCAAGGGTGAGTGTTGCCCATGTAAGGTGCACGTGGTTATCCACTGGTTCACCAGGCCAGGATTCCTCAGCAACAACAAATGTCGGAGCCGCAGATGCGGCGAGTAACATTGCGAGCACAGCAACAACGCGCATCGCACCATAGGTGCGGCCTTGCTTTTTTGAGAGTATGCCTCACTCGTTAAGTAGACAACTTAGCAAAATCGGCAGCACGATGGTCGCATCTGACTCGATTACAAACTTTGGTGTTTCAATACCCAACTTCTCCCAACCAATCTTTTCATTCGGCGGTGCACCTGAGTAGCCACCATAGGATGGACGGGATTCTGAAATCTGCGCGAACCAAGCCCATAGTGGCACATCTTCGCCAAGATCCTGCCGTAACATTGGGACTACACAGATGGGGAAATCTCCTGCGATCCCACCCCCAACTTGCAGAAATCCATTGTTTGGATGTTTACGAATCCAATCAACCAAGGAAAGCATGTAGTGTGTACCTCCGAGTATAGCATCTACTTTGACGGTGCCATCGATGACCCTTGCGGCAAAGATGTTGCCAAGTGTGGAATCCTCCCAACCTGGTACGAACAATGGCAAATTCACCTCAGCTGCTGCGAGAAGCCATGAATCAGCAGGATCTGCATCTGCTTCGACTGTTTTTACCAAATCATAGAGGAATTCATGTGGCAACCTCCCAGTCGATTCCCCCCATAAAGAAACCAATTGGGATTCGACTTTTCGGATGGCTTTTTCTTCCGGCAAAGTCCTATTGGTAATTCGATTTTTCAATTGGGATTCTTCACTTGGTGAAAGGTCTCGCCAATTTGGAATTTCGCCATAGTGTGAAGCGGCGATCAGATTGAACAAATCCTCTTCCAAATTCGCACCTGTACAACAAATTGCGTGTACTTTCCCTTCTCGGATCGCCGGTGCTAAACTTCGGCCGATTTCTGCTGTGCTCATGGCACCTGCAAGTGTAATCATCAATCGTCCACCATTGTCGACGAATTCGCAAAGCGATGTCGAACAGCGGCGCAACTCACCGGCATTGAAATGACGGAAATGACGTTCGACAAAATCCCGCATTTCATTCCTCCATTACAAAACGGTCTAGTTCAGTTCTTTGTACCAAATGAAGAGTCGGAATTTGTTCCAATAATTGAGTATGAATTTCATCGGCTATTTCAGCAGGGTTCACGTGACCACACGTAAAACAATCTACAGCCAATATGCCTTCATCAGCATAACAATGAGCGCTAACATGGCTCTCGTCGATTAGGACCACAGCTGCAAACCCAACCGGACTCAGACTCCCATCGAATTGTGAAACATGGGCATGAACTTCTCTCGCATTGGATTTGGCAACGGCGGATTGTAATACATTCAATACCCAATCTCCATCGCCTTTGAATCCTGAATAATCAAGAGTGATGTGCCGCCCTTTTGCTTTCATGATTCATCCTCCAATTTTCGGGCAAGATGCGCTGCAACAATTTTGGTTGCCAACATTGCAGCAGTAAATTCAGTTACATGTTGATTGGGGTCGGGTACGATTTCATTGATATCTGCCCCAATCCACTTTGCAGATGGTGCTGATGAAATGGTTTCGATTGTTTCAATGACTTGCCAAAAAGCGAGGCCACCAGGTACAGGAGTCCCTGTTGTTGGAACATAAGAAGGATCCAAACTATCGATGTCTAAGGTCAACCAAACCGGACCTTCAATCTCGGAAAGTGTGTTCAACCAATTTAACCAAGTCGCTTCACCGCCGCATGGATTCAGAACATCTCTCGCCAACCAAGATTCAACGCGCACATCTTCCGCAATAAATTCGGCTTCTTCCCTGGCAAAGGCCCGAATACCAATTTGCAAAATTTTTCCAACACCCAAGTCCAATGAACGACGTGCTGCACAAGCATGACTGTCAGGGTCGCCCTCAAGTTGATCGCGTAGATCTGCGTGTGCATCGATTTGAATCAGAGTTAAATCATTGAGATCGATTCTTTTTGAAATAGAACGCATGATCGCTGGCAACATCCCATGTTCACCCCCAAGAATGACTGGGAATGCCGAATCGTGCTGCGACACATAATCTGTGATACCAGACAACTGCTCCTCTAAACTCCCCCCTTTACCATCCCATGGCTGAGCGGTGTGAAGAAGGAATCCACATGGCAAATCTTCTGGAAGAAGGGGGTCATACAACTCCACCTGAGAGGAGGCTTGCAATGTTGCCTTTGGTCCGTCACAAGTGCCTTGACCATATGATGTTGTCAGTTCATACGGAACCGAGAGTATGACCACATCAGCAGCCCCATCACCCTCGGCCAGTCCGAGAAAATTCCCCTCTGCGTGCTCGGTCACATTCCCGACGCGTGGAATCAACCGTTTAATCGTGACGAAACGGCCCGATGTACGCCCTTCTGAAGTTATAACCGCCAACCGTTGAAATAGGTCCGCCTGCTCCCATGTAACATCCGGCGAGGTTTGTATTCGCCACAGGAGGGTCACTAGATGGGCATGAGTCTTGCAACATTGACATCAGCGATTCAGACGCATATCGATCCAGATATGGAGACCATTACCGCAGAAGGTATGGCAGAACATGCCCTCGGGTTTTTCGGATTTTATGATCGAATCATCGATAATGCACTCGAGCCCACTGATCGAAACTTGTTTTACATGTTCCAAGATTATGATTTATTGACCACTGAATCTGAAGAGACGACCCTTTGGGATGGGCGCGAATGGCGAATTCATTATTGGAAGTTTAAACCGGAAGCACTCAATGCATTGGTAAAGCCAAAGAAGGTCATTGCAAACGATGACCCATATTCAGGCGTCTATGACGATGTGCCAGATGGATTGTGGAGAACTCTTTCAGAAGACGATTACGAAGAACCACTCTTCTGAGTACGCACGCCGGGAATTGAACCCGGGTGGCATGGTTGGGAACCATACATCATAACCGCTAGATCACGTGCGTATCAGTAACGACGTGTTCGATGTTGTCGTGTGACATCCACGCCAGGGAATTGGTCTTCCGATTCGCGGTAAACAGTCTTCAAATTCTTGACGAAATTTTCATCGTTAACGAGTAAGACAAAATCTCCGATATTCGGATCTTCTTCCGCGTCTAACCAACCGAGTAATATCTCCATTGTCATTCGTGCGCCTTCGCGATGTGGATATGCATAGATTCCCATGGAAAGGGGCGGACAAACAATTGTTTCAGCACCACCCAATGCAGCAATTTGCTCAAACATTGCATCGTAGGACTTGACAATTAGTTCGCGACGTCCTTCATCTTGGCTCGGACGTCTACAATCGGGACCAACCACGTGGATCAAATGCTCCTGTGGTAAATTGTAGGCTGAGGTGGTAACAGCAGTACCAACTGGGCAGGGTTGCAAGTTCTGTGCTCGCTGTTTTTTCCCGATTTCAATGCAAGCTTCTCTCAATTCTTCACCGGCTGCTGTATGCATCTTTGCATCCAAGCCTTCGCGGCCGGCGAGACGATTACTCGCACATGTGACTGCGACTTGTGCCTCATACCGAGTCAAGTCTCCAGCGATGACACGCAGTAAGGAATGCTGACATTGTCTAGCGATAATTGCGTCGGCCATACAACGGCAGGGGGGGGCCGCCTGATTTATGCCCATCGACTAAATTGTGTAAATTACTCCCGACGGCACCTATGGTGCCGCTTGTCACGGTGCCGACACGGTGAAAAGTTCACGGCAGGGGTGGGAAATCGTGCGCTCTAGAATGGCAATCGCCCTCGTCATCCTTTTCATACTGCAGAGTTGGGCCGCAGTATCACTTTCAGAGGGCACGAGCGCGCGCGCTGATGCATGGGAAGAGACCCCATTTCGAGATGTGGCCGTGCTCGAACCATTCTCCCATCAATCATTTGCTGATTATAGCGATGTTGTGATTATCATCAACAATCAAAGTGAGGTGAGTCGAACGATTGGGACCGCTTTCGCATTGGCCAGAGAAATTCCCCCTGAACGGATTTTTTTGTTGACCAATGAAAGCACACCAACAGGTGAAACAATCAATTCAAATCAATTTACAACTTATTTCTCAGAACCAATTTCTCAAATGATTTTTGATCGGAATTTGACTGGAATCAATGTTCTAGTGACAACCAAAGGTGTTCCACTTCGGGTTGACGGAGGTACCAATTCACGGGCTTCGTTTGATTCTGAACTGGCTCTAATCGATGGACCATACGCCTCTTCAATCTCTGCTGATTGGTATGCAAATTCGAACTACGGCCTGGCCGCGGGGAATGAGATGAAGCAATTTCAGCGGGATGAGCAGGGTTACTATCTCGTCACGAGGCTAACCGGTTATGATGTTGAAACCGCATTGCAATTGATTGTCAAGGCGAACAACAGTCTGGGTCAACATGGATCAAGTGTATTGGATCTGGCCACAAATCGAAATGGTTCAGGATACAAATGGTGGAATGATCTCCTCTATACGACTGAAGAGACTCTTTCCGACATGGGTTTCCCGGTTGAATTTAATCAAAATGGAACTTATGTTACCGGGTTGCAAAATGTCTCAATGTATGCAGCATGGGGTAGTAATGATGGTTCATGGGATGACAATGAATTGTCGAATTCAGGCTTTGATACGTCAGATGGGAGTTGGGGGACAGGATCGCGATATTGGGATGGTGTCGGCCCATCTCTTTCACCCGGTGAGCAATGGTGGTGGGCTCGACAGACCGAAACCAAAAGGAATGGAAATGCTGCGATGGAAGGCCGTCTAGAAGATGCACCATGTGGGGCCAATGATGCCGCGACCACAAACGGATTACTGGCTGAATATTTCGATAACAATGGTGTAAGTTACAATGTCAGTACAATGGTCAATCTCTCTGGTAGAACACCTGACTTCGTTCGACATGAACCAAATATCGATTGGCCTTCAACCACCAGCCTTTGGACGGGATTAGACAGCCGATTCCTCGATTATTGGAGCGCCCGCCACACTGGAATTATCCACATCCCCAATGATGGGAATTGGACATTCTACCTGAGTAGTGATGATGGTGGGAAATTGTGGATTGATGATGTCGAGATTGTCGATAATCAGGGACACCATGGAATGCGAGAACGTTCGGGTGTTGTTTGGTTGGAAGCAGGAGAGCACACCTTACGCACCGAGTTTTTCGAACATGGAGGCCATGCTGGATTACAACTGAAATGGGAAGGGCCTGGTATCTCGAAGCAAACTGTCCCCACCAATGTATTGACCCGCGGAAGCAGTTCCCCAGTACGGCAAGCAGATCTAATTCACCACTGGGAATTCAACGAAGTGAGTGGTGATGTTGCGAATGATTCGATCGGTTCGGCACACCTGAACTTTACAGGTACCAATGGTGGTCAGTGGCGTAGCTGTGTATTGGGTAATTGCGCTTTCTTCGATGGTATCGATGATGAAGCTCGGGTCGATGTAGACGATACGGTGTCCGATTTCACCGTTAGCCTATGGATTCAAGCCAACCACAGTGGGCAATCCCGACATTCATCAGCAATTGCCGTGAACGATGTGGCGGGAGATGACGATTCCTTCCAGTTCCAGACGAGCGGGGGGAATCCTGGGAATTGGGAATTGTATCACAACAACTCATACAATTTTGGAACCGTCGATTCTACCGTTTGGCAACACCTTGTTGCCACATTTTCCAACGATACAGTCACCCTGTACATGGATGGTGTTGAGGTGCTCAATCAAAGTGTGCCCAACGGTACCGTGAATAGTATTGAAATTTACAAATTCGGTGTGAATCGGGCCGGAAATACACATTTCGCGGGTGTAATTGACGAGGTGCAGATTTGGGAAACCGCCCTAAATTCGGAGGAAGTGGCAGATGTTCATGATGAAATCGTTTGGATTTGTCCATCATTCAATAGCACCAATAACTCGGTAGCCTTTGTTGAACAGACTTTTGATATCGATTCTGAATTTGCTGGTCACGCTTGGGTCCTTGATGGCTATTCCATGAGGGATGGGTGGGTCGAAGGTGATTGGTGGTTGGAAGTTGAAGCGTTTGATCAAAACGGGACATCATTGTCGACAAACATATCTGATGACAGAGCATTCTCCGATGATTGGCAAAGCCGACAACTTCGATTCCGACCAGATGCGCAGGCGACTCAATTTACAGTTCGACAAGTGGTAGAATTCTCCGATGGAACATACAATGGTTCAATTTTCTTTGATACTTTGAATCTTTATCCAATTAGGCCCCATTTCACTTGGTTAGATGGAAGCATTGCTGAAACTGCAGTAAGTACTGGCGGACGGACATTTATACTCAATTCTAGTTACGGCCAGAGTTTGATTTCCGATTTACTCGATGATGGAGTATCAGGGGTCAAAGGTTACGTCTACGAACCGTATTTGGATGCAATTTCAAATCCTGAACATCTTCTCTCTTGTTATGCCAATGGATTTACCATGGCTGAATGCTATGCCGCTTCCAATGTCATGCTCTCTTGGATGGGTACTATTGTAGGAGACCCAAAGATGGCAGCATATGGTGATCGTTTACACGATGTCAATGTCTCCGAAGTCCTAGCACCAAATCGGTTGTCGGTTGGACAAAATGGAACACTCGAAGTTCTATTGGAAAATCTTGCACCTGGAATCGCAACTGGTTTCCTTGAAGTTCGTGACAGACAAAACAACCTCCTTCTAGCGAATCATTCAATGTCGATTCCGGGTGGAAATGATGCCGGTAGTCGTTTGATTCTACCCATTAACGTCACACCCGTCCGAACCGGATTTGTTGAGTTTCTTGTGCGTTGGGTCCCTGATGATTCACACCCAGAACGAATTGTTGACAACAATCTCGCGTTGCTAAACATTCAGATTAATTCACCTCCAGTCATAGATGAACTAACTTGTTCAACTACAACTGCGACACGGGGTGGAGTTGTCATTTGTCGGGTCGAAGTGAGTGATGATTTTGGCATGGATGGTGCCACACTTTATTGGCGTTACAATGGTTCCAATGACTCGATTTACACTCCAATTACAGCATCCTCACAGAGTGATGGAACAATTTGGACTGCAGCGATTCCGTTACCGGTTGATGCACCTTTTGATAGTGTGGATTTGTATTGGACTGTTCTGGATCTTCAAGGAATCGGTGCAGATTCATATTGGGATGCCGCATTCAATATCACCGATGCCAGTGCGACATGGTATGGGGTCCATGTTGAGGGAGCGGACCTTGCACCATGGTTGGGCATCGACCCTCCTGTTCACGGAAATTCAGGTTGGGTACGCGGCCGTACACACAAAATGACGGCGTGTGTCATTGATTTAGATCACAACAATATCAGTGAGATACCAGCGATTATTGTGGATGGATTACAATTGACAACGCCGACACAATCTAGTTCCAGTGGTAGCCAAACATGTTACCAGAGTTCTTGGACACCAATTACCGGTGGGGCACTAGAACCTGTTTCAGTCTCTCTTCATGTAAACGGAGATGAATTGTCAAACCGCAGCGTGGCACCGATTGATTTGGAACCGAATGCAGAATTGATAATCGATGATCAATCATACCTTGATGGGGCTCAAGATCGTGTACAAATTCTCGTCATAGACGAAGACGACCCTGGTGCAAATTATTCGATTGAGACAATAATCGATTGGCCGGGGGCAGGATCACAAATATTGGAGGGTGATGTTATCACGGCCCCACCTGGACTTGAATCAGGTGATGCTTTCATTTCAACTCGTATCACAAGTGGGATTTGGACCGATATGGAATGGTCTTGGATTCAGCCCGTCTTCTTGACCCCCCCCCAAATTTCGACACCGACGTTGTGTGTGGAAGGTATGTTGGTCGATACAATAAATCGGGGAGCTGAAGCCACAGATATTTGGGTTGGTATTACAGATGCGCGACCCATACAATACGCAGGCCTTCGATTGGGTCCTGACGGCCCCCCGTCAAGTGTATTTAGTTCAATTTTCTTTGAACAGGGAGTTCCGCCCGCTTCCTGTGCACCAGGAACTGGAGAACATACCCAATATTATCGAATGGAAATCCATCCGGATTACCTATTGAGTTGGCCATTAGGAATGGTGGAGTTGGTTGTCAACCTCAGAGATATCGATGGAATCACCGGGTTGTCTCAAACATTGAGTTTTGAATTGCAGGGTTCTGAACCAATCTTGGATTTTTCAAGTATGCCTACAGAATTCATTTCTGGCAATTCATCCACACTATTGGTAGAGATTGTGGATCTGGATGGAATTGAGGGCATGGAATGTTCAATCCTTTTGAAAGATGAAGATGACATCACATTGTTTTCACAAATTTACCGCCCTGAGGATGGTGGGTTGTGGACCCAGGAATGGACCCCACCTGGACGCTTGGAAGCGAACCACACGCTGTATTTTGCATGTATCGATGAAACTTCATTGTCTGTTTCAGAATCATTCCTCGTTCGCGCGCGCGAGGCAACAACGGTACCAGTAGTTGAAGAAAATGAAACCCAACAGGATGTGAAGGGGGGCGCCTCAACAACAGTATTGATTGGAATATCAACGATATTCATTGTGATTATCGGGGTGACTGCTTTACTCATTGGTCGTCGAAAAGAGGAACATTTCGTGGAAGAGGAAATCATACCAGATGATGTTTGGGCAAAGAAAGATGAAGGTGTATCGGATGATGTTCTAGCTGAAATGGCTGGGTTGCAAAATAACGATTCTCAAGAATGGAGTGATGAAGATTTACTTTCAACAGGTTGGACACAAGAACAAATTGATGTATATCGAAAAGAGATGCAATCAGAAGAACTCGAAATTCAAATTGATGAAGAAGAATAATTGATTATTTATTGATTATTGTCTTATTCCGATTCCGCAGGATCAGTATTGTTCCAATCAAAATTTAGAATGTAATTATTTTGTTTGTTCATGAATTCAGTTCATATCAAATACGCATTAACATCGATTTGGTTCTGTTTGAGGTGTTTTGATTGAAACTCAAGACCCGCTCCGAAGAAATTCAGGTCAAGATTGGTCGTCGCTGCCAAATTACCAAGCCATGAGTCCTTGCCAAATCTTTCCCTTGAATTGACAAACGCACTACTGCAAAGCATTGGACGTGCGGGGGAAAAAAATTCGAAACCATGATGCTGGATTTCGAATTTTCGATGGGCTGCGGCCCACTCCTGGATTGGATTCGAAAAAAGTCAAAAACCCCTACTTGGGGCGCAGTATAGCGTTTAAGAGTAGTAATCCTTAAGGAGGTTCTAGAATGCGTGCTAATCGAGGTGAAACTCATGGGAGAAAAGAAATATTTCGTTCTGATGAAGAATGGAAAAGACACAAGCCAGGTCTTCGCAAGCCGCCAACCTCGTGGCGCGGCTTTGAAGGCAGCCACTCGTGGCGCGACAGACATCAACCTAAGAGAGCGTGGTACCAAGCGTGTACACGTCTTCAAAGGTTGGACCGAAATGGTGACCCCGCCGGCGTCCGCGCCTGCGTGGCTGAAGGACAAGGGCCAGATCAAGAAGGCCAATGTCAAGAAGCAGCGAGTCGACCATCTCTGATTAGAAACAATAGATTCTGATTCAGAAAACACAAGATAACATACAGGCCCGTCAGAGGCGCTTCGGTGCCTCTGGCGGGCTTTTTTAATTTCAATTATTATTCAATTAGTGTGCCTTATTTTCGGAGGCCCACTTTCTTTGCAATCATCGCGATTGGGTCGTAATACTCGGTTACAACACGTTCCTTTAACGGAATAATTGCATTGTCTGTAATATTAATCCCAGCAGGGCATACCTCTGTGCAACATCGAGTAATGTTACAATAGCCGAGACCGAAATCATCCTTGATCATTTCAAGGCGATTATCCTCATCCATCGGGTGCATCTCAAGGTTAGCTAGGCGGACGAAGAAGCGAGGACCTGCGAATTCGTCAAACAGTTGATGTTCACGCATCACGTGACAAGTATTGACACACAACATACATTCTATACAGGAACGGAATTCTTGTACGCGATCAGCTTCGACTTGATCAAACTTCCAATCCATTTCTTCTGGACCTTTGAGCGGAGGGATCGTTTTGTTCAAATCATATGCCCATTGTACATCGGTTACCAAATCTTTGGTTAGAGGAAATGCTTGCATTGGTTTGACAACGACCGGAGTATTCTCCGGTGTTTCTTCCATGATGTCTTCCATTCGTGTCATACACATCAAACGGGATTTTCCATTCACCTCTGCACTACAAGAACCGCATTTTCCAGCTTTGCAATTCCATCGGCATGACATGTCTGGAGCATGCTCTGCTTGAATTCGATGAATGACATCCAGAACAACCATGCCCTCGTCCATCTCAACTGTATAGTCGACCATCTCGCCATTGGGGACACCCTCTTCATCAGGCTCACCTCGGAAAACTCGGAATGTTACATCTTCAGACATGATTACTCCTCCTCATGCAAATCATCTGCATCCAATAATTGCTTCAAATGATCAGGAATTGGCGGGTATGTTACGTGATTCAGTTCCATCTCTCCAGAGGCGCCCATTGTGATGACACTGTTGATTTTACCCCAATGTGAATGTTCAGGTGTTGGGAAATCCAAGCGTGTATGGCCACCTCGGCTCTCTTCTCTTGCCAATGCGGCTAGAGTACACATTTGACTGATGTCAATCATTGCTCCAATCTCCAAAGCCTGATGCCAACCTGGATTGTAAATTCGAGTACCACCTGGAGAAGTTGATGCCTCTCGATCACGGTAGGATTCGAGTTCATCGAGAGCCTCTTTCAATTGATTGCCCTGCCGAATGATACCCACTTTCTCCTGCATCATGTCCCTTAGGTCTTCAACCACCTTGGCCGGATTTTCACCACCTTCTCGTGAAAGTGGGGCGAGTGTTTCTGCGATTACACGATTCAGATCATCTTCATCGATGTCGCCAAAGACATCGATACCTTCTGCAGCTTCGGCTGCATATTGACCGGCTCGCTTTCCAAAGGTAATCAGATCTGATAGAGAGTTTCCACCGAGGCGATTGGCACCGTGGAGGCCTGTTGCGGCCTCTCCGGCTGCATAGAGACCTGGAACCGTCGATTCCTGAGTAATCGGATCGACTTTGACCCCGCCCATGACATAGTGAGCAGTGGGTCCCACTTCCATGGGCTCTTTGGTAATATCAACAGCAGCCAATTCCTTGAATTGATGATACATTCCGGGCAACTTCTTCTTCACCTGTTCTTCGGGCCTCCATGAAATGTTGAGATAGGCACCACCGTGTTCGCTTGCTCTGCCTGCTTCTCTTTCGGAATTGATGGCCTTTGCAACAACGTCACGTGTCAACAATTCAGGAGGACGTCGGGCAGTTGGGGTCTCATCAGCAACAATTGAGTCCACCCACTCCATGGCTTCTGCTTCAGTGTCTGCGAATTCATCACGATACATTTCTGGAACATAGTCAAACATGAATCGCTTACCTTCTGAGTTGGTGAGCATACCACCTTCACCACGAACACCTTCGGTTACGAGGATTCCTCTGACACTGGGTGGCCAAATCATTCCAGTTGGGTGGAATTGAACAAATTCCATATCGCCCATTTCCGCGCCAGCCCAGTATGCTAATGCGTGACCTTCGCCAGTGTATTCCCAAGATCCTGAACAAACGGCCCAACAGCGGGTAATCCCACCCGTCGCCAAAACAGTAGCCTTAGCTTTGAAAACATGAAGTGAACCATCCACACGATTGTATGCAAAGCAGCCGGAAACTCGTCCATCGCTCTTGAATAGATGTCGGACGGTGTACTCCATGAATACCTCCATGCCCGTGTGGATACCACGTTCCTGGAGGGTTCGAATCAATTCCAAACCAGTGGCGTCCCCAATGTGGGCCAAACGTGGGTAGGTGTGTCCACCAAAATTGCGTTGATTGGTCAGTCCTTCTGGAGTTCGATCAAAGATGGCGCCCCATTGCTCAAGTTCTCGAATTCGATCGGGACTTTCTTTGGCATGGATTTCAGCCATTCGCCAATCTCCGAGATATTTTCCACCTTTCATCGTATCACGGAAGTGTGTCTCCCATGAATCTCGTGGATCTTTATTCGCCAGTGCGGCTGCTGCTCCACCTTCAGCCATCACCGTGTGTGCCTTTCCCAGCATAGATTTACAGATCACAGCGACAGATGCACCTTGTCGTGTAGCCTCAATCGCTGCGCGAAGACCAGCACCACCTGCTCCAATGATGACGACATCATACTCGTGAGTTGTGTAATCTTCAGTCAATCAAATTCCTCCCCAAAGAACATAATCAGTCCAACCAAACATTGGATCGGTACACGCATAGATGTAAAAATCAGTGAACATGACCCAAAATAGGGAATACAAAGCCCAATCCTTGTGCTTCTCATTCAGTTTTGTACTGAACTTCCACAACTTGTATTTGAGGCGGGCCATACTAGTGGATGTCCAATCATTGGAACCACCCCCGACGATATGTCGGAATGCGTGGCAACCCAACGTGTAACCGGTGAGCATGATTACGTTGATCAACAAAACCAGCGTACCAACCGATACACCATAGGTATGGACGTCACCTTGATGGAAGTTGATTGAAAGCCACACATCGTAGGACAGAAGTGGGAGATAAGCGAGAGCTGCATACATGAAGTAGCGATGCAAATTTTGAACGATCAGAAGTCCTGTTTCACCCTTGTATGAATTCCAAGGCTTGCTGACTGCACAAGCGGTGGGGTGCTGGAAAAATGCTCGATAGTACGCCTTTCGATAGTAGTAGCAAGTACCACGGAACCCAGCGGGGAAGATGAGGATGAACATTGCAGGGGAAAGCCACCACAGTGCTTCGGGGATGGGTCCACCAAAGGTCCCTTGGCCCGGTATAATCAGTGGACTGAACAGTGGACTCAAAACATGGCTACCATTGCTCTCGATTGCCATGGTTTGACAATCCTTCCAATAACTACAGGAAGATGCCCCAAAATCTGAAAAAATCCAGAAATCAGCTTCCATGAACCCGCGCCAAGTAGCATAGACAACCATGATACCAAGGTAGAATGCCATCGCACTCGGGCCCTTCCACCAAGCATCGATGCGGTCGGTCGCACCGAACCCTTTCTTCATGGGTAGCGGAATCTTGTCCCCCATGTCATAACAGCCCCGACTGTCTCACCAATGAGACCCCACCATATACTTCGCTGTGAACCCCGCAGAGGTTCAAGTATAGCCAACCGTTCGGATGGGTATGGATGAAGTTTTGTCTATATGCACAAATTGTGGATTTATGCCGGGTGTATATTTCCCGGGAATGACCTGTCCCGAATGTGATTCTCTAATTCTCTAGGCTGACTTTATCTTGAGTGTGCTTGATAATGCACCCACCTGTCGCGCCGCCATGAATCGACAATTGACCGCCTTGCTTCTGATTTCGATGCTGCTCCTTCCGGGCTGTTTGCAATCAGCAGAAACAGAACCCACAGATGTTATTGAAGATGAAACTCAAGTGACTATACCGACGATTGTAGCGGTGGAACAGACGATCGGGTGTGATAACCTGAATTCGATTCACTGCATGCTTCCTTTCCCTTCGGATGCATTCCTAATCGAAGACAATTCGACAGTGACTGGATTGCGGGTAAACTATGCTGAGAATACCCTACCCGTCTCTGGGTCGCTCTCAAATTCAGGTGAAAACGCTGAGATTGAATCACTGAATCTCATGGATGGGATGAGCCCCTCAACTCAAATCATGACTGCCTTCAGTACATTGCCGAACCTTACAGGTGTGGCGGATCAATATACAGTTGGACTTTCGATGGAAGCGGGTCACGCTACAACTCTACTGAATCTTGACACTGGACAAAAAGTAGCCCACTGGGTTGAGAGCGATGCAAGAGCAGATGATGCCGAGGCTACGATTTTGTTCATTCGAACTATGCGCTCGCTGGAACCCAATACAGCATATGGGATTGGAATCTCTGGATTGGGTGTGACTCCATCTGTTGCATTCCAAGCGATTCTGGATGGGCATCAAACCGACGCCCCCGATGTTGAAGCAAGACAGGATTCAATGGTTACACTGATTCAGGCACTCAATGAGTCAGGACATGACGTTGTAAATCTCAAGGATGCCTGGCAATTCCACACAGCTTCTCTCGATTCAATTGTGGGGCCGACCCTCTCCATGCGTGCGGATGCACTAGATCGCTTGGGTGACGATGGAATTGGATGTACCGTGGAAGATGTTGACGATGATTGGATGGATGATACTGATGCCGATTTCCGACGAATTATCGGTACCTATACAGTACCACAATATCTTGAATGGCAGAATCCTCCAAGCAAAATTAGTACAGATGCCAATGGTACACCACAATTTGTAGAAAATGCGGAGATTCCCTTTACCCTAGTCATCCCCAAGATTCTAGCTGACAACAATGAGAGTGGCCCACTTGTTGTCTTTGGACATGGTTTCCTAGGCAATGGCCGTAGTACGGTTTCCAGTGCAGCGATTGGTTGGATGCAGGAATATGAAGTCGCCATGATTGGTACTTCGATCTCAGGATGGTCGAGTTCGGACATGGATACCATCTTCATGGGTCTCGCCAATATCTCCTATTTCGAACATCAATCGGACCGACTTCAGCAGATGCTTGTCAATCAGATGGCATTGGCTCGAACGTTCAAGGGCGTTTGTAGCGACATTGCAGAATTATACAACAATGGAACAAATTTAGTTGACAGTTCAGATGTCCATTACATGGGCTATTCTTTGGGTGGAATCTACGGTGCCAGCATTACAGCGTTCTCCCCAGACATTGATCGAGCCGCTCTGTGGGTCGGAGGATCGGGATTCTCAACCTTCATCGAGAGAAGTACAAACTATGCCACATTCGCAGATGGTTTTGTACTCCCGCAAGCATATCCCGAACGGAATGATCGTGCCGTGCTCATCGCGGTTTGCCAACACATGTGGGATGCCACCGATGCCGAAACTTGGTTGCGATTTGCAGAAAATGGATATGGGGATGAAATCGGACCATTCAACGTCCTGTCAACCATCTCTGTCAATGATGCTCAGGTTCCCGGACTCTCTTCAGATCGTTCAGCTAGAACTGCGGGGATGCCGGTGCTAAACGGATCGATGAGATTGCCCTATGGTATCGACGTAGCCGATGGGCCGATTACCGGTTCAGCAATCGTATATTGGGACGGTGGCTATGATGCAATGCCTGATACAAATGCGGCACCACCGCTTGGTGACGCTGGTTTGGCACACAACGAAATTGCACCAATCATCCAAGTCAATTCAATGGTTGAAGACTTCCTTATGACTGGAATTATCAATGATACTTGCAATGGTAGTTGCACGTTTGATTACAACACAGATCAAGCCGAAGACTGGGATAATTGAGCTTCCAACTTGCGAATGGCTTTGGGTTTACGCCAATCCGAGAACCAAGTTTCCTCACCATTCCAATCTGGGATTATCCCCATATCTGCACAAATCAGTTTAGCTGTGATTCGTCCACTTTCTAAAATCGTAGGCAACCCACTTCCTGGATGTGTTCCACCACCAACCAGATACAACTTTTTGAATTCCTCAAAGCGATTCTGTGGTCGACGCCAAAGCATTTGGTCCAGCCCATGTGCTAGATTGAAAACTGCTCCCTTGTAGATATCCCTCTCCGCCCAATCGTCAGGTGTGACAATGGTTTCAGAGACGATGTGATCTTTCAGACCTTCATAACCAAGATGCTCGAGTTGTTTGAGAATCACATCGCGGAAATCGTGCTTGATATCATCCCATACAATATCTGGATGTTGATTGCTGACTGGAACGAGGACGTAAATGGTGGAATGGCCTTCAGGGGCCATTGTCGGATCTGTGATACTGGCGTTTTGAACGTAGACGGATGGATCATCCCAGGAAACCTTGTTTTGTGTCACTTCACGCAAGTTCTTCTGATAATCTTTTGATGCGTAAATTTGGTGATGTGGGAGATCATACAATTTGTCAATACCCAAATACAACATGTATGTGGAACAGGAGTATGATTTCTTTTCCAATTTCTTATTAGACCAACGCTTGCGTAATTTGTCAGGAATCAATCCCTTCATACCAGAAGCGAAATCAACATTCATCACAAAGCGATCTGCATGGTATGTGCCCTTTGCAGTTTTCGCACCAACGACCGTTTTACCTTCAAAGAGGAATTCTTCAACCGGTTCATTCAGATGGATTTTCACACCCAATTCTCGAGCGATTTCACCCATGCGTTCTGTGATTGTACCCAAACCACCTTCAGCATGGAATACGCCATACTCATATTCCAAATAAGCCAGAATTGTGAATAGACTCGGGGCTTTGAATGGACTCATTCCGAGATATTTGGTTTGGAATGACATGGCCAATTGCATTCTCTCATCAGGGAACATACTACCCAAATCAGAAGCGACTGAGCGCCATGGTCTCAAGACCTTAGAGACTCGAATCGCCCGACGACTGAAAAGATCAAGTGGACTTTTCCAAGGTGAGTTCAAACAATCTCTGGAGTACTTCAATTTCTTTCGATTGTCAGAAACATATTTACGGAATCCATCCGCATTTTGATCACCACATAATTCACGAATTTGTTCTGTCATATCGTCGAGATCTGTGGTCGCATTCAGGCTACCACCTGCACCGAAAACGAGGCGATAATTAGGATCTAAGCCAATGAGGTTCAATTCCTCATACACATCTCTGCCCAATGCTCTGAAGATCTCTTCTGAAATTTCCGGGTAATGGAAAAAAGTCGGTCCATTGTCAAATTTGTAACCATCTTTTTCAAACACCTTGGTTCGACCACCGACACGGTCGGTTTTTTCCAAAATCGTGACCTCAATTCCTGCTTTGGCCAACATCATTGCAGCGGTGAGACCACCGGGGCCGGCACCGACGATGAGTACTTGTGTCGATTTCGAATCTGTCATTAAGTCACCTTCTGGATTATTCAAATTTCAATCAGGCTATCACTACGAAAGAGAAGATGATAGCGACTGTATTCATCACCCTCACCATCTTCTCTACGGATTCCGACTTCGCCATCTTCCGGATATCTTGTCGCGAGCACTCCTTCGATGATGCCATCATCTAATTCGAATAGTGGCAACGAATCTCCAGAATCTCCTTGCTTGTTCGAGAGATAGACTTTGACATGGAATGTGGGATCGAGATCATAATCAATTTCTCCGAGACCTGCATGCTCCCACCAATCCATCATTTCATTGAGGAATTCAACATGGCCATCGATTGTTCTGAGACTGAATGCCAATTCACTCCCAATTCTGTTTCCGACTTGACGCAGAATACCACCAATGTCGATTCCGAGTACTCTTAAACTCTCCAAACGACCTGTTTGTAGAGTCATTCTAGCTTCATTCAATTCATTCCCCGATGCCAAAAATGATTGTGGGTTGAAGGGTGTATCTTCATCTGGTAATTCACCGGTAAAACCCAGAGCACCACGGAAACTATCGAGGAATGAACCTTCACCAACCGTCAGCCGGAGTGGGTCTACAATGCGTTCTTCGGTAAATCGTACCTTGGCAACTTCAAAATCTACAGACTCTTCCCAAATTGCTTCGACAAGATTTGCTTGTGTTGCAGCGAAAGAGGATGACTCGATTGCTAGGGCCGCATCTTCTCGACCACGACCAACGGGGTTTTCTTCTACTTGTAGAAATTGAATAACTTCTGTTTCATCTTTGAGGACACCTAGGGAACTAACGTCATCTGAATGCCGAATGTTAATCGAAGAATCCAATTCATCAAAGAAACGAATGGTTCGTCGATCCAATTGTGCGAGAACATTGACTACAACACCGCGGTTTGCAGCAGCATTGACTTCAGCCAATGCGTCTGAACGGCAAAGATGCAAGATTCCAAATTGGCCGAGTAAGAGAAACATTTGTTCTTCGACTTCTTCAGCCATTTTTTCAATTCGGCTAAAAATATTGGAACGTTCTTTAAGCACTGCAAAACGTGGACCTAAAACATCATTATTCTTTGAAGACTTATTGTCACTAAACGTTTTCCCAGATTGTAATTCAGAGAGTCCTTCTTCGGTTCTCTTGAGATTCTGTTTCCTCATGTCAATCAATCTCTGTACGACAACATCAACCGAATCACAGCTGAATTTCATTGGTCGCTCTGCAGCGACAATGACAATGCCAATTTCTTGTAACCTTGAAAGTGAATTGTAGGCATCCAATCGAGTGGTACCCAACTCTTTGGCCAATTCACTGGCTCGCATACGATCATTGGCTGAGAGAATCAAAACCGAATCGGCTTCGCGCTCGGTCAACCCCGCGTCGAGAAGTACTTGCTGCCAGGACACATTCTCACCTACCATTGATTCGACTAAGTGAGTCGAGAATTCGTGCAACATGTCGCCGGGGTCTGAATAACCAATCATAGCAATGATGAATCGTTCGATCAGGACCGATGACGAATGATGATTTTGCAGGGAAGCGCCCGAGGAAAATCGGTACACCGTATGCTTCAGCTACAAGGCGATCTTCATCGGAAAGTAAGGTGAATGGTAAATCCAATTGTTGTTTGAACTCATCGTGATCTTTGGATGAATCTTGACTGATGCCGATGATTTCAACTGGAGGTGTGAGAGATTTGAACAAATCATGCTGCTCCTTGAAACTCAAACATCCACGCTTACAAGTCGGTGAACCATCTCGGGCATAGAAGAAAATAACCTTCCAACTACCATCTAAATCTGATAACTTAAAGCTACCACCATCTGATGTTGGGAGTGTGAAATCTGGGGCTTCTTGTCCAATCAATGATGATGCCATAGAATCACTCCGGGAATGTCTTACGTGTAATACAATCGATTGAGAATTCAGAGTAGATGGCCCATTCGATTGCCTTTGGTTTCAAGATAATGTTTGTTTTTTTCTCCGACACCGGTGATGTGAGGGACCCTTTCGTGGACGCGGATGCCGTGACGTCGCAATCCATTGATTTTGTGAGGATTGTTGGTCATCAGACGGACTTCATCAATACCCATCTCTAGTAGCATCTTGGCTGCAATTTCGTAATCACGACCATCTGCAGGTAAACCCAGAGCTAGATTCGCATCGAGGGTATCCAAGCCAAGATCTTGGAGAGCATAGGCTTGGATTTTGGCGTGTAAACCAATTCCTCGGCCTTCCTGGCGTAGATACACAACTGCTCCACACCCCTCTTCCTGGATACGGTCCATGGCATGCTTTAGCTGTGGACCACAATCACATTTTAGTGATCCAAAAGCATCTCCAGTTAGACATTCAGAGTGGATGCGTACTAATGGAATCACTGCAGAGTTCAAACCGGTATAGAGAAGTGAGTGCTCTTTACCGCCTTTACCCTTCGTTACACGTACACGAAAGTTACCCGATTCGGTAGGTAGCAGGGCATCAGATTCAATTCCATTTTCATTGTTGGGCCTAGGGCTATTTGTTACAACCATGCTCCTACCATCGAGGTTTACTAGATAAAGGCGTGTTGTAAATCAGGGTAGAACAAATACAGCGTATTATAACTACGCGAGCGTAACAATATGGCATGCACGCAATAAATGTAGACCTTGGTGTTGCGGCTGTGGTTATTATAAATTCAAAAATTCTGTTGGTTCAGGAAGCGAAAGGAACTCACAATGGACAGTGGGGTTTGCCCAAAGGATACGTGGAACACGGCGAACTACCCGCAGATGCAGTCTTGAGAGAACTTCGAGAAGAATGTGGAATCCACGGGACCGTTGAGGGAATTTGTGGAATCCGTGAGTGTTTGAGAAACGGACTCGCTCGCCTCTTCATTGCATACAAGGTTCATTCCGAACATGATTCATTAATGATCGATGTCGATGAAATTTCAAATGCAAAATATGTGGCCTTTGACCAATTGGATGACATGGACTGGATTAGTCCAGCCATGCACACTTTGGCAAAGTCTGGATTTATTGAGGCATCCGCCATGTCGATGATTGATTTATCTTCAACACAAAGTTACCCTTACCTCGTCCATATCCGCCAGGAGGCGTTTTCATGAAACCTGTTCCTCAAGAAAGGATTGATGTTCTCAATCAATCAGAAATTGCATCTGATGGTGACTATGTCCTCTACTGGATGATTGCGAATCGACGAATTCATTTCAATCCCGCTTTACAACGAGCTGTAGAATTGTCTCAAGAACTTGGAAAACCACTCTTGGTATTCGAAGGAATCTCGACACGACACGAATATGCAAGTGACCGAATCGTAACGTTCATGGTTCAGGGAATGATTGAGAATATTCGTGATTTTGATTCACGTCGAATCCGATATATCCCTTGGGTTTCAACACCTCTACAATCGGGAGTAGGACTTCTTCAACGTCTTGCATTGTGTGCATGTGCAGTCATCACAGATTCATACCCGACATACCACCCCCGCGCTATTGTTGAAAGTGTCAAAGAAAAACTGAATTTGAGATTTGAAGCCGTGGATGGAAATGGAATCCTACCCATGTCATCTGGTCAAAAAGCGTACCCAACCGCACATGCATTCCGACGCCATGTTCACGATACGTTTGCAGATTATTGGAATCAACTACCCGAAGAAATGCCAATTCCCAGTGATCACAATCTTTGGATCGAGGATGAGTTATTCCAATCAATTCTTCAATCTAGCAAGATCGAATTGACCCCTTTGGAATGGATGTGGAGGGTTGCCCAGGGTGGGTCAATTGGGACAATGGCGCTATCTGCACTCGAAATCGATCATGAAGTCACTGCACCCCAATCGATACAAGGTGGTCGAACAAATGCAATGCTGGGT
This sequence comes from Marine Group II euryarchaeote MED-G33, assembly GCA_002457195.1. Taxonomy (GTDB): domain Archaea; phylum Thermoplasmatota; class Poseidoniia; order Poseidoniales; family Thalassarchaeaceae; genus MGIIb-P. The sequence continues at coordinate 4,140 of NTJU01000005.1, read as the reverse complement.
TTGAATCCATTCCTAAATGATGGTTTAGATCGCTATCACTTAGATCGCAATAGTTTTGTCAAGCCTGCCGTAAGTGGGCTTTCTCCTTGGTTCCATTTTGGGCATTTATCCACTATCGAAGTTGTCCATCGAATCCTTGAACGTGAAGGATGGAATCCAACGATGGTCGATCCGAGCAGGCGAGGATCGCGCTCAGGTTGGTGGGGCTTGTCCGAGCCGGTTGAAGCCTTTTTGGACCAGATTGTAACATGGAGAGAATTGGGTTTCAACTTCGCCTATTTCCGTGAAGATCACACCTCAATTACTTCAATTCCAGACTGGGCCCAGAAATCTTTGGATATTCATCGTAATGATCCTAGACCAGCCTATACGTTTGAGCAATTAGAGGCTGCCGAAACAGATGATGAATTGTGGAATGCTGCACAGAGGCAATTGACTAGAATTGGTGTTATCCACAATTATCTCAGAATGCTCTGGGGAAAGCGAATTCTTGAATGGGCGCCAAGTCCTGAAGTGGCTGCTGAATGGATGATTCAGCTGAATGATCGTTGGGCATTGGATGGTCGTGATCCCAATTCCTATACTGGGATTTTCTGGGTACTTGGACGCCACGATCGGGCATGGGGTCCTGAAAGGCCAATATTTGGCAAAGTTCGATACATGTCATCGGCCAATACTGCACGTAAACTCAAGGTCGATACCTATCTCACTCGTTGGGCAAAAGACGCCTTGCAAAGTTATGATTTATATTGAGGGATAAATATGAAATTTATACATGAAACCTATACCGATTCGCCACGTACTGAAGTCTTCGATTGGTTTGAGCACAAGGGCTCATTCCGACGCTTGATGCCTCCTTGGGAGGTTGCAGAAGAAGTCAGAGCAGATGATACACTTGAGGATGGCGCGCAAAGAGTATTTCGATTCCCAATGGGCCCCGTTAAGATGACCTGGGTTGCTGAACATCTGGGGTATCAGCCTCCTGAAAAATTCGAAGATGTGATGCGGAAAGGTCCTTTCAGTTCTTGGCACCACGTTCACAGATTTATCGAAAAAGATGGAGTAACGATTGTACATGACGAAGTTGATTATCGATTGCCAATGGGAATTTTGGGGCGGATATTTGGTTCTGGAAATGTGCGAAATCGACTTGCCAGAATGTTTCGGGCCAGGGAATTGAGACTGATTCGAGATTTGCAGCGTCATTCAGATTTCCGCCATCTTCCTCGAAAGAAAATTCTCTTGGCGGGTGCATCGGGTTTGGTCGGGCGACAATTGACTGCTTTTCTCGATACAGGTGGACATGAAATTTGGCGTTTGGTTCGTAGACCAGTTCAAAAAAATTCCAATGAGATTCAATGGGATCCAACCAATGCACAATTAGAGGCTAAATCGATTGAAGGATTTGATATTGTAATCCATTTAGGCGGTGCTGGAATTGGAGATAAGCGTTGGTCCAAATCCCGCAAAGAATTAATCAAGAAAAGTCGGGTACAAAGTACTACTTTACTCGCTGAAAAATTGGCAACGCTAACTGACAAACCCGATGTTTTCCTTGTCGCGAGTGCGATTGGTTGGTATGGTGATCGAGGCGATGAAATATTGACTGAAAATAGTTCGGTTGGGAATGGATTTTTGCCCGAAACTTGTGTCGCTTGGGAATCTTCAGCAGACGCTGCTCGTGAAGCCGGTATTCGAACGATCCATGCTAGAACGGGGATTGTTCTCGATGCGTGTGGTGGTGCCCTACAAAAAATGCTGTTACCCGCAAAAATGGGAGCCGGCGGACCGATTGGATTTGGAAAGCAATGGTTTTCTTGGGTTTCCATGGATGATGAAGTCTATGCTCTGCACCATTTGGTCATGAATGCTGATACAGAGGGTGTATACAACATCACATCGCCTGAACCACTTCGACAAAGGGAATTTGCGAAATCTCTAGGACGTGTCCTTCGTAGACCAGCATTCATGCCGACTCCCCCGTTGGCAATCTGGTTTTTGTATGGCAAAATGGGTGTGTCACTCACAACCGAAAGCCAAAGGGTGATGCCAAGTCGCTTGACCGAAACCGGGTACCAGTTTCAACACCTCAAGGCAGAAGAGGCATTGAGAGATGCGCTGGGTAAGTGGAAGAAGTGAAATGGACACGCATGCAAATTTGATCGGTGAAAAATTTCCTGATTTTTCTCTGAAAGATTCTGAAAAAAATACTGTCAGCAATGAGAACTTACTCGGTTGTTGGTCTGTGATATTTTTCTATCCAAAGGATGGTTCCCCCGGGTGTACCATTGAATCCTGTTCATTCAGAGACAAGCAAGATCAAATTGAGGCACTTGGGGCTCAGATTATCGGGGTCTCTTCAGATTCTGTTTCCAGGCATCAGCGATTTAAGAAAAAACATCGACTTCAGTATACATTGTTGAGTGACCCACAAAGCCGATTGTCAAAGAAAATGAGATTGAAGAGAACCCTCGGATTCATGCGTGCGCGAGTTACATTTATCGTCGATCCCGAGGGGGTCATACGAGGTAGCGTGACTTCGCAATTTAACCCAATCAAACATGTGAAGAGTGCAATTCGACAACTTGAGGAATTAACCATCATTGCATGATTGAGCCAATGTTTTCTATTCCACTGGGTTTTCAACCTTGCAGGTTTTAACTCCCATAACCGAATAGAATGGACAGTGTCCTACTACTGATGTCGATACACTCCAGAGACCTACAATAAGGAAAATCAATTCCCACTGCGCACTCGATACATAGTCGAATACCACAAAACCAAATCCACCTATCAATCGAGTAACACGATCTCCTATTCCTAGATTCAATTAATCACCTCATACCTTTGCAAAAATTCCACTATTCATGTCGAACGGCTGGAAAAGACGCTGCCAGGGCAGGTGCTCCAAACCAGCCATCACAAACATCTGATTGATGACCGCAATCGGTGCCATTCGAGGTGTTGTGCCTGCCACGTATCCATCAATCCAACCATGCACCTGTTGTCGAATTGTACCGGAGATGGTGTTTGGCAATCGTCCTACTGCTCGACGAAGGGCCCCTGCAACATGCTTTTTCTTCACGATTGTATCCATGTGCTTTTGAGCTGCTGTGATGTATTTCAATGCCAATTTCTCGATATGATTTTCATCGGATTGAGAAATCAAACGACCCAATTCAGCAGGAGCATTGGGTGAACGACTTTGCAACAACAGTTTGTGTTCAGCATGGAATTGCTGTAGTGAACTGGTAGTCCATCCCTCTTCATCTCGCTGCCACCATCGGTTCATCATACCGACTCTTGCAAAGAAATTCTCCAGTTGCAACGGGTCGTTGAGACGACCTTCTTCAATCGCTGGAATTTGTGGGTTCAGATTTGTGAAGACCATTGCGAATAGACCTTGTCCATCGCGTTGAGGATGCTTATTTTCGTAAACTTTCACTCTTTCGATACCACAGCTGGGCGAGTCTTTCTTGAGAACAATTCCAGAGATTTTCTGATGCATCAATGCATCCGATTGCAATTCAGAATAGGAGAGCATCGAATCAGTCAGATCTGTTCCAGAGACTGGTTCAATCAAGTGGATTTCACCCTCTTTGCGCACGAGACGGATTGTTGGTCGTGGGGTTCCGAGTCCAATCCCTACTTCAGGACAGATTGGGACAACTTCGATGTGTTTGCTTACACTTTGTAGTAAGCGGTGGTTACAATGTCCACCATTGTATCGGACGTTCTCGCCAAGTAGGCATGCAGACACTGCAATTTTGGGGGTTTCTGATTCTTGCATACCCCTAACAATGCGGTTCCACTTATAGAGAGTGGTTTACGAGCAGGGTCAGTATTCCACCGGTTCTGGGTCTAAATCTCTCCATAAATACCACGCGGCTACGGTTCGATAAGGTTGCCATTTTTCACCGATTTCCACTAATTCCTGTTTGTTAAGGGTTTTTTTACCAGCATATAATTTCTCCATCATACGAACAACACCAATATCCCCAAGTGGTAAAATATTCGGTCTTAACAAATTGAAAATTAGAATCATATTTATCGTCCATGGACCTATACCTCGAAGACGAATTAATTCGGTACGAACTTCATCATCGCTGAGTTGATCCCAATTGACAGTGGATAGATGGG
>NTJU01000049.1 GCA_002457195.1 Marine Group II euryarchaeote MED-G33 | reverse complement strand
AGTACTAGCATTACTGAAAACGAATAGCCCCCTTTCAGCGAGTGGTTTCTCTACAGTGATTGCAACGTCAGAAGGTAGTGCGCTGAATACAACTTCGAAATCCCCTATATCATCGAGCAATGTGTCCATACTTCGAATCTTGATTGGTGGAATGTTTGGACGGGTCTCTGGTAGGTGCCACTCCAAGTCGGCAAGGTTCTTACCTGCTGTACGTGGTGATCCGTAAACAGCCGCCAACTCAAACCAAGGGTGATTTACAAGTCGTTGTTGGAAACGCTGTGCTACGAGCCCACTGGACCCGAGGATGGCCACCTTCCGCACGCGCATGAATACAACGCGGTGCGCGAGACTTCTTGATTAGAACGGAAGTGTAGGCTTCAAATAGGGCCGAAAAATGGGTCCTTAGCGAGGCTGCAGAGAATGTCAAAGAAAGTAACCTGCCCAGAATGCAAACAAGTGTTTGAGATGGATGCTGCCGGCTATGCCGAAATCGCCAAACAAATTCACGGCGCCGAATTTGAGCATGAACTTCATCAAAGATTGGCGCAACAACAAAAATCACATCAGTTGGAAATCGAGTTGGCCGAATCAAAGGTCAAGCAAGAATCTGCTACAGAATCAGGTAATAAGGATAAGCAAATCGATCGGCTGAAAGCTGAACTGAAGGCATCCGATACGGCCAAGGAATTGGCAGTTAGGGAAGCCGTAGATCCACTTAAAGAAGAATTGATGAAACTCAAGGGCGAAGTGTCATCGGCTGATTCCGAGAAGGCATTACTTGAGAAATCATTACAAGAAAAATATCAGATTGAACTGAAAAATAAGGATGCGATTATTGTCCTCAAGGATGAAGAAATCGACCGTGTTAAGGATATGAAACTCAAAATGTCCGTCAAAGAGATAGGTGAAAGTCTAGAAAAGTGGTGTGAAAACCAATTCAATATTTTGAGGCCCAGCGCATTCCCCCACGCCTATTTCGAGAAGGATAACGAGAGCGTCAAAGAAGGAGATGAAACAAAAGGAACCAAGGGGGACTACATTTTTCGCGAGGCTGATCCGAATGATGTTCCATTTGTCTCAATCATGTTCGAAATGAAAGACAAGATGGAAGGGAAAAAAGGTGAAACTAACGAGTCCCATCTGAAGAAATTGGATGGCGATCGCCGAAAGAAGAACTGTGAGTATGCAGTTCTCGTCTCAATGCTAGAACCAGAAAGTGAACTGTATAATCAGGGCATTGTTAACATGTCGCACAAGTATGAGAATATGTACGTTGTAAGGCCACAATTTTTCCTCACAATCCTAGGTATAATCAGAAATGAAGCAAGGAAATCGCTTGAAGTCAGGAATGAGTTGGCCATCAGCAGAAATCAAAATTTTGACGTTGAGAATTTTGTTGAGACATTTGAAGACTTCAAAGGTGATTTAACAAAGAGAGTAGGATGGGCACAAGATCGTTACGCAGATTCAATCAAAGAGGTGGATAAAGCGATTGCAAACTTGCAAAAAGTTAGAGCTAATTTGGTAAAATCGTCAGACCACCTAGAACTTGCAGAAAAGAAGTCACAAGGGACTACAATCAAATCGCTCACAAGTGGCAATCCAACGATGGCCGCAAAGTTTGCCGCTGTTAAGAAAGATGAAGATGAGTGAATAATTCGAAATCAGTAAATCTTCTCCTCGATTTCGATTTCTGATTCCTTTACCCGCACTTCAACCCATTCGATTCGCTTTGCTGCAACCGCATTTCTGATGCGACGCTGATTCTTGTTGAGTCTGGAATTACCAGACTTGACCTCGATGAATTTGATGTCGATGTCACCCTCACCATCTAGGCCTTTGAATCCAACAAAATCGATGGGACTTCCAAGAAAACTCAATTCCTTGACACTATTCACAGATTCGATTGACCAAGGAGCTAGGATTTCGCTAATCTGGCCCTTGATAACACTCCTTTGGCGATTACCAGTATCTTTCCTAGCATCCAATATTAACGCCCTAAGTGACAGTTTCATCTGAATCATCTTAGAGGTTAGGTACAGGATTATCAAGCAAGAAATTACGATGACAACAATCGTTTCAACCTCTAGTTCAACCATACATTTTCCATATTGCTATGGTCTGTAAAGTTATTTGAAAATTCACGGCTTGAGATCAGACCCTATTGACGGGTCGAGGGAACATTCTACGAACCAGCAGTTTGCGAAGAATTCGCACACCATCCGCGACCGATCCCAATTTCGATTCACCAATACGAGGTGCATAGGAGATCGGCACCTCACTCATCCTTAGCCCCTCTGTGGCACATGCCGCGTACATTTCGGCCTCTATTTCAAACTCGGTCGAATTCAATGACATCTTCTGAATTGCCCCTCTGCGAAAGGCCCAATATCCGGTACAAACATCACTGATGAAAACACGATAGAGAGCGACTGCGAACCATGTAAGGATATGGTTTCCAATCCAATTGACTCTTGACATTGCGCCGGGTTGAATGTCTCCTCTCAATCGACTGCCAATCACCACATCATATTCTCCTCGGTCAAGGTGTCGTAGCAACCGCAACATCTCATTTGGGGCGTAGGTGCTATCCGCATCTAACATCACCAACACCTCGTCATGGTGTGCGAGGAAACGAGCAAACCCTTCCCGCATTCCGAATCCCTTTCCGGCTGCGGGTCCTTGAACGATTAATTCCAATCCGAGTTCGGTTGCTATTGCCTGAGTTCCATCCGTACTGCGGCCATCGGCCACGACAATTCGTGGTTCCCATCCGGCGGCTCTAAGCGCATCCAATGGCAATGCCTTCACAACCTTAGGCAAAGCATCCACTTCGTTGTAGGTAGGGAGCAAGATTGTCAATCCTCTACTCATAAATTCCTCACCTCAATCCAATGTACCCAAAGCCCATTTGTATTGATGATTCTGTCACTTCGTCCCGAGATCCCCGCAGGGTCCAACCATCTGTCTTCGTCCACCGCAACGGAAAGGTGGACTTCAATTCCCCCCATGAAATCACTATGATGCAAGACCGAAACCGTGCTTACACCACGTTCGACGTTTCCAGCGGTCACACTACAATTATTGGTCCCGATATCGCAAACAATGAATTCGATGTCCAGGTCCCCTGGTGCCGTAATCTGCAATCCAATGTTCAAATCAGTGTCTCGATGTTGGCGTGGTAGTTGAATCGATTCAAAATCCAGGCCACCGCCTGTTAGGAATGCTGTATGATTGGGGCGAATTCCAAGATGAGATGAGTCGGCATGAGCCCATGGATCGGGCCGCCATTCACATAATTCCAAGCAATCATCCACCGAGGGAAATGTTGTGACACTTGTCTTGATTGATCCATCTGTTGGAACCGCCTCAAATTGCCAAAGCCGGCTGCCCTTTTCATCCGCCATGATTGCCCAATGTTCGCTCACTGAGAGCACGTGGCCTATTTGCCCCCGAGGTGAAGTCACAGCATGAGTGATGCCCAATTGTAAAATTCCGTTCACATCATCTGCGAGGATCGCGCGCTCAGCATCCCATTGAATTCTCTCTTCAACTGTTAACAGACCGAGACTCGGAAAACTCGTCAAACCCAAATTGGCATCGACATCGTATAGGATTCCCCAATGTGCAGTTTCTGAATAGATAATCGAATCATTCGGAAGGCTGGCAATCGCAGTTCGCAATAATCGATCACCATCCGTTTGAACTTCTACTTCGGGATGTGTTGCAATTTCAATCATTACAATATGAGATAACAAAATAAATGTCAATACCAAACTCATCAATGTTCGAGTTGGTCGTTTCGATGCTGCTTCAGGAACCTCTAGTTGGACATAACTCATCTTTCCCCCATCTGCAATTTCTTCGTTTGCCTCGTCCAAACGTCGTTCACGCATTCGAGGCGTTAGTCTTGGTACTTTGGCTAGAACAATCCCCGCCAATACAGCCAAGGGGATATGGAATCCATGAAGTGCCATTGAATACAACATATAGGAAATCAGAGTTAGCACCGATATTCCTACCAACCCATCGAGAAGATGAACCCAAGTCAGCATCCATTGCATTGCAATCCAAAGTCCCAACAACCAGACTTCAAATGATGGTCTGAACCGCCAAAGTGCCCATCCAGCCAGGCCAAGTAACAAGGGTCCATTGAAGATGATCAAAGGAATGCCACCCTGCCACCCATATTCCGCCCAAACAGGAGTGTCCAGCATCTTGGGTGCAAACACTCCCATGACAGTAATGACTGCACCCCCGACTACCACCACAGAGATCATCGCAAGTCGTCCAGAATGCGAACTTTCCCTCTGTGCAGACCAACGATGTGCACCCAACCAAGCGAGTAACAGTGTACCGAGATACAGTGAACCCGTAGGGTGAATCACGCCGACAAATGCAACCCCAAATGCGAATAAAATATCCATCCGTTTACTTCGTTCACGAGGTGGCTTGACCAATACCAATAATCCCAAAACAAGTCCCAATTGGCTTGCAACAGTGGGATATCCACTATCGAAAGATTTTGCAAACAATGCAGGTGCAAGACACAGTGCCAAAAGTGTAGTCCCCGCTGCTCCCCAACGATCCGCAGCTCCCGCTACGCCCCAAATGATTGCAAGCAGTGTGAGTTGCCCCAATAGGTGAACACAGTCGCTTGGAGACAACCCCGTCGCTTGCTCTAGAAATGCTGACAGAGCAGGAAACCCCGGTGGATATGTCCATCTGCCAACATTTGGTTCGGGCAACATCAGCGAACCGGTTTCCGCCAAGCGATGAGAAAGGGTAGCAAAACCCAACCAATCAACCCCCATAGGTCGATCAAAAATAAGTAGAGGAGTAAGGCAGACAAGTGCAGAAATTCCTAGGGCCCAAGGCAACCAAATCGGTCTTCCAGTCTTGAGAAGTTCAGCGTGTTTTCTGTCTGCTGCAACGTCTTCTTCGAGTTTAACAGTTCCAGCCTCAGATTCAGCAGCGTCTTCTATTTCTTCTAGCCGCTCCCATGCCGATAAACGCCGAACTCGAACACTTTCCCTTTGCCACCCCAGTGTTGCGGAGAGTCCATTCACAATTAGGATTGCAAATACAAGATATCCGATCGAATGTTCTCCACGGAGGACGACGAGCCAGCCAGCCAACCCATAGAGTACCAACAGGCTGGCAGCTGGTACGAGCATCATCTGTCGGAGTTGATCCGCACCAGGATCCAGAATCCGAATTAGAGCGAGCCCCGGAATCAATCCAAGACCGATTAGTAGGATACTTCCGAGAAGGATGCTGAATAGCCCTGCCTCCAACTTCTCGCCTCCTAAGGAGGCGACGCCCACATTCTCCACTTGAACTCCATGCTTCCGAAGATGTGTTGAAGGGGAGTTTGCTCGAGATTGCATGGCCGGCATTGATTTCGCCAAAGAGCACTGGCACCAAACCGTTGATTTACCGGACGAATATGAGGTTCGGGATTTCACAACAGGCGATGATTCACCTTCGAAATATGAATTTGATATTGGCCGATATGATGAGGTTCGCCCTGGTATGTACAACACTGATTTGTTCACAGAACAGCGATGTATCCATGTCGGATTGGATATCGGTGGCCCCATCGGAACTCCAGTCAAATCAGTAGCAGACGGAGTTGTCGCATTTTCCGGTTACAATCCTGCGGATGGAGATTATGGACATACGATCATCATTCACCATTCCATTCAAGGACAAGATTTGTGGATATTGTACGGCCATTTGGATGCCGCGTCCACTGAAAATTGTCCACCCGGAAAATCCGTTTCTGGCGGTGAAGTCATCGCATGGTTTGGGGCCGAAGACGAAAATGGTGGCTGGCCTCCACATCTACATTTTCAGTTGTCATATCGAGAACCTACAACCCATGACTTGCCGGGCGTAGTGACACCAACTGAGCGGAAACAAGCGCTACAGGATTTTCCAGACCCAAGATTAGTTCTCGGGCCACTCTACTGAGAAAGATGTTCTTTCAGGCCAACAATTGGGCCGATTGCTGTTGGATCCTTTCCCCGAAGGAGCGCAACCGCACAGGACAACCAATCCATCAAGATGACAGAATAGAGTAATGCCTCAAGGTGTGAATCACCTTCGCACAGCAAACCCCACGTGGGCTCGACAGCGATATTATCCAAAAACCAATCAAGACGTATTTCATTTCGATCGTGGTTACCATCCCATGAGAAAATCAGTAGGCTTTGATTGTCAACAGCATTCTCTTCACCCCAAGCGACAATCTCATTGTGATTCATTTCTGGGAACACATGTGATCTGGCAAAGACTCCTCCATTTTCGTTCAATTGACAAACTGCTCGGTAAGCAGACGGGGCTAAAGATTGAGTGGCGAAAACACTGATTTCGAGATTTAGAATGGATTCAGCTATCTCCAAGATAACATCATCTTCCGAATCCTGAGTGAAGTCACAAGCCTCGACCGATTCTACCAACCGGCCCACCATCGCTTCTAGATCATCAGGGGCACTCATAATCCCCAGCCTCCATGCAAGGGCGATTTGCGCTCCAAAGATGTGACCGAATGCCGATCGAGGTGGTTGCCCTCCTGGCAATTCAATCCAAATCTGGTTTGATTCTTCCAGAAGTGCTTGTAAAGCCCCACCTGAAGATAAACCGACCACTGAACATCCCAAGCCAATTGCAGCCTCAGTCGCATCAATGGTTTCCTCGGTGTTACCTGAATATGATGTTGATATTACCAACCAATTTTCTGAGACCCATGCAGGTAAATCATAGCCGCGGTGGGCTACAAAAGGAAGGCACCCATCAGCATCAGAGAGGCAGGAAAGGAAATCTCCACCTGATGCAGACCCTCCCATCCCTAGGCAAATGACGCCACTAAATGTTGCATTTTCTATGGCAGATAAATCCCAAGATTCAGCATCATTCCAAACCTTGGATAGGTCAGATGGGAAATTTCGGATATGTCCCAGCATATCGCTGGAATCGAGACTTTTTGCCAATTCACCCGGTGTCACCATCATCCCTCCCTAGACCCATTCCCTTCATCGGGATTTCGCACTCTCGGCAGTGCAACCCATTCATCTGTAATCCAACCCAAACGCAACCGGGGGTTGCTTCCATCATCATCATACGGCAATCTTACAGTCATTACCTTGTAATCACGCGGATCCATGAATTCTGCTGCAGACGTGTCTCTGTTGAGAACATCCACCTCAACCTGCTCTACGAATCTTGACATCACAATCGTCTTATCCAAATCTCGCCAAGACGCACCCGTTTTTTCACGGCGATCTAAAGCCAAGAGAATCGGTCCATCTTTTTGCCAAGCACTAACGGTCCAAAGTCGATTTTTCCAACGAATAATGTCTCCCAAATCGTATCCTGGGCGACGATACAACACGGTGAGTCGAGTCACATCCATCCCATCTTTTTGCCCGACTACAGAGTGGGTTTCCTTGGTTTGTCCACCCCACTTTTGGACCATGTGCCGCGCCCATGTTCTGGCCAACGATTTACTTCCCATGGTCACATCCCAGCCTCCGACAACAGCTCCTTCTTTGGTGATGAAGAACATCGGATCTGGTTCCATGGTGGCGAGGAGCGTATCCAATGAGTTACGGAGTTCCTCTAATTCAGCTTCTTCCAATTTTCGACCTGAACTTCGGATTTGCATTGTAGCCTCGTAGTAATTACCATCTTTGCGAGTACAGGTGGTACAAATCATGTTTGAAGTTCGCACAATCACCTCATGCTTTTCATCAAAATGAAAAGCATCAATCTGCCCATCAATTTTGACATGTATTCTCACATTTCTTTCATCAATGGTTTCGAAATGAGTCGCAATTCCTACCGCTTCAGCCCTTTCATGGATTCGCAAGGAATCGTCCAATCGACGCTGAAGCAGATCATCGGTCTCAAGAAAACCCCAACGTGAACTCTCAAAATTCATTCCACATTTCGGACACCGGTATGCTTGGCTTGTTTCATCGCATTCGGACAAGGTGTTTCGATCTCTGAAACAAGATTCACACAATCTGTCACTTGAATGGGGGGCACCTGCCCCACAGGAAACGCAAAACGCATCACCTAGAGACATTCATTCCACACACCATTCATGCTTCTGCAGCTTCTCTTTGCTTGCGTGCCCAAATGAATGATTGGACACAGAAGTAAGTGTAAATCAACCCTGTAATGAAAAGCATCAACATTGAACCACTAGCATAGTTGATTCCATCGCCCATGACCATGAAAAATCGAGTTCCACCAATCACACAGATTAAACCAAATGTGGCAGCAATATGCATCCAGAGTTTCCTTTTTTCTGGAATACGGGTTGCTAGAATACCTGTAATCAACAAAGGTATTCCTGCGAAAGTGGGTGCATAGGAGGTCATCGAGTCTGAACCAGAAATTTGTGAAATGATGATTCCCCATAGCGCTAGGAATGCACCGTAACCAGTTGTGATGGTTGGAATTGATTGGCCTGCAACAGTATAACTCTGTTCTGTCATGAACCATCGGCGGAGCCGTTTGGATTTGAAGCCGCCGGCTTATTCTTCCGAATCCGTAGGATTCGACATTGTCTCTTCTACCGCCTTGATTCTTGCCTGAACATCACGAAGTCGGTCTAGCAATTGCCAGGTGAACCAACCAATCAGCCCAATCATTACAGCATATGCTGCAGCCAAATATGCGACATCACTCATCTCAATCCATCCGTAGTTGTAGTTCTGCGAGCCGTCGCTCGCATTTCTGTACTTCCCAACTGACCATTGTCTGTCCAATCAATAAAATGGTCATGCCCAGGAAGGCCAGAAGCCAGATTTGCAGAATCACTGTATCGACTCCATTTTCTTCCCCTTCACAGATCACACATCCAGGGTGACGTTCTTGCCACCATTGGGTTGCCATATATGTGATTGGAACGAGAAGAAATCCAAACATACCAATGCCGGTAAAAACATCTCTGAATTCAGGCGTATCTGGTTGACTACGACGTGATAGAACCAGAAATAGAGCGACAGCAGAAAGGACTCCATATGTGTTCAACCGGGCATCCGTCCAATCCCAAGGAACACCCCATTCAGCGGCCCCCCAAATCGGTCCGGAAGTGACTACACAAAGTCCGAACAAGAGGCATAATTCTGAAGCAACACCTGCCAATGTCCAACCCCATTCTGAACGTTTCCAAAACCATGCAAGACTTCCGACGAATAGCATCCCAAAAGCGATGAAAGACGTCCATGCAGCTGGCACATGCCAGAAAATAATTCGATAGGAATAATCTTCGAAACCTTGTGCACTAGGTGCGACTAGAAAACCCAAAACCATTGCCAAACCGGCAATTGCAAGACCGAGCAGCATCAACCAAACGCCTCGCATGGTCAACGCCCGTTGCCACTTCCCCATCAATTTGACGCTGTGCGGGGGTGCAGAATGGGAAGCCCAAACCAAATGATGAGGGGGATACTTGTTGCAACAACCAATGATATCCATGGGTCTGAACACATCGTTGAGTCTAAGCAACTCTCAACCGAATCGTTTGCAATAAGCAACGGCCAGATGAGGACCAATGAAAGAAGTGGGACATATTGCCCTCCAGTTCTTGGCATTTTCATAGCCAATTCATGAATTGCTCCACTGGCGAGATAAATTCCAATGAATGGCAAACCAATCGCCACCCAAATCATCGAATTTTGTTCAAGTCCGAAGATAGAAGCGGTCAACAAAGGGGATATGAGAATCAACAAAATAGACAAGGGATCAATTGTGAATAATCGACCCCCCATCGCCCTCCACCAATCACCTGAACGATTTTCCTTTGAATGGTGTAATGAAGAAACACAAGGGATGGCTGCCAGGAATGTCGGTACCAGAATCAGTGAACCGATTTCATTTCCAAGTAGGGCGTAGAGTGCCAAGATCGAACCAATCAACGGTACCCCCCTTGACAAAATCGGCCATTTTGTTCGTCGATCTAATGTGGACGACCAGCGCGAGAGCGAGAGTTTCGCCTCACTAGCAGAAAATTCTGGAGCATATGAGGGTTCTAGGTTTGAGGTGACTTCCGTTGAACTCCCCTCAATTTCCAAAAGAGATGACGCGCAAACGTGCAGCCTTGGATCATGGGTCGCAATTAGGAATGCATGCCCACGTGCTCGTAGTGAAGCGATGTCAGTAAGTAGGGTGTCAACCGACGCATCATCCAAACCCTCAGAGGGTTCATCGAGTAAACAGATTCGTGGCTGATTTCCATATGCTGGCATCAATCCTTGTAGAACAGCCAAACGTCGATACAATCCACCTGATAGTTGGCCGATTTTATCTTGGCTTCTATGTTCTAGGTTCCAATGTTTCAGTAATCCATCTGTGTTCCAGATCCCTGCAGCCTGCGCAGCGTAACCAATCCTCTCATCAACCAATTCATCACCATTAAGACCACCCGATTGTAGAGCGAGTCCAAACGGTCGTTCGATTGTGACATTACCGGATTGAATCGGGATGATTCCCGCGATGGATTCGAGCAGAGTAGACTTTCCAGAGCCATTCTCACCAGTCAAAATAACGCAATTGCCAGATTCAATTTTCATATTGAAATTTTCAAGAACATTTCGGGTGCCTCTTCGCACCGTCAATGCTTCAACATGAAGTAGGGCCACAACTCTTCCAATCATGTACTTGGCTTGAGCCCTGCGGCGAAGAGGTCAAGCATTTGGTCGGCCTGACATCCCCTATGAGCCCTTGGGCCTGGTTCGGAATTTGGAGCATCATTGCGATTGCACCAATCATACATGCCTGGTTTCGCCGGACTCCCATTTCATTGGCGATCGGAGCATCCTTGATAATGGCTTATCTATTCCAGGCCACAATTGAATGGGCAGTTGATCTCAATCTGTATTTTCAGGGAGCACTCGTCCCAGCGGTTGTATTTGAACAAGAACACCTTCATCGTCTTATTTCAGCGGCATGGTTGCACGCAGATTTGTTTCACTTATTGGGCAATGTATTGGTCATCATTTTGGTTGGGGTCCCTCTCGAACAGCGATTGGGTCGAGGGCGCTTTCTCGCAATCTACCTGATTGGAGTTCTCGGGGGGAATATCGGTTGGTCGTTGGCGAATTGGGATAGCTGGGTGTTTTGTATTGGGGCGTCAGGGGCAGCGTTTGGATTACTCGGTTGCTATCTAGCCTGCTGGCCGCGTGATGAAATTGAGTTCCCCCTCATTCTCATTCGTCGATGGCCAGTGGCTTGGATTGCCTTGCTAAAATTTGCACTTGAAATCATGCAATATCCTACGTCAACCTCGAATGTTGCCCATCTTGCCCATATCACTGGATTCTTTGCATGTTATGTGCTCGCTAAACCGATTGCAAGAGGTGGTTTGGTTCCAATCGGAACGGTAGATGGTGGCCCATCATCCAAAGGGGGTCAAGAAGCACAACATAAGGCGATGAAGTCTAGGATGCGAGATGTGTCCACGGATCCATGGAATGGCGAATTGACTGGCCCCGCACTGCGAACATTGAACAGATTGCGCGAAGAAGGCGACGAACTTGAAACACGACAGGCATGGTTGGAGCAACTTTCAGAACAGGCTCCGTGCCCCGTTTGTGGAGCCGATTTAATGACGCTAGAAATGGGTGGAAACACAGTTCTGCGATGCACAGTTGAAAGGTCACATTTAGAGTGGCCATGACAATATTCTCCACAGGACCTACGGTCCTGATTCGGTTGGTGTTATAGGTCACTGGTTGGTGGCATCCCTTCGGGATGCGTATGGTGTCGGGCAAATCCAATCACAAGACTCCGTTATTCGCAGTCTTGTTGATGCTTCTCACATCGATGTCTCCGATGGTTCCTAGTGGGAATTCTGAGGCGTTTGAAATTCGTGAGGAACCTACCATTTTTGTCCCCGGTCTCCCACACCTAATCTGCGAGGATGGAGAAGCTTGCCCAACTCCAGATCGTGGTGTTGGTCCATGGTTGTCCTATTCACCAGATCGTGATCACAATGGAATGGATGACCGCTTACAGCGAATTCTCGATGGTGAATATGAATCGGTTAGTACAACGGCAATCGAAGGCCCTGATGGTCGCTTGACAGTCGCCATCCATGTCGATTATGCTGAACATCCAGGGATCGAGGAAATTGAACAACTCAAGTCTACCTTACTCGCCCACGGTTGGGTCGAGGAGGGTGCATGGTTCGATGTTCTCGAATCCATTCCAACGATTTCTCTTGATCATGTGCCTCTTCCCGCTTTGCTTCCAATTTGGCGACTCGATGGTGTCGTCACCGTCGAGCAACAGAATGTCATGATACCGTTCCTTGACACCTCCGTTCCAGCAATGAAGGTTCGTGATTCTGATGCGTATCTGGACACGATGCAAGCCATTGGGTACCGTGGTGATGATGTTGTTGTAGCCATTCTCGATACAGGGGTTGACAATGAGCATCGTTCCCTGAACGATTTTGATGATGTCAATGATGAGCCTGATATCGATGCTACCAGCTACGTCGATCAGAAATGGGTCGCTGGCTACGATGCAACATCTGCATTTTCAAACACGAGTGGGACAGACGACCCCGATGATTCCAATGGCCATGGAACACACGTTGCAGGAACCAGCATTGGTACTGGGAGTGACGACAGGACCTTTGTTGGGGTTGCCCCTGGCGCGTATTTGGTCGATGTGAAA
>NTJU01000048.1 GCA_002457195.1 Marine Group II euryarchaeote MED-G33 | reverse complement strand
ATTCCTGGAAAGAGAGAACGGTGGGTTCTCTGAAATGGTTTACAAAAAAAAAGGAAGTGAAATGAAATGAACAACCGAAAGAACCTGAGCATGCTAGTAGCATTGTTCCTCATTCTGATGACGGCTTCGTCCGTTGTCAGTGGTGACGGTACTGACCCCCTCGACCCGTCTGACGGCGGCGCCGATTGGGATGGTGACGGTCTCACCAATGCAGAGGAACAATCGCACGGAACGGATATGACCAAGTCAGACAGCGATGGAGACGGACTCCCCGATGGATGGGAAGTGGCCCACGGCCTCAACCCTAACAACGGTGGCGACGCCAACAGCGATGCTGACAATGATGGTTTGACTGCAGCCCAAGAATACGCACAGGGTACCAACCCTAACAGTGCGGATACAGACGGCGACGGTCGACCAGATGGCAGTGACCCTTTCCCGAACGACCCGAACGATGGCGAGTACTCTGACTCTGACGGCGACGGTATACCCGATGCCTATGATCCAGATTACCAAGACGCTGAGACCGGCTCCGGAAACGGCGGCACCGAAGGTGGCGGCGAATCTGAAGACCAAGGTCAAGGCGAAGGCCAAGGCCAAGGTCAAGGACAAGGTCAAGGCCAAGGTCAAGGACAAGGTCAAGGACAAGGTCAAGGCCAAGGTCAAGGCCAAGGTCAAGGCCAAGGTCAAGGCCAAGGTCAAGGCCAAGGTCAGCAAGGCCAGCAAGGTCAGCAAGGCCAGCAAGGTCAGCAAGGTCAGCAAGGACAGCAAGGTCAGCAGGGACAAGGTTCCCAGCAAGGCCAGCAGTCCGGCCAGCAAGGTCAGCAAGGCCAGCAAGGTCAGCAAGGCCAGCAAGGTCAGCAAGGCCAGCAAGGTCAGCAAGGCCAGCAAGGTCAGCAGCAGGACAACGGCCAGGGTCAGCAGCAGCAAGGTGGGGAGCAAGGCGGTCAGCAAGATAGCGGACAGCAGCAAGATCAGAACGGTGACAACCAGAATGGTCAGAACCAGCAGCAGCAAGGCCAGACCCAGAACGGTCAGCAAGGTCAGCAAGGTCAACAATCCGACCAGCAACAGGGACAACAACTTGACAACCAAGAGAACAACGGTGACAACGACAACGATGGCGACGGCATCCCAGATGACGTCGACACGGATGACGACAATGACGGAATACCCGACTCGTCTGAACCTGGTAACCAGGACACAGACGGCGACGGTATCCAAGATTTCGAGGACTCCGACATGGATGGCGATGGCATCGAGAACGATCAGGACTCAGATATCGATGGCGATGGTATTCCCAACGATCAGGACACTGACGATGACGGCGATGGAATCGCAGACGATCAGGACGTCGACCCGACGAACCCGAACGACACTGCAAACGATCACGACAACGACGGTATCAATGATAACGAGGATTCGGATGATGATGGCGACGGAATTGACGACGAAGAAGAAGTCAATGACGGCGACCCAAATACCGACATCTATGACCACGATAACGACGGCCTGAACGACATGTTCGACTTGGACATTGACAACGATGGTATCGACAATGCAGATGACGTTTATGAAAACGGTTCATCCGCAGCTCGCGATCACGACAACGATGGACTCGATGACGGAATCGACACCGATGACGACAACGACAACATCCTTGACGTAGACGAGCTAGATGGTGCCACCGGCCAATGGCGATATGACCACGACAACGACGGTATGAGTGACGTTATCGACACCGATGACGACAACGACGGTCTGACTGACTGGTTTGAAACCAATGATGGCAACGATGACACCGGCCAGTTCGATCACGACAATGACGGAATTGAGGATGTTACCGACGACGATGACGACGGTGACGGTATCCTCGACGAACTCGAGCAGTGATTGACACGGTATTATCGGTCAAGCAATGACCCACAGTCGGATTGACTCGTGGTGACAGGCACCCCCGCGTCCGCTGGGCGCGGGGGGCCGCCAACTTCTTCTGAACATATTTTTCTTGGAATTGATACCCATAGGGTATCGTGATACGGAAGTGCACGTTCCGGGCGAGTCGTTGATATAGCGGTCGCGAGTGGCGAGGTGCTTCACTTGGGTGATAACATGACAGAACTCGACACATATCTAGGAAATGTAGGCGTTTACAAGAAGACAACTTGGTCACTAATGATGGTGGCTTTGATGATCTTCTCAACAACACTCGCCATGGTAGAAATTGATGCGAATGGTGAATTCCAGCACAGCTGGTCAGAATCGATTCAACGCACATCAGTACAAACGGAGGATCAAGCCGATCAGCCCTTCAGAGACCGAGAAGACTACAACAGTCAGCCAACACCTTGGAGCCACCCAGCTCTTCTTGACCCACAATATCCTGATTTGGGTGTCATGTATGGTAAAGTGCACGATTTGAGCCTACTCGATTTGCGAGCATCTGGTTGGACACTTCACCTCGAAGAGAGAATCGGCGACGACCACGATAACGATGGTATTGATGATTTGAATGACTTGGATGACGACAATGATGGCATCTATGATTTGATTGAGCGTTTCGATGGATGCTATGGCACTGGTCCATTGGACCACGACAACGACGGTATCCCTGATGAAGACGATTGGGATGATGACAACGACGGAATTCTCGAAGGACCGTTGGATATGACACAGGGTGCAGACCCCCTCAACGTATCCACAGACCGCTACGTGCTTCCAGGCACAATCCATCCTTGGACTGGCGATATCATTCCAATTGGATACCAAGCAGATCAGAATCCATGGGATCACGATAACGATGCAGTCCCGGATGAAGATTATGATGGCTCAGGCTCAGGTTCCTATGACGAAGATGACGACAACGATGGTCGAATCGACCAATTCGTCTGGCCCTGCGATTTTGATGGAGACGGTGCACAGGACTATCTCGATAACGACGATGACAACGATGGCGTCATCGACCGCTTAGATGCCCACCCATACGACGCATCAAACACAACCCAGACGGGTTACACCTCCTCCACTTGGACCTTCCAAAATGGAGCCCAGAATTATGGATCATACAGCCACGGTGTGAACTTTGTTGAAATGGAATCTTTGTATCACCCAGGAAATGAAACATTCACCACAATCGTAGATGGTGATTTCGATGGCGATGGGATCCCCAATTTCCTCGATCCAGATGACGACAACGATGGCACTCCAGATAGTGCTGATACTGATGATGATAACGACGGCATCCTCGACATGTCAGATCCAGACGATGATAACGATGGAATCTTAGACACATGTACAAATCTCGATTACAACAACGATGGCTTGAACGATTTCACTGCCACTGACACTTCACCATACGAAATACCGGGTGCTGATGGAAACTCAGACGGTATCATCGACTGTGAAATGGACTACGACCGTGATTTGGACGATGACCGATGGAGAGCCCTTGATCAGAACTACAACGGCGTTTGGGATTGGCTCGATATCGATATGGGCGGTAATCCAAATCCCGACAATCTCCTCAATGAACCCGGTTGGAACGTCTCAGACATCGAGAATGATATCGACAATGACAACGAACCAAACGAGATTGACCGATACCCAACCACACCCGTATCAGAATACAACACTTGGAATTGTTTGACTGTAAACCCAGATCCACGATGTGACACTCAGCGTGCATCCTACGCTGGATTCAACGATTGGGATGGAGATGGTGTCAACAACTGGGTCGATGTTGATGACGACGGTGACGGTATTCTAGACTGGCTAGATATCGATCCAGATTGTGATTTTGACAATGATAACGACATCCACCAAATCAATGGTAGCAAGTTCCGTGACGATGGGCCAAACGACCTCGACTCCGATGTCGATGGTGACGGCCTCGAAAACAATGTTGACTGGGACGATGACAACGATGGAATCAACGACTTGTATGATCCCGATGACGGGAACTGTGGTATTGTCGATACAGATAGTAACGACCAGTTCTATCGCACATACTACCCACTAGGCGATGGTGATGCAATCGATGGAAGCAACGATGAACAAGCATACACCGACGGTTTGTCAGAGCACTGGAACATGTCTTTCCTCGTGAATCCATTCACCGCATCCCAGGGTGTCTTGCTTGATTACAACGGCTACGACCCCTCAACCACACCAACTCCAACAAGTGGGAACGCACCGGAATTCTACTGGTACTTGCTCTCTCGCTGGTCACCATGGAATGGTGGTAACGATGTCGATATTGATGCCGATGGAGACAGTCTACAGAATGGACTTGACGTTGATCAAGACGGCGATGGTATGCCTGATTGGTGGGACCAAGACGAAGGAAATGATGGCCAATTAGACATCAACGATTTCAAGATGGGTGGTACATTTACCAACAACAATGAATGTGGATGGACCCGTGAAAATGGTTACACCTGTGGTTATGCGTATGCTGCTTTGTACCGACTACCACTGGATGCAGGATTCAACAATGGTCAACTTAGTGTACCGTTTTCCATTCGCCCAGATCCAAACTTCACTCAGGGAACGTTCACACCCCCTACATCCTCAACATCCAACTTTGGTTGTTCATCCACATCGTGCTACCACATCCCGTTCAACGGAGCAACGGTCTCAGCGTTCAATTACTCAGAAGTTGCACACAACCGTGACCTGTTCCTTACATGGATTGGATTGGGCACAGGTTTGTGGAACTGGAATGCTGACATCAATGGCAACGACTTCCCGGATGAAAATCTTGCAGATCTATTCCCTGATGACACAGACCCCGACGATGATTGCGGTAGTGTCGTAGTTGTCGATGGACAAGGTAACCAATATGCCCCAACATGTCAATTCAATGATACTGCTGATTTAGACGATGATCTTGATGGATTGTTTGATTTATTCGATGTTGATGATGACAATGACGGAATTTGGGATTATTTGGAAGTTGATTCAGATAGCGATTGGGACGACGATGCCAATACGAACCCACCTGGCAATTTCTTCACCGGATTCAATTGTGAAGACAATGACGATGATGGAACAGATTCGGACCCAGATGGCGATGGATTCTATCAAGCTGTTTGGGATCAAGGAGTCCAGGGTCAAGGACTACTATTCCCTGAATTCTATGATGTCGATAACGACAATGACGGTATCCCAGATGGTGAAGATTGGGATGACGACAATGATGGAACATCTGACGTTGACCAAGAGTTGCAGTGTTTCTGGGGCGAAGAACAATCGCCATGGGATCACGACAATGATGGTATCTTGAATTGGGCTGACGACGATTGGGATGGCGACGGCCGAAGCAATTCACAAGAAGGCTCAGGATCAAACCCACTCGTTGCACCATGGGACCACGATAACGATGGTGTCCGAGATGATTTGGACGAAGATGACGATGCAGATGGTATGCATGACATCGACGAAATCATGCTCTGGCCGACACGATTTGATCGTAATTCAACCAACCCTTGGGACCACGATGACTTTGGTAATGGTGAGGGAATAGCCAATCCATCCAATCCTCACACCGGCCCAGACGCTGTTGATCTCGATGATGACAATGACAGTCGAGAGGATGGAAACTTCGACATCCTAGAAGAAGGATACAACAGTGACCCTTGCTACAATGGTAACCTTTCGAGTGACTGGGATCATGACAACGATTGTATTCCCGATGAAGATGATAAATTGGCCACACGTGTTGAGTTGGGTGTCTATGACGGTCAGAATTACACCGTTCCAGATACTTTGTATTTGGATGCACAATTCCCAGCGATTTTCTCTGGGACTGTATTCGCGCTGAACATATCCTCGTCTACTTGGGACCCCGCAGGCTTCCTGCCTGTTCAGGTCCACGTTGCATGGGTTCAAAATGGCACAACAGCAATCGAAACAATCGACGTTCTCTCGAATGAATACGGTTCGTTCAGTGTTGGTCAATTCCTCTTCCCCGAGGATATCCATGTTGGTGACAATACTACCTATGAAATGTGGGCAGAGGTGACAGAGATGTTCATCCATGACGGCTCTGAATCTAACAGATATCCAGTTGCAGTTCATGCCAACCTTTCGCTAGATTACGTCGCGTGGACATATTTCAGAAGCGATGAGCAACCACTCTGGCTCGATTTCAAGACTCACTACACTGTTGATTGGGAACGCGGTATTTTCGACCGCCGAATGGTGCATGCACCGATCACATTCTCAATCAGTGGAGGTCCATTCGGAAACCGAACCACACCCACCAACTACACTGGGTTTGGACAAGGATTCCGTGCTGACGAAGGTGGTTGGGCGAGCCTCACATACGTACAGAGTTCAGGAGCAGTTGGCAACTGGAAACAGGTGCGGTGGAATTCCACCTATGACAATGGCCCAGGTATGCTACCCGGTGGATACGAAGAAATTGTTTGGAACAATTTCTCCCTAAGTCACGACGTTGTTGGCACCTATGACTACTCGAATACGAGTTTACCCGTAGGAGATTATGAGATTACAGGGCGAGTTGATCCAACCCTTGGCTCAGAGTGGCCATGGCCATACGTTTACGGCGACGAAACAGACCCCTTCATGATTCGGAGTATGCATCGAATGTATGTTGAAGCAGAAATGATTGTTAGTGGCCACAACCCGGTCTACTATTACGATTCAACTCAGTTTACTGGCAGCAGCTACGGCTCATGGAGAGCATTGTTCAGCCAGCAGGGGTTGGACGCTGCCGGTATCACCTACGAGGAAGCAAAACTCGGCAAGCCATACCCGCAATTGTGGGATGGTAGCGCAGCATCTCTTCTGGATGAGTCGGCCAAGTTGCGCCCATTCCTACGCGTTAACTCGACACACTGGTTCATCACCATGCAGAATGGAGGCGATTTCGATGCACCACCTTGTGGTCAGATTGACCCGACTGATCCAAGCAGTGAATTACGCTGTGAGATAGTGCCTGAGATGAATACCGGAGAAACCTTCCGAGTGATTGGCAATGTAACCAACCGCACAGGCACGCCATGGATTCAGGATCCGATGGCACTGCAGGTCGATCTCGACAATAACGGTGTATTCCAGGGCAGTCAAGAAACAGGCTATGCCCGCGTACCTACGATGTATGGTGGGGAAGCAAGATTCGATTACAACTGGACATGGTTTAGTCAATATCAAGCATCCACATATGGGGTCCGAGTTGATTTCACCAACTCCGAGTTCTACTTCACAGGTAATTTGACCAACGTTCTCGCCGAAACTGGCGCTTACAACAATGTCTCTGTGGTCGGAACAACAGACTTCCAGTTGAACACGCTGCCACGATTGTATCGTAACCAGAATACAACTGTCGAGGCACGTTTGGTCGATAACGCACTGCAACCAGTCAAGAATGCCCCAGTCAATTGGACTTGGTCAGCAACTGGTGAGAGCAATTACTCAGAGACAGATTCGAATGGTATTTTCAAGATTGATTTGAACATATCATCAACCGATGATCTTGGCAACTTCTCGTTACAGTTCTCGTTCCCTGGCAGTCCACTATTGCAAGGATCTCTGGTCAATCAGCCGATGTGGGTGGTCAGTCGTACTTACGTAGATCTGATTTCGACGACACCCAATACACGGAGCAGTGGCGAAGTGTGGCAATTCTCGGCAAAGGTCACCGATGACAACAGCACTCCAGTGTTGCGAGATCCGGGTGCCGCTCTCGATGGCAACGGAGCAGAAGGTGGCATCGTTCAAGTCATCTTTGAAGGAACAGATTTCGACAATGTGCAGCACCGTCAGGTGATGTTTGAACTTGAACCGAATGCCGGTGATATCTACGAGCAACTATTGCTAGACTCCCAAATTTTGCGTGAGGACCAATCGTCCTACTTACCGGATGGATTCGGTCCAGTGAATGTCATCTTGAGATTCCAAGAGAATTTACCGCATGAAGGCTGTGAGCAACTACAGGAATACCAATTGGCACTCCAGGGTGCATGGGACCCTTGCGTTACTGTGCAAGGCAGTGACCACTACCGTCGAGTGATGAATTACAATGTAGATGGATTCTCATTGATTGGTCGAACAACCCTCGATGTCGATGATCAGATTGTTTACACCAGCGAAATCGACCCGATAACGGGGCAGAGCATCGAGAAGCCAATGGTCATCACAGGACAATTGGTCGATGAATTGGGAGAGAACCTCACCAATCGAAACATCCGCGTCTCTTACGAGATGCAGGGTGGTGTACAGGGCGTCATTTCATGTCAACCTGGCACGACCGATATGGATGGTAATTTCGAAATCGTTTGTCCACTTGAAGACGTAATGGCGGGTCAAGCTCGTGTTACAGTCGAATACAACTCGTATGACAACAATGACCGATACCGGTACAAGAATGCCAGCGTCACCCGCCTGTTCCCAGTGTTCAGCAACTCGACGCTATTGATTTCGGAAGTTGGACCTTTCAAGACCGACGTCGACCGATACGAGTTCCCTAACGGTGATTCTTACCCCGTCCTATATCTGAAGGAAAGTTACCACATCCACGCCCTGCTTGAACAGAGTAACGGTAACCCATTGGGTGGCAAGTGTATGAACATCTACATCGATCCAGACCAGAACACACGTCCGGTCGCTACCGCGATTACCGGAGATGAGTTTGGAACCGTTGAGTGGTTTAGTGGCGACAAGGATCAGAATCCAAGTCGCAAGGGTATCGAACCCAGTGGAAACAATCTCGAAGGATTCCGTACACTGCGTGTTGCTTACGAACCAGATATGGAAGTTCCAGGTGGTTGTCGAAGTGAGACAAACGCCGTTGTCAATGGCTCATTCATGGACATCACTGTCCTTGTTCGCAGTCGTGTAGACATGGTGGTTAAGGTCCCATGGCACAGCGCTGACGGCTATATCGCAGGCGACGAAGTTGAGGGCGCAGTAGCCATTTTGCGCGATCGAATCGACCTCGCGATTGAAGATGAACCAGTGACATTTGTATTCCAATATCTGAACAGTTCAGATATGTGGGTGACTGATGAAATTCGTTATGTCCGAACCGATGAACAGGGTGTTGCCAACTTCTCTTGGACCTATCTAGGCTCTGAAGTTCCAGGCGCTCCTGATGGCGAGTATGCCAACGATGGAATGTGGCGAATTACGGCCATGTTCGAAGGCAGTGACTTGTTCAAGGAATACAGCGAAAACCGCAGCCGAACAATCCACGAGGGTGAATTGCCCGAAGCACAAGCAAGCGCTTGGGATCTCAAGGTGATGCTACCGATTATCATCGCCTTGCTATTCGCTTCGATTATTGGAGCGGTGATGTACAAGCGATACAGCGAGCGTCGCCGAGTTGAAATTCTGCGCGGTATTCTCACGGACTCTCTGTTGGCACTACAGGCACGCAACGAGTATATCCAGGTGATTTTCAACTGCTACAAGGATCTCGTGCGCTTCTTCCGCCAGCATGGCTTCATGAAGAAGGTCTACGAGACCACCCGTGAATTCGAGTGGGCCGTTCGCAGCGCATTCTACATGGTGCCCGCTGAGCAATTGGATGACTTCTTGGCCATCTTTGAAGAGGCACGCTACTCTGACCACAACATCGGTCTCGGCCAGCGTGACAAGGCTGTGAGCACTCTGAGTGCAATCCAACAGTCCATTTCGATGGCACTTGGTGATTCACTGATCGCGCGCACTGCTGAACACGATGCATCATTGCATGGTAACTTGACCAAGGCCGGCGAATTCGTCGACGCTGAGGGCAATGTCCAGCAGGCTGGACTCGAAGACGATCCAAACGCCAGCAACTTCAGCCTTTGAGCTGAATGACACACGGGGTGTGCGGGTGCAGGGCACTGTCCTTGCACTCGCACTCCGCCCTGAGAAGGGACAGGCGATGGCTCTGGCTGAGAGGCTCTCTCTAACACCTGAAAATGGTGTCATTGGGGACCATGGAACCAGCAAACGCCGGCAAGTATCATTGCTCGATGTCGCAGCATGGCAAGCCGCCTGCTCTGAAGCAGGCACCACCTTGCCTTGGACAACCCGTCGTTCGAATATTCTGGTTCAAATTGAAGGCACCGATTTGCAGAGTTTGGTTGGTCGTTCGATTCAGTTGGGTACCGCCCATGTTGAAGTGCTCGGCGAAGTAACCCCTTGTCACTTCATGGATGCTGCCCATGATGGCCTAAAGGATGCATTGGCGTCAGATTGGCGAGGTGGTGTATATGCTCGCATCATCGAATCGGGAGTTGTGACTCCAAATGATGTGATTTCTCAAATTCATTCTTCGCAATAATCGCCTTTGGCATCGAGGAGAATCATTGCGAGGTCGACCTGCTTGCAGGTTTGAAGAATTTCATCATGCATTTGATCGCTGAACTCATCCAATGATGCCAAGGAATCTGCATTTGGGTCGCGCATGGAATCGAACAGGTGGTTGAGCACACATGAAACGCCGTAGGCTTGGCCAGAACGGAATGCATGGTCCACGCCACCCGCACCAGGGTCCTCTGCTCGCAGTTCCATCATGACCTGCTGTGCATAGGCCGCTAGAGCCCCATAGACGGATTCCATGGCCACACCTACCGCTGGGTTCTGATTCAGTGACGATTGGGTCGAAGCAAGGGCTGCGTCAATGCATTCTCTGAATTTTGCAAATGCTGCGATCGTATCAGAACCTTCAATTTGCATCGCTTCATTCATCAATAACTTCCAATCACCAGACATCGTAATCACCCATTGGGCAAAGCCGTCGGGACATAGCATTTGGCCGATTCACAGCCCCCTTAAGGGGGCTTTTCGGCACCCGTGGGGTTCTTAACAGGAGGGCCGGTCGCGCGGATACCCACGTCGAGGGAGTCATATGGCAAGGAACAACAAGAAGACCAACCCCGGGCTTGTCACCTTAATCGGTGACCTAAAGGCCCAAACAAGGTCGAACGGTGCTCCGCTGTGGCGAGACGTTGCGCTACGGCTCGAAAAGAGTCGTAGCAATTGGGCTGAACCGAACCTGAGCCGCCTGAGCCGCTTTGCATCGGATGAGAAGACAATTCTCGTTCCTGGCAAGTTGCTTGGTAGTGGTGATCTTTCGAGTAAGCACACCGTCGCCGCATACAGCGTTAGCACCTCGGCTAAAGCGAAGATCGAGGCAGCAGGCGGCGAAGTCGTCAGTATCCATGATTTGATGAAAAAGAATCCAACAGGCAAGGGGGTGTACATCCTTGGCTGAGGCGAAAACATTCGTTTACAATGCAGAGGACAAAATCCTCGGTCGACTGGCTAGCACTGTCGCTAAGCAGTTGATTTCCGCCAAGAAGGCAGGTGAAGACACCCGTGTCATCATCGTCAATGCCGAGAAGGCGATTGTCTCTGGAAAGCGTACGAGCGTTTTGTCCGACTACCGGGCAAAGTACGAATTGAACCACGCCCGTAAGGGTCCGTTCTTCCCTCGTATGCCTGACCAAATTCTCAAGCGTACCGTTCGTGGTATGCTACCCTACCAGAAGAACAGCAGTGGCCGCGGAGCCCTCAAAGCTCTCCGTGTCGAAATTGGGACCCCATCGGATCTATCCGGTGACCTACCCGATGGCTGCGAGTGGGGAGATGTAACAAAGATTGAGCGACCGCTTCCAGAGCGATTCGTCCGTTTGGGCGAAATCAGCAAGGAACTGGGCGTAACCGTACGATGGGAGGTCGAATGAACATGGCAAAAAAGAAGGAACCCAAGGTAGCCAATACCTCTGGTAAGCGAAAGACAGCCATCGCTCGAGCGACCGTCAAGGCAGGGAAGGGGCGCGTTCGCGTCAACTCCGAGCCGATTGAAATTCTTCAACCTGAAATGGCCCGAACAAAGGCCATGGAACCCCTGGTCATTGCTGATGCAATGAACCGCCTTTCCGGGGTCGACATCAACGTCACCACCACAGGTGGAGGCCAGATGGGTCAGGTTGATGCCATCCGCACAGCTATTGCACGTGGACTAGTCCACTACAATGATGGTGCAGAAGGAATCGATGAGGAACTCCGTGACGAGTTCCTTCGATTTGACCGTAGCCTGCTAGTGAACGATCCGCGCCGCAAAGAACCCAAACATCAGATGGGTCGTGGTGCTCGTGCCAAGTGGCAGAAGTCTTACCGTTGAGGTGATATGAATGATAATTCCAGTACGATGCTTTTCTTGTGGACATGTAATTGGGCACCTTTGGGAACGCTATTCCAATGGTGTCGCTGAAGGACGAGACGCCGGCGAAATGCTCGACGAAGTAGGTCTTGAGCGATATTGCTGCCGACGTATGTTCGTCTCTCACGTCGAATTGATCGATGCAGTTGCACCTTTCAGTGTCACACGAACGCAGGAGTAAAACCGAATCATCTGTGTGAACAGATGTCCCGGGCCCGTAGGTTAGCTTGGCCAATACTTGACGGCTGGGGGCCGTCAGACTCCGGTTCAAATCCGGACGGGCCCACCTCAATGGGTCACTGACGATTGACGGGAGGGTTCAAACCTCATCCAGAACACCAACATTCCATGCGCCAGCGTTGTTTCAGTATCCTCATCCTTGCAAGCTTAGTACTTGCTCCTCTACTAATCGCAGCGCCTACGGCGCTGCGTGCGCCCACACACGAGGGTGTTGTCTACACATCTGATCAATTATGGTCAGAGAATATGACTCTCGATGATGATGTCACAATTGCAACTGGGGCAATGCTAACCATTGAGGCTGGAACACAGATCAATGTCACCGAGGATGTGACGATTACAATCGAAGGTGATCTGGAGATTCTAGGCACATCAACAGAACCGGTTACAATTTGGGGTTCTTGGGTTGCTGAAACTTCGATTCAGGCACGTTGGCAGGGATTCCATCTCGATTCAGGTTCATCTACAACCGTCGAACATGCCAATATCTCAGATTCTCGTGGGGGTTTTGATCTTGAATCAGGGGCAAGTATGTCAATTCAGTCGACGACATTGATTGACAACATCATCGGCGTTTGGGCCAAGGGAAGCCTGTCAGGTGAAGGCCTTG
>NTJU01000047.1 GCA_002457195.1 Marine Group II euryarchaeote MED-G33 | reverse complement strand
CGTCATCTGGGGACCCATAACCCGGTTCGTTGCCCACCCGCTTGCACCGACGTTTCATTCCCCGAGGGGTCCGGTCGGTCTTCGATGGGGTGGGTTAGGCCCAGCATTGGTACCGAAGATCACCGCCCAACCCGGCGACGGGAGGGCTCACATCGGTGTTGCAGCCGGGCAAACCATCCGAAATGGTCTGGTCTATTGAACTCATTGAATCAAAAGTCCATTGGATTCCTAGACAAATCAGGGTGCCAACCCGAGGACATCTTCGCTAAACGTGCAGCGATTCGAGGATCTCCATCTGTCGTTTGGATGACTTCTTTCGGTGGCCAACGATGGGTTGGGATGGCCAACCAACGGACCATTGGATGTGTAATACCAAATTTGGGTGCGGAAAGGTCTCTTGCAGTTCGAAGTGATTCGCTCAAATCTCGAATCATTCGTGCCCCTGGTAATTCTTCTGACCAATTTTCATGCTCAGTAATACGTTCCAAACGCGCAAGTAGCGTACGACGGACACCACCATGCTGCATTGATGAGGAACCCGGAATTTGATGCACTTCACCCTCTGGTCGAAGAATCAAAGATGGCCATGCAATATCCATTTCTGCAATCAAAGAAATACCTTCGGGGTCCTCTGACAAGGCTGTCAGAATAAACTCCGATACTGGAGCCCACCATTCTTCAGGTAACCTTTGCACAATCAGTGCAATGATTGTTGAATGGGGACGGTTTCCAGTTACATACCAATCGTCTAACACAGCCCAAAGATGCAAATCGTGATCTTGCGGCTTTGAAAATCCAACAGACCGGGCGAGTAACCTCCAATCTTCTGATTCAGATAGCATACGTTCTGGATATTGATTGGCAAGCCAATCCAATCCAGAAATTGCAGCGGAACAACGCGAAGGTGGGTCATCAAGGAATCGATCAATACCCCAAGAGGCAAGGTCAGATTGAATCTCAGATGATAGCCAAGAAACCTCTGACAAGAGAATTTGAGCAACCCATGTTGCCTCTTCAGAGGACGATGACTCCGATAGGTGTCGTAGATCATGGGCCAATTCAGAATTGATGCGGATTCGGTTTCGAACATCTTCTATCAGTTTACTGCTCCATTCAGAGGGGGTGTCAATCGCGGCCTTGCTAAGCGACCCATTTGGAATATGCTCTGATTTCATCAATCCAATCCATTCATTCCCTAGAATACTGCGAAGTCTTTCCCATCTTGCCCAGCGATCGGATGAAGGGGATGCAATCCAAGCGACGAGAGGGTGATGTGGTTCCATTCTGTTGGCCCATTCTGAATCACCTTGTGGATAACTGATTACTGCAGCACGAAGTAAACGATTCTCATCCTCATCGAATTGTAGATTCGGAATCTTACTACCCTCGGGTCGTCCACCGAGTACTTTCTTTGCAGAATCAATTTGTTCAGCATGAATTGGAACGGTCCAGATAATTTCATCTTCAAGAGCTTCTGTGGCTGTGGTTGGCAATAGGTTGACTGGGATGGAAAGGCCGTCAATTAGTGACAATCTGGACCACATTGCCGGTAATACAGGATGCGGTTCAATCAGATTAGCAATGGGAGGGGCTTTCCACATAGGTGATAGAACCAATCGGATATTTTCGGGTAAACGTGTTGATGAGAAAATCGATTGATTGCCAGGACGTAGTTCAATGACCAAATCGAAGCTTTGAGTGAGGCACCATTCAATGAGAGACCTCTCAGCTTGTATTGAGATTACCCCTGTGTCGACCCAATCTCCATTATTGAGAGGATCTGTAGACCATGTTGCATTGCCCCAATGACTTCGAAATCGTCTCCATGTTGTATCATCGACTTTACGACTACGACCTGTTTTCTTTGGATTTGTGAGAGCTTCACGAAGATTTCTCAACCTTTCATCTCGCTCACCTAACCGCAATCGGGGATGGGCAATTTCCATCCATTTGTCCAACACGTCGAGAGGTATACTTCGCTTTGCGACTCCAATTTTTCTCTTGGGTGCGAGTGTAATTGCACTTGGTGATGCAGCACTCAGTAGTGCTTCTCGACTCATGCGATCGAGGCCATGAGCCAGAACAGGGGTATCCACCCGAATGACAGGACCTCCAATTGCCAATGAACCCAAGCGCCAAAGGTGACCCTCTGGAATCCGATTGGGTAACCTTGCTGATTTTGAATCACTCAAATTTCCAAACCAAGAGCCGCTAGCAAGTTGAAGGGGTTGGGATTCATCGATTAACTTGAATCTCTGTAAACCAATCACTTGAGATTCAGTCCCCCAAGCAGCAATGCTACTGGGATCAATTTCACGCGGAGGTGGTGGGGATGAACGATATGATTCGGAATTCACCCACCTTGGTTTTCTCTCTCTTGGTTCGATCCAAGTCCAAATGTCATCTACAGAGTAACTCCTTGTTGTTTCTAGTGGACGATTTGGAATTGCAATTGGGCCATCTTTGGGCTTTCTTACAAAGGCAATCAACAGATTATTGCCTGAAACTGAAATCAAACGACCCAAGGCACCAACAGGTGGTTGTTCGTCACTAAGATGCTTAACTCTTGCAATTTCATCGGCGCGAAGTGTTTCCCAGCCACGGGATGACAAGGCCAAGCAGGCACCCCGAGATCCGGTTTCATCATCAGAAAATACCAGGGACTCTTTTCTGAGTCGTTTTAATTCTGCAGATGCGTGTGGTAATCTCAGATTGGTAAACGCTGCAATTTGAGTGACTGTAGCCCTCCCTTCGGATAAACACTCCAGAATCCGGCGACGAACACCACTCCTGATGCGCTTCAGAGGCAATGATACTGGTTCCTGTTGCCCTTCTTCGGTGCCAGTATCATCCTCCATGCAAAATCCCTCCCGTGATACTATCCGAAGCGTTCTCAGGGGGTTCTAGCAGATGATAATACTTCAAACATTCTATTTGTTACATTTACTTACGCATTTCCACTGGAAAATGCTCCGCCCTGCAATTGGAAGTTGGGATGTCCTCACTTACTGTGCGTTTTTACGTATCTTTACGTAACTAAATCGAAAATGTCGCCGTTACGGTTATATGAACGACAGCAATCGCTCGCAACAGACGGCATGAACACCCACACCGGAAGTATTGTGTCGCGAGGGAAAAACATCGAAAAAGGAGGAACAAGCATGAAAACAGTACGCATTCGAGAGAAAATCAAGGCATTCTTAGCTGAACGCCCACGAAACACAGCAGAAATTCTAGAGCACATTAACAGTACAATGCGCCACGGCACTACCAGTCAGCAACTTGGTAATGTGCTTAGCAAGGACAAGGACATTGTCAAGGTTGGATACATCAAGCGCTCAGGTATTCTTTCCGGTGGATACGATATCTGCGAATGGGCAACCCGCATCTGGGTCTCTGACAACTATCCCGAGTGGGATGGCGAAGGGCCCATCCTCATGGATCGCGACCGACGCTGATCCCGATAATACACATGCCGAGCATCCAGGGCTTCGGCCCTGGGTGACTCGGCATTTTTTTTGTTTCAGAATTGGACTTATTCCAAACTAATATCCCAATCGCCACTGCGAGCAAGTGAGTTCATCTTTGCACGGTGAGCGAAAGCAACCTGACTTGCTTCAGCCCCTTCATTTGCCCACGCTTCCAGTGCCGCTGCTTGGAGTGCACGCCCATAGGAATACGAAAGTTGCCAAGGATGTTCTACAGCCATTGCATTCATTCGGTTGAGATGATCTGTGGCTTCCTCATCGGATTGACCGCCAGACAAAAACACAACCCCCCCAACATCGTGTGGAACTGATTCAGTAAGACATTCAACAGTAGAAATTGCAACATGCTCGCGGGAATTCTGTTCATTGGAATCCTTTCCAGAAATTACCATGTTTGGTTTGAGCAATGCCCCAGGGTTGTGCACGCCAACCTTCCGACATTCCTCAAATGTTTGACGAAGAATTTCTGAAGTTACCTCAGCACACGTATTCGCATCATGTGCACCTTCCATCAATACTTCAGGTTCGATGATTGGGACGAGTCCTTGTTGCTGACAAATTAAAGCATAATTTGCCAAGGCTCTTGCATTATCGGTCAAGCAATCCATAGATGGTTTCGAAGAACCGGATGTAGTATCTATTTTGATTACTGCACGCCACTTGGCAAAGCGAGCACCCATTTCGAAATACTCTTTACAACGCGTATCGAGATTGGACCAACCATTCTCGGGTTCAGCATCAATACCTTTGGTCACTACCTCACCAGGACAACCACTCATTTCCACCGTACCAGTATCTACTTTGATCCCTGGGAAAATCCCACGTGAATTTAGATATTCAGGGATGAGTGTGCCATCATCCATAGTCTGTCGGATGGTTTCATCGTATAGTATGACTCCACTGACAGCTGATTCACAGCCAGGTGTGGCAAACAAGTTTGCGCGGTAAGCACGACGTGCTTCTTCACTGGATTCAATTCCCACGCCTTCGAGGCGTTTTGTCATCGTCCCATTGCTCTCATCTGCTGCGAGAATTCCCTTGCCGGGTTTGACCAATGCTGCTGCTGTGGCTTCAAGGAGTGCTTTGTCCATGTACGTGGGATATCACGAACATCCTTCAAACCACCGTCGATACGGCATCGTCAATAAATGACGATAATCAATAAATCAATAGCATCATAAATCGAACAGTGTAAGTGACTGCGTGGCCAAAGCAGGACGAGTCTGTACTTCTTGTGGCGAGGCAGGACACAATGTGAGGACTTGTCCAGAAGTAAATCCAAATGCTGCCAATCGACGCATAATCAGGGATAAGAATCGATTCACTCGTTCCTGCAAAATTTGTGGCGACAAAGGGCACAATTCACGAACGTGTCCAATCGAGAATCCAATGGGTGCTGCTCGCAGAGAAAAACGCGAGGGGGCGCCTCGCAAAGATGGGAGGCGTGTGTGTGGTGTTTGTGGGGCTGTAGGTCACAATTCACGGACATGTCCAGTGCTACATCCTGAACGAAAAATCAAGCGGAAGCGAAGGATTGACCGCGTTAGGATTTGTTCAGCCTGTGGAGAAAACGGACACAACCTTCGAACTTGCCCAACGGTCAATCCAAATGCAGCAGAGAAAAGGATTCGAAGATCGGTGATGTTGGGTTCCCGATCTTGTAGTATCTGCGGTGACTCAGACCACAATGCTAGGACCTGTCCTAGAACCGATTAGTTTCGCAGGGATGATTCGATTCCCCTCAAGGCACTAGGCACATTTGATGTGACACCTTCAATCATCATCCAACCATGACCCTTGACACCATCCCCGACCAATCGAATGCCATCAACACCCACATCACTGGGCAATTCTGCGCCTTGCGGTGTTCGATTGCAAGGCCAGTTTCGGTGGTAGGAATGAACGGCGATTTCCTCGCCATGTTTTTCCAACCACGGCAGAGCTGAATGCAACTCTTCACGACCACGTTTGATCTCTGCTTTGATGTCGGACTTGGGGACGAACTGATGTGTAATCATCATGTGTTTCCCCTTCGGAGCCAATGAGGGATCGGAGAAGGTTGGAATCACATATCCCCCGACTCTGCTAAGACCTGGGAGCATGGTGACCCCACTATCTTGATGAGGAATTTCTTGATCCAAACCAAAGACGAAACCAATACCACCAGCGGCCTGAGTTTTGTTAATTCTATCTCGAATCCCATGTTCAATATGGAAATCATCGGACAATGTATCGAGTAAGTTTGGATGTCCCCCATTGTGGATGATTGCATCCGCACCGATCCATGTCGCATCTTCGCGTCCACGTCGCCGAAGACCGACTGCGAATCGATGTCCTTTGGTCGCCGCTTCCTCATGGCCAGGGATAATCTCAGTGACCTCATGGCTGAGTTTGAGTTTGCCCTTGTGCTGCTTGAGTTCTTTCCGAAGGGCGTCAATCACCGATTTACAACCACCTTTGGGAACGTGAGGGCGGTCTGACCAGAAACTATTCTGAAGCATACGGATCGTGGTTGATGCTGGCATCTGATAGAAGCGTACACTGGCTGCGAAATTAATGAAAGCGTCGAGAAAATCGACGAATGGATCTGAAAAACGCTGACGCATCCAAGTATCTCCATCAAGAGTTTCGCCCTCACCTCCAGGTTTCTTTGCGCGAGAGAGAAGAAGACGCGGGAGATTTAACGTATCACGAAATGGAAACCAACGCATGATGTCCATCGAATTATTCGCACCTTGATGAACGCCATCGACATTACGACACGCAAATTTCATTGATGGAAGAAATTCAACGCCATGACGCCCTAGTTCCAATCCACCCTTGCTCCTCTTGCCAAGCATCATTTTGGCGAAAGGCCCCTTCATTCCGTGAGGAACCATGTGGACGGCACCGGTTGGAACTGCATACCCATCATGATCGTGTTGGGTGAACCGTCCACCTGCAAATGAAAGACGCTCGTAAACCTGAACATCGTATTTTCCAGTATGGGCCAATTTGACCGCCGAGGTCATCCCTCCAATACCACTGCCGATGATAACGACACGTTTCTTTTCGGTCATGGGTTCAGCCTCAAGAATATACCAAGGCACCCGTGGGACACCACATCAAACAGCGAAGGCAATCCGTACAGTTGTCGTGGATGACTTCACAAAGCCCTTCTACAATCAGCGCATCGTCTTGACAGGCCATCAAACAGTAAGAACAACCCACACACAGGTCATCGATGACATTCAAAATTGTGCCATCAAAAATAGGGCGGTCATGGGATGGGCCCGATTGAAGCGCGGGGACAACTCCCGGCGTTGCCTTCTCCCGGAATGCATCGGCCATGAACGGCCCTTGTGTTGGAGTATTTAGGCGATTGTGCGGAATACTCATGACACAGTGCCTGCGATTGACAAATACGGGCAGTGGAGGTACCTTCATGGGACAGATCTTGATTGAAAATGCACCAGAGCAACTCAAATCCAATGCGTTGCGTTCCAAGATGGAACTCGATGGATGTGGTAGTGTTGTTTCTTTTGTCGGTTTGACGCGTGGTGTTGACGACGGTGTGGAAGTACATCGGCTTGAGTTTGATGCATGGTCAGAAAAATTGCCGGAAGTATTGCATCAACTCGCCTCTCAAGCAATTGAACAGTTTGGTGTCGAAGGGGTCGCAATGAGTCACCGAACGGGTGTTGTGTTGCCTGGCGAAGATATTGTTTGTATACATGTTGCGAGTATTCATCGCCGAGAAGGCTTCGAAGCTTGTTCTTGGCTCATCGACGAACTGAAAGCGCAAGCCCCCCTGTGGAAGAAGGAAGTGCGTGCCGATGGTGCACTTTGGAAGGAGGGACTCGGTTGACAGATGCGATTATTCCAATCGGTCATAAGCCGATTGTTGCACGATCTGCAATTGCAACTGGCGTCCTCGAACTTTCTGCCGATTCTGCTGATGCAATCCGCAATGGTTTGGTCACAAAAGGAGATGTTCTCGAGGCGAGTATGGTTGCGGCTATTCAAGCTGTCAAGGAAACTCCGAGAGCAATCCCGCATTGCCACATCATTCCAATCGAAGGTTGTTCAGTGACATGGGATTGGGAAGGGAATTCTCTTCGTTGCACTGTCAGCGTTAGCGCACATTGGAAAACAGGTGTGGAAATGGAGGCACTTTGTGGAGTCTCTACTGGATTACTATGCGCATGGGACATGGTAAAGTCACTTGAGAAAGATTCTAGCGGACAGTATCCAAGCACGAATATTCGTGAAATTCGCGTCTTGGAAAAGCGTAAGGATGAGGCGCAGGATTGAGAACCCCCACGCACTCGCGTGTGACATGACGAGTACGTCTGAGTTGGCGGACTACTTCCTGCGAGCGTGTGAAGAAGCGGCCATTGCCGCTGCAAAATGGCGTGGGCGAGGTGAACGCAAAAAGGCTGATGGCGCGGCTGTAGAAGCCATGCGAGCAGTTTTTGATTCAGTCCCATTTGATGGGAGGGTTGCAATCGGTGAAGGCGAAAGAGATGACGCCCCGATGTTGTACATTGGCGAACCACTTGGATGTCTTCAAGGTGTAGAGGGTGCGCCACAAATTGACATTGCTGTCGATCCATTGGAATGCACAAACAATTGTGCAACCGATTCACCCAATGCAATTGCTGTCCTAGCAGCCGCTCCAAGAGGAACTCTTCTACACGCACCCGATTGTTACATGGACAAAATTGCAGGTGGACCAGAATTGAATGGAATCCTAAGTCTTGAAGCCTCAACGGATTGGAATATTGAGGCTGCATGTTCTGCTTTAGACAAAACGCCATCGGAACTGAAAGTCGTCGTCATGGACCGCCCAAGGCACGAGACGCTCATCAAGGAATTGCGCGCACTGGATGTTTGTGTGCCATTGATTGGAGATGGTGATGTTTCTGCTGCACTCAACGCTGCTGATCCAAACTCCGATGTGGACATGCTGATGGGAATTGGAGCTGCACCTGAAGGAGTCATTACAGCCACTGCATTGCGTGCACTCGGAGGACATTTTGAAGGGAAACTTGTCACAACCAACGAAGACCACTCCAGGCGTGCTGCTGAAATGGTTGGTGATGATGTCGATCGAATTTGGGGACGAGATGAACTCTGTGCTTCCGATGATGCGATTTTTGTCGCTTCAGGTGTTTGTTCAGGTTACCTTCCAGGGGTTGAATTCATGGGACCAAATCGGGTGGCTGTGCACTCGGAAATTCTGCATGTTATCGATGGTCGAAGGCAATTCATATCCACCGAGAAAAGTCTCTGATTCGATAAGCCGCCTACGGCGGCGATTTGATATGCCTTCTGCGATTCGGCAATGGTATGACCAATTGGCCTACAATGGAAGCCATGCCTAACAGCCTCGTCAATTACGGCGTAACAGACAACGGTATTGCCGTAATCGAACTGATCTCAGATTCTGACGGTAAACAACTTGTCGAAGGAAAGACACCAGTCAATACCTACACTCGTGAGATGTGGGAAGACATCGATCAAGCGATTCTGAATGCACGATTTGATGGTGATGTCAGCGTTATTTTGATGACTGGCCACGGTGAGAAATTCTTCTCTGCAGGAGCGAGTATCAACTACCTCAACAGTTTGACGCCACGCTACAAGTATTTCTTCTGCCTACATGCAAACGAGACTCTTTCCCGTCTGGAACAAACACCAAAGTTGGTGATTGCTGCACTCAACGGGCATACCGTTGGTGGTGGGCTTGAGATTGCAATGGCTGCTGATATCCGAATCGCTTTGAAAGGTAATTTCCAAATTGGTTTGCCGGAAGTCGCACTAGGCGTACTTGCAGGCACCGGAGGTACTGCACGCTTGTCACGTTTGGTCGGCAAGGCAAGAGCCATGGAAATCATGGTTACTGGCCGAAAGTTTTCCTTTGAGGAAGCCAAAGAGATGGATTTGGTTCATGATTTGTATGACAGTATGAGCTTGGATGAATTCCGCCAAGATGTTTTGGATTACGCCGGTCAGTTCACCCTACCATTGGCAGCCGCAAAGGCCATTGGAAACATCAAGCGAAGTGTTCAGAGTGGAATCGAGATCCCTCTTGAATACCATCTTGCACTTGAGCGTGAGTTGCAATCGGACCTGTTCCAGTCGGAAGATGCGAAAGAAGGAATTGCATCATATGTCGAAAGACGCACACCTCGCTTCTCCGGAAAGTAATGTCAAAAAACGTCATTTGAAATATGATTGTCCCTACGGGACAACATGGGTTATGATGACAGTGAGACTGAGGTTGTAGAGACTTACACTCCAAACTTTGAGGCTTGGATTTCCGAGTTCCAAGAATGGCAAACGAGAATTGGATTTGACACCACTTGGTTGGGTGACTACACTTTCGACATCAAATTTGATTGGGATACAGCTGGCGAAAAAATCGAATTCGGAGACTTTGAAGGAATGCCCAAGTGGGAACGAAGGATGCAAATCCCCCAGCAGAATATTCGTGATGCAATTATCTCAATGGTTACCGTTCAAGGCGATACTGAATTTGCCAGTGTAGAACAGCAAAACCACTTGCTTGATTCGGCACCCACCGAATATGATCGTAAGTCTGCACTCCGTATCATGTGTGAAGAGCAGCGCCACGGTTGGCAAATGGCCTACTTGTTGTGTACTTTCTTCGGCGAACAGGGTGTTCGTGAAGCAATGAAGCTTCTGGAGCGGAACTCAATGGCAAACCAAAACCGAGACGAAGATGATCGAGGAAGATTGCTAGGTTCTTTCAATGAACCAATCGACCACTGGCTCGATTTCTTTTGCTTTACACATTTCATCGACCGAGATGGAAAATTCCAACTGAAGATGCTGAGCACATCATCATTCAGACCTTTGGCAGCCAGTATGGGTCCAATGCTAAAGGAAGAATCATTCCACTTGGGAACGGGTGCCAATGGATTGCGACGTATTGTCAAGCAAGGTGTCAT
Source organism: Marine Group II euryarchaeote MED-G33 (assembly GCA_002457195.1). GTDB lineage: Archaea > Thermoplasmatota > Poseidoniia > Poseidoniales > Thalassarchaeaceae > MGIIb-P. Next base: position 2,705 of record NTJU01000047.1, on the reverse strand, counting down.
CCCCATGGCATTCCTCCAGAAATACATCAACAAGTGGGTCAGTACAGGTCTAGATCTGTTTGGAACCGATGAGAGCACCTCTGCTCAGTGGGCATATGTTTACGGAGTCAAGGGTCGTTATGACGAAAGAGAATCCGAAGTAGAGGCTACACGCGAACATCTGAATGAAGAATCAAGGATGCATTACTTCAATGAAATCAAAGCTGAAATGGTTCGAATCAGCAAACCGAGAAAAGATGGTGAACCTGAATTATTCATCCCAAGCGACAAATTCAATCGTGGTCTTGGAAACTATCACGGACAGAAATGGACAGTGCATGGTGAGCCGTTCGAAGGCAATGATGCAGATTGGCAAGTTTACCTAGATTCCGTTTTGCCTACAGATGAAGATGAAAAAATCCTACGAGAAGAATACTTGACTCAAGAATGGATCCAATATCGAGAATGGAAGGGTAACTGAAAGGGGTTGAATGCATGACGATGCTCGCCTACGGACTCATGAATGTGAATCGGGAGGGACTCGTACCGTTTTTTGAAAGGGTGCCGGAACTATTCAATTCCCACCACCACTCCGAATCTCAAGATTCAGAAGGATATGAGGAACTATTGTATCGGATTTGCCGACCTTATTCTAGCCACACCCTCGACTTGATCGACGAGTGGATGGGATTTGGGCCCCGTGAATGGAAAAGTGATACCGAACGTGAAGTTCTCCTATTCCTCTATGCGGTTAGATTCCCAGACACACTTCTGATTGAGAGCCTAACCGAAGAAGCACGATGTGATGTGGTTCGACTTTCTGCATATCTGCATTTTACCAAGCACACATATGCAATTTGGGATGAAGATACTCGAAAGGGATTGGCAAAATTAGGATTTGACATACCCGATACCAAGGATGCTTGTCCATTCAAGTACGGTGCCTATGCGGCTTCGATTGAATTATTGAAGAAATTAGCCCCATTCTACTCTTTCATGGAGCATGATGTTCCGCGACAGCGACTGTTCCAATCAGCTCTTGCAGCATATGGCCGGGAGGAATAGGCTTGCCCATCCAAACCGTTGCCGTAATCGGTGCGGGGACAATGGGTGCCGGCATCGCTCAAATTTGTGCACAAGCCGGATGGGATACTCGACTTTACGATGCATTTCCAAATGGGCTAGAGGCTGGTATGAATCGAATCGATGCGTTTTGGGACAAAGGGATCGCCAGAGGAAAGACGACTGTGGAACAAAAATCTGATTGGTCAGCTAAGTTGTCTGCTGTTTCTGATTTCTCCGAAGCGGTCCAGGATGTGGACTTGGTCATCGAAGCAGTCCCTGAAATTCTTGAATTGAAGAAAGAAATTTTTGTTCAACTCGATCAATTGGCACCCCCTGACGCTATTCTTGGAACGAACACATCAGGATTGAAAATTTCCGACATTGCAGCGGTAACAAGTCGACCGGAAATGGTCATTGGGATGCATTTCTTTAATCCAGTTCCAATCATGAAATTACTCGAACTGGTTCGGCATGAACACGTGTCTGAATCAACCATTGAACTTGCACAAGAGATTGGAGCTACAATGGGGAAATCTTGCATTCTAGTCAATGACGTCCCTGGTTTTGCAACCAGCCGGCTCGGTGTAGTCCTGGGCAATGAAGCCATTCGAATGCTGGCTGATGGGGTGGCCTCGGCAACGGATATTGACACTGCTATGCGACTTGGGTACAAACACCCAATGGGTCCATTGGAACTTTCGGATTTGGTTGGATTGGATGTGCGAAGGGACATCCTCAACAATTTGGCTGAAGCATTTGACGATGAATCATACAGACCCCACCCGTTACTGAACCAGTTGGTAGAGGCTGGAGAACTTGGGAAGAAAACGGGAATCGGCATCTATGACTGGTCATCTGGTGAGAAAGTAGAACGCGAGTATTAGTCCAGTTCACTGGTTCTCAAAACGGTCTCTAATTTCCAGCCATCTTCCTCTTGCAAAAATAACGCACAGGTTGCGGGTGGCATCGAGTGAAATTCACCACTCAAATTTGCAACCAATAATTCGCATCCGGGATTGTGACCCAAGACAAGCGTTGTTTGATCCGCCGGGATTTTCCCGATTATCTGCAACAGTGTTTCAATATCGGCACGATATATTTCAGGTCGGATTTCTGATGGCATTTCCATCAAAAGGGAATGTGTCTCACGCGTACGTGCGGAACTAGATACGAATGAATTGTCTGGAATCCAGCCCAACTGAACCAATGCCTGCGCCATCCTCGGAGTTTCTTCACGCCCTTCTTCGGTGAGAACTCGATCGTGGTCTGCTTGTTGTGGGGATTCCCAACCACTGGTTGCATGACGCATTACAATCAACCGAGTAGGCATTGAATCCCTCAATCAAACGTGGGTTCTCTCTTCTCTAAGAAGGCGGCCACACCTTCTGCGAATTCATCAGTTTGGCTGGCTGCAATAATCAGGGCTTGCTCAAATTCCAATTGAGTTTGGAAAAAGGTCGAAGTGGATGCGTCTAGCAACTGTTTGGTTCCGCTTCGACTGAGATGAGACCATCGACCCCAATCTGCAGCCATTTGTACGGCATCGTCAACCAGCTCATCCAATGAGGTAACCTTGTCCACCGCTCCTTTCTCCAGAGCCTCTGTACCAGTCCATGTTTCATCATTAAAGAAAAATTGACGAGCGGTTTGATTGCCGACGA
>NTJU01000046.1 GCA_002457195.1 Marine Group II euryarchaeote MED-G33 | reverse complement strand
ACCTTTTGAACAATAATTCGCTACAGCCTCTCGCATTTCTGCATTTTCGGGACTGTCTCCATTGGGATCTTCGATGGGAAGGTGGCCCAAACCTGTTCCGTGGAACAATACCGCATCATAGTTTGAAGCCAGTTTGATTTGATCCGCAAATAGGTGAGGGCCAGCCATGAGTTGCAGAATACGCGTATTTTCGTCAAAAACGGCTGGTTTAGTAGCAATATTTCGAGTGGGTTTCTGCGCCTCCATCTCGATTTCACAGTTTCCATTTCGTCCGACGGAAATGAATCCTAGTGGATCTGCGTTGATTCCTTGGAATGCATTTCGCTTACTTGAATGGAATTTTCTTGTTGAGCATCCAGGCATGATCGCACAAACTCCATCGTCACTACCCGCATGCATGATGATGACACTCGCGTCTCCGTTCTCACCAGTTGGCTCGGGTCCATGTGCGGCCCAATGAACCGCCGCGAGAAGATTTTCAGTTCCGTCCGTTGAACCTCGATCACTGCTTCTTTGCGAGCCTGTAAACGCAATTCTCCCTGGTGGTCTTTCTCCCTGTCCAGCCCATGCAAAAGCTGCAGCAGCAGCTGAATGATGCATCGTATCAGTGCCATGGGTGATGACCACACCCACTGCTCCGGAGTTAAATGCCTCTTCAGCCGCCGCCATCATTGCATTCCAATGACGTACTCGAATATCGTCGGACCACATGTTACCCAATTTCTTCGTTCGTATACGCGCATGGCTTGCCAATTCGGGAATGGCGTCGAGTAGTTCCTCTGGCTCAAATCGTGCGGCAACTGCCCCCGTAACGTAATCGACTTTGGAAGCAATTGTTCCACCAGTGTGCAAAATCCAAATCTCTGGTAAATCTAAATTTTCCGAGATACTTGTATTCGTGATTGTATCGGGTGAATTGGCTGAACCGATTGTTGATATTTCGGAGATTGCAGACTCAGCAAATGTGATGTTGTAACCATTGTCCAATTTTACAGTAATGTGCCCGCTAGTAGCAGGTGCTAGCAGGATTCCTTCATGGGTCACAGAACCTTCGGGCGTGGACGCTGTAAAGCGTATGCGTTCTCCACTCTCGGGACTACCCATGGCCGACTGGGGGACCAGACATCTATTCAACCGAACGGTCTGCTTGAATGGATATACTCATATTCCGTAGTTCGGTCGAAGGCTCCGTTGCCGGGGTGGCGTAGTTGGTGGCGCGTCGGACTCATAGGACACCTGAAAAGGAATAACATGAGCACGATTTACCTCAAATGTCTGAGACATCCGAAGGTCACGGGTTCGAGCCCCGTTCCCGGCACTATCAAAGGGCCAAGGCTTAGCCTTGTCAATTAGAAGCCCTCTTCAGTCCGTTCTGCCGAACCCATCATAGGCGGCCTAGCATCCCAAGGGGATGAGGACCATGGTTGATCTAACCACAGCAATGGCTGCTGCTGCAGCCAGCGACAAACGCCGTGGCGGTCGTGATGGTGAGAAAAAGCGCCCAGGTGGAAAAGTCGGTACCGAACCCTTTGACCCTGCTGACCATGTCATGAAAGAGAAGGCTGATGCTGCATCCATGTGGTTGGTATTGGTCTATGCAATCTTGGTTGCAGTCGTGATGCGATTCCTCATCATGCCCGCGATGGAAGAACCAGCCAGTGTGTTGTGGTCCTTACCCCTCCTCCTCATCTTTACAATCCCTCCACTGCATCGAGTCATTTTGAGTAAATTTGCAGAACGGTATACCTTTGGAAATTGGTTCCGAGCAAGTTTCCTATACACATTTACCTGGTTGGCTGTTTGTTTCATTCTCGTGAACCCACCCTTGGCAGATATTTCTCCACCTGAAGTGGCGCGGAATACTGTGTTGGTAGATTTGGATGATCCCGAATGGCACCAACCAATCAGGGATTTCGGTAGCGATGATGGTGTTAGTGATCGAAGGCTTGGTCTTGCATTCGCAGTCCGGGATAATATTGATGCTGAAAATGTGAATGTCCATGTCGATCTGACGTGGGTGGGCAATTCTCTGAATTGGACCGGTGTATCAATCGATATGGCAGGTCAATGGGAAAATTATTCAGACAATATCACTGGTGTTGTGGAGAAACCGACTGATGTCCCAATCCTGATTGAATTCCCCGAGGGATTTTCAATTTCTAGTGGTGTCCCATATACGATTGAAATTACATTGACGCAAAGTGGTGATCCATGGGACCTAGAAGAGGTCGATACTCATCGATTCGTACTATGGAATGCCTAAGTCCACTTTCGCCCCTATTCGGGTAACTGCTTCACTTTCACTTTCAATTGCCTTGCTCTCTTTACCGAAGGAAGGTAGTCCGGTGGCCCTGCCTGTTCAGTCTACAAAGTGATGCAACATGCTGAACGATAATACATTGGAACAATTGACAGAAATGATGGAAACGCTCGCAAACCGAGTGATTAGGGGAAATATGGGTGTGACGGCAGATTTGCTATGCTGGACACCTCTCGCACCGATTATTCGAGCCTCAAGACGCGCTCGAATCGAATCAAAAACTCATGAAATTCGTCTAAGAGAAAAGGCGAGTGCGTTGTGCGAGGATGCTACACGGGATCACGCTGATCTCCTCGTCCCCGCATGGGGCTGATTAGGAGAACTTTGTACAAATCGATGCGGTCATTGCATCCAATTGCAATGCTTCGCCCCCACCTTCAACCAGGCGAAAATCGATTTGTGCCATCATTTCAGTAATCTCGAGTTTCTGCATTTCGCTGAGAAACTCAGCATCGTACAATGCTCTATGAAGTTGGTTCACCAAGTCTGTCCCTGCCAATCCAAACTGATCAAGGATTGAGCGGAGTCGCCTTCGAGCAGGATGGAAACCATCCTCCTTGCAAGCAAGCAGGTAGCCATGCAATTCTTCTGGTGGTGCGGTTGCTGTGGTTTCGTAGATGAGTGCGCGTGTGACGTGTGTGTCCAAACTGGCACTGACCTGCAATGCAGTGATTGCTCTTCGGAGGTCACCTAAACTCACGTGAACGATGGCCTCACAGGCATCTTCGTCCAACTCAATACTCTCGGATGCAGCGACAGCTTGAATTTGCATTCGTACTTGATCATCGGCAAGTGGTCGGAATCGGAAAACTGCACATCGGGACTGAATCGGTTCGATTATTTTTGAAGAATAGTTACAGGATAAGATAAATCGACAGGTTTCAGAGTACTGTTCCATGATTCGCCGTAAAGCACCTTGTGCATCTGCGGTTAGTGCATCTGCTTCATCGAGAAAAATAACCTTGAAATCTGCACCCAATGGGCTGGTGCGAGCGAATTGCTTGACTTTGGTTCGAATGCTCTCAAGTTTCCTTTCATCACTGGCGTTCATCTCCAGCAGATTTTCACTCGATCTTTTGCCGAAGACGTCCGAGCAAAGTGCCAGCGCAGCAGTCGTCTTTCCGGTACCAGGGGGTCCTGCGAATAACAGGTGTGGGAATGTCCCACCTTCACCATAGGCAGCCAAGCGTTCCACAGTAGCAGATTGTCCGCGAATATCTCGAACCGTCCGGGGCCGATGCTTCTCAACCCACATCTTTGACATCGGAACCAAGACGTCGTTTCCGACGGGCGTCAATGAACCTATCCCATGGTCAGATTACCCTGGAAACTATGTTCTCATTGACCATACGTAGTATGGTCGATGAACCGCAATCCATTAACAGTAGGTTGGCCCGTCCTCGTCTGAGGCCCATGACGAGCGGAGAGAGGAACTGGAGTTCAACAACAGGTGCAATCCTGATGGTGAGCTTGATGCTATTCAGCACATGGATACAGATAATTGACAATGAAGCGACTTTGGACGAGGCTCCAGTGGCACGGTTTTTGACTGCAAGTGATACACTTGCATCTGATACTCATACCAACTCTAGCCAACCAAATAACAACTATGGAAGCGCACAAAACCTGTTGGTTGGAGATTTCCCAATCTTCACCGATGCTAGAATTTTGGCCAACTTCCCTCTGACACTGAATGATGGTGGGGTTTTGCCTTCCACAGCGATTGTCAGTGAAGCGACGCTCGAGTTGACTTGCCGTAAAATTTCTCAGTTGGGTTCAGGTGATACCGCTCTATACCCTGCCCGACTTTTGACTGATTTCGATGAATCAAATGCAACCCATAATCTCAGTGATACAGGTGTGCCATGGAACACCAGCGGTGTCGAAGGTGTTGGTTGGGATCGTGGACACTGGGAACCTGGATCTCATGAATCTGTTTCCACAGTGGAAGTGTTCAGTTTGAACTTGACCTCGTTGGTTCAAGATGCATTGCGAAATGGTGAATCTAACATGAGTATCGTGATTTCTGGTGTCGGCAACCCCGTCTATTGCACTTCCAGCGAAGGCGCTTCAGGCGATGCTCCAGCACTCGATTTTGAGTACACTCTTGGTACCGCTCCATCTGAAGGCAGTGTGCTGATCGATGGCCCCGAAGACGGTGATATCATTGTCGACCAAAGCCAATTGGCGATCATACCTGATTACAGTCCAACGATTTCTTGGGATAACTTATCCAGTGCCGATATCGAGGTTCAATTCTCTAATGATGCTGATTTCCGCAATAACCTCGACGAGACCAGAATTTGGAATTCATGGGATGATGCAGGTGATTTCTCGATGAGTAGTGAAGAATTTTACACGCCCGAAAGCGAAGCTGGTTTGGTCAATGGAACTTGGGTGCATTTCCGAATTCGTTCTGTAAACAATTCAATTCTTGGCCCATGGGAAAGTGGTTACTTTGGTCTTCCTGCTGAAATTGGTAGTGTCAATGGGCAGGGGCAGGCAGAAATTCTACTCCGTAATGATACGGTCAATCTTGGGTTTGGAACAGTTCACGACACTTGGGTTATGGATGGTAACACCTCTTACAATGGCAATGATGACTACCGAATGAGAATTGGTCACTCTAACGATTCAACAGAAGGAAACATGCACGCCTTCATTCAGGTAAATATGGAAACCGTCCCCATTCATGACAATGTGACCATCCATGATGCCACTCTCAATATCCGAAGAACCGATCGAACTGGTGAACCGATGATTTCGGCTTGGTTGATGGATTCAAGCACAGGACATGTGTTCAGTGAACTGGATTTTGCTAACAGCAGTAACGGTGTGACTTGGACAAATGGTGGCCAAGATGACATTGTTGAGAATTCAATCTTGGGAACTGTGAATGGAAATCAATCAGGAACATCCACACTGACTTTCGACGCGACCTCCTTTGTTCAGTCTTATCTTGACAATGGGCATGTTGGTGATTTAGACTTCTTAATTATGGCAGAAGGTTTGGCCGGTGAGGAAATTGAGATTGCCACGGGTGATGAGCCCTTCTCTTACAGACCACATCTCGACATTACCTATTCTTGGGGCGACTCTGTTACAACACCGGATATTGATATTCAATCTCCAGCCCCTGGCAGTGCGGCATGGGATCTGACTTCATGGGAATTGGAAAGCACATTGACTCCTACAATCACATGGGACCCGTCGGTTGCATCTCACAGCAATGGCAACCCCGCAGATGTTGTTCTACAACTATTCCCAGATGGTATTGGAAATTCTATTCCAGTGACTGTCGACAGTCGTGTTGATGGTGGATTTGATTTGACGAATGGAGAATACACGATCCCCTCATCATGGAACCTTGATTGGGCTCAATCGTATGAATATCGAATGTTAATGGTTGAAGATGGTGAACAAGGGTCATGGGAATTCACATCCCTTCTCATCTCGGAAATCAATTCGACCAGTTTGGGTGGTGGGGAGCACGAGTTGCGCTATCGCCATGGCAATGCAACTTCGCAGAGTGGTTTGACTTTGCCTTATTGTGGTGATTTGACACTTGAGAGTGGCGCAGCCTCTGGAATGAACTTGGATGGACAGGATTTGACCGCTTCATCCACTCAGGTTATTCTCGTTGGTTGCGATTTGAGCAACCACGTAATGCCTGACGACCTTGCGATTATCTCAGCAACCATGCGCCTTCGCACACTTCAGAACTCCGGCATCAGTTCATTCGACATCCCTATGACGATGTATGAGAGCAATGAGCACGATTGGGATGAGAGCAGTGCAACTTGGAATACCACCGATGGCAGCACTCCTTGGAATGGTTTGGGTGCAAGTGGATCAGAGAGGGTCCAATCTCTGGACACCACAGATATCGATGCTGACAATACATGGTATGAATGGAACGTAACCGCTGCAGTTCAAAGCGCAATGCGCACCGATTCGCTTGTTGATTTCATTTTGGCATCAGAGAGTGCAGCAAATTGGAACCCCGTCTCATTCTATGATCGAGGCAGTAGTTCAATGCCCGAACTGATCATCGTTTACACCAACGGTTCCAACGCAGCACCCAATGTGCCAATCGACATGTCTCCAGCCAATGGTGATTGGATACTCAGTGGTGACTACACCTTTGCAGTCGACCAAACACCGACCCTATCCTGGAACGAGACCGGTACACCTGCCGCCAATGCATGGCAGGTTCAGGTGGATGCAGAGAGTAGTTTCAGCTCCAGTTCTCTGTTGACCTTCTCGTCGTGGATCGACACAGGTTCATTCAGCAGCACCTCATTCACATTTGCGAGCGATCTAAATGCTGGTGAAGAGTTCTATTGGCGCGCCCGTGGAATTTCTGCAACAGGACAAATTGGACTGTGGTCTGCAGGCACAAGTTTTGTGATTCCTGATTTGGATGTAAACCAGATTGATTCAGACACTTACAAGGTGAACCTCGGCCATGGAGATATTTTGTCCGATGAAAGCATGCCTTTGTTCACCGATACATGGATTTCGTGGGCATCTTCTAGTTTGAATGATACCCATGCTGATGAAGAGACACTCTTCATCTCAGGGACATCGAGTGCACTCATTGAGATACCAATCGATGGAATCGGTGCACTACCACATCCCTCGAATGCGAAATTACTCGGTGCATCCATCAGTTTTCAGGTCTTGACCAACAACTCAAGCACACCTTCCATTGCAATCTATGAAACCCTGCAAGATTGGGATTCTTCAGCCACAGGTCTCACCTATGATGGATCTACCAATTGGAGTGCCCTCGGTGGTTCAAGCATACAAGATCGCTCAGAATGGGTTGATGTTGTGATTGATCAAGCAGCGAGTTCTCGAATGCACATGGACATCACTGAAATCGTTCAAGCAGCCATGACACGTGGCGACGATCACGTTGGACTGATGCTCAGCGTTGAAGCGAATTCAAATGATCAAATTGTGTTGGCCAGTACGGAGACACAGTTTGATGCAAATGAACCAGAATTCTCTCTCACTTGGCAGAATGGAACCGCAACAACCCCGACTCAAGCAGCAACGATTCTTTCACCTGCAAATGGGGATGTCCTCTGGGATTACCCCTCCATGTCATCCGATGACAATCCGGGTGCATCTTGGAGTCACCCTGCATCTACCAACGTGACGGCTTGGAAAATCTATTCTTATCCGACCAACGATGGTCCATGGGGTGGTGTCGAAGTCATCGACAGCCGGACCTGTTCAACCTGTACGTTTGACATGTCGAACCTGACCATGGTTGATACAAATTCACAGTTTGATCAAGATGATGAATATTCATGGATTGTTCAGCCGATTCAAGATGGAATGTATGGTCCACGTTCAGTGACTGAGAATTTCATCGTCCCAAATGATATTGGCGATTCTGTCAACAGTACTGATTACTGGGTTGAATTGTCCAATGGAAATGCATACTCTGCTGGAAACCTGTATGATGTCACTCAAGGTGCATATATTGAATCATGTAATGCAAATACCGCTTATGGAAATACAGCGAGTTATTTGAATGTGGGCGCATCGAATGGGGGGCCTGCTTGTTCTGCGCACGAATCACGCTCTCTTTTGCGATTTGACGTTTCCAATGTTCCAATCATGGACGCCAATCCTTGGCAGGTTGTCGAAGCACATGTCGAAATGTATCGTGTCGCTGGTTCGAGCAATTACAACACCGATATCTCAGTATCCAATGTTCATTGTAACTGGGGCGAATCGAGTGTTACGTGGAATGATTGTGCAACCAATAACTCATGGCAAAGCTCGGGTGCATACGGTGTAAACGATGCTGATATACCCGTTGTCATGGAAAATGTGAGCGGCAATGGCTGGTACTCATGGAACGTCACTCAACTCATGCAACAAGCACGGTTGAGCGGTTCTGATACACTGAATCTTTTGTTTGCATCCGAGGATTCGAATCTCTACGCCCGACACGCGTTTGTCCAAGAAGATGCCACAGGTGTCTTCGAGTCGTTTAGACCGAGTATCGTTGTGACTTACCGTGCCGGTACTCAATCCATGCCTTCTGCACCTTCATGGGATTCTGCATTGACTGCCAATGGCCCATTCACGTCATGGGACACCAATTCATTACGTCCTGCACCATTGGATCCCCTTCCCGCTGCATGGACCCATCCTTCGATGAGTATGATTGATTCGTGGCAAGTTCAGTACGCCACGAATGATAGATTTACGTTAGACACACATGTATACGATTCAAGCGATTCGAGTACTTGGGGTAGTGCAACATTTGATATTGCGAACTTGACAATGTTTGAATCAGCAAGTACTGCTCAAGGTGACCATTGGAATCATCTGCGAATCCGTGCTGTTCAAGATGGCGTTTACAGCAATTGGTCAGCACCATTCCAAAACAGAGTTCCTGATGAGCAAGGTAGCGATGATGGTGCTGGGAATTACACTGTGACGATGCAGCGCGGTGCTGTATTCGAAGATACGGGTGTATTGCCTTCAATGCCAGACACTTGGATTCAATCCAACACCCTTGGTCAATACAACAACCATGGTTCAGATACAACCCTCGCAGTGGGTATGGATCCAGAAGACACAGCCCACGAAGCCATGAGCCTAGTCTCGATTGATTTGGCTGAATATCCCTATCCGGCTACAATGCTACCAACTTCGGTCACTTTGCGAATGTATGTTGCGAGCATATCCGGCACAGGTGCACACAGTATTGCCATTCACGATTGCGCAGGATTCAATGAAATCAATGCCACTTGGAACAATTACAATCCAAGTACCCAATGCAATTCAACAGCCGCATCTTCAATGACATCGACCAGTACAACTTCCGGTGTATGGTATGAATGGGATGTGACCGGTATCGCTCGCAGTGCTTGGACTTCATCGGGTGTCATGAACATGGCACTGCAAACCAGTTGGGCTGGTACGGTTTACTTCAGTTCAGCCGAAGGTTCAAACTCTTATGCACCTGAACTAGAGGTTGGTTATGTCGATAATCCAAACAATGCATCTTCACCAGCACAGGTCACACTCGTATCGCCTGAACACTTGGAAGTCGTGTACGACGTTGGACAATATACGCTCGGGGTTGAAACCAGGCCCACTCTCACATGGGATACCCTTGGTGATGCAACAGGTTACATCCTCCTTCTCAGCAATGAGAGCGGAACACAGACCTACAAATCTTGGGATTCCAACAGTAATTCTGGATTTACGATTGGTTCAGGTAACCCTCCAACAGCATCCGTTTGGACACCTGACTTTGATTTAGCCGTCGGTGAAATTTACACTTGGTCGGTACAGGCATTGAATGCTTCAGTCCCTGGTCCACGTTCCGTCCCATCCACTTTCGGAATCGGCAACCCTGACATCACCGATGTTGGTAATCACGTTCATACGGTTGCAGTTCAGGAGGGTTCAGATGTTCCTACTCTAGGACACCTCCCCGTTTGGGATACCTACCTGAATGAAGGTGATGTGGATGCAGGACATGGCAATCAAAACACGGTTCACATTGGCACAGGATGTGAATCAGTTGCTGCAAATCGTTGCCATGGAATCTATCAAATCGACATGGGGCAAATGCCGTTAGATCAAATGGCCGTCAATCCTCACTCTGCTCAGTTGTCAATCTATGCCGATCAAATTAGCCAATGGAGTTTGGCCAATTATATCGATTTGACAGCATATGCAGTCATCAATTCTAATTTTGATGAAAACAGTGCGACTTGGAATTCCGCTTCAAGCGGTTTCAACTGGTCTGCAGCGGGTATGCAATCAGGTGTTGATTACATTGCTACACCCCTGGACACCGTTCGGGTCATGAGTTCGTTTACAGGTGGATGGTTGCAATTCGATGTCAGTGGCGCCATGACCACGATGAATGGAACAGTCACGGTCGTCATCATGGGTACGACCAACTCGGGACACATGTTGCTTGACCTGAAATCCAGTGAAACTCTCTCTTCAGACAAACCGAAGTTGGAATATAACTACACATCTGTAGATTCGATTAGTTTGTCAGGTCCATCGACAACCGATGCGGATTCAGGAGTGCAATTCAGCGGTTCTTTGCTTGACGCTACTGGTAGTTCTCTACCGGGAGATGTCCTTTGGTCCTGTTCAGATGGGGCCATAGATGCGAGTGGCTATTTCACACCCGATCAAACGGGAATCGTAACCATTTCAGCAGCATATGGACAAGTCATCGAGTCGGTGAATATCACCGTCACAGCTGGTTCACCGATTCAACTAGTCGTGGTACCTCTAGCCATTACGTTGACTGCAGATGATGTGTTTACACTCTCACAAATCATGGTGATCGACTCAAATGGGAACGTTGTTCCAGGTGAAACAATCCATCTTGAGATTAGTAACGGGACATTGTCTACGGGTACAACTCTGACAACACCGGTCACAACGGATGTCACATGGACACCTTGGACCGCGGGACAGCAGTATCTCAATGCAACTTGGTCGTTCCAGCCGACAATCTCAGTCCCCATCACCGTAAACGTCGGTGCCCCGGCATATTTCCACATCGTTGGCGATTCAAGCATTGAGGCAGGAAATACGACTGGGTTTACCGTTGATGTTTTCGATCAGTGTGGAAACCAGATGGATAGCAGCCTTTCTGGTGTATTGACATGGGGTGCCGAAAATGGTCTCATGGACAATTCAACAGGTTCATTGACAGGTGACCATGTTGGGACTTGGAATGTATGGGTGGACAGCGATCTTGGAATCCATAGCGACCACACAATGGAAGTGACTTATGGGGACATTGCCGATTTGGAAGTGACCGCAGTCGGACCGACGAATACAATCATCGTCACCAGTTCGCCTACATTGGATAGTATCTCATTGACTGCGGACGATGATGTTACATTCGACGTAGTAAGAATCGATGTTCAAGGAAACCGTGAAAGCATCGACCTATCCATATCTGGATGGACTTGGTTGAATGGACAAGTCAATGCTGGACCGCCGACGACATGGGACGCATCGAACCAGGGTTCATCCTGGGTCAAGGCCACTCTCGAAGGGTTTGATGTCATCATTCCAATGGCGGTCGATCACGGCTTGCCTGTATCGATTGAAGCTCGTGCCCCCAGCAACAATTTCAATTTGACCAGTGGCCAAGATACGGGCACACTGTCTGCCTTTACCTCGGATGCTGATGGCAACGAATGGAGTGTTTCCGCAACATGGACTACGGATGATTCCGAAGCCTCGGACTGGTTGACGCCACAGGGAACCTCTGCCATCTTCGAAGCAGTTCTCGTGGGTGATTGGACTATCAATGTCCTGTATGTGTTCAACGTACCAGGTGTCGGCGATCAATCGGTATTCAACGATGCAACATTCACAGTGACGGCAGGTTCTCTCAATTCCATTTCAATTTCGGATGATACTACAATTACTGCGGACGATGCATTTGATCTAAATCCAGATGCTCGTGACGTGCACGGAAATGATTTACCGGAAACGCCGATTCAATGGCTTCAGTGGGATTCTACGACCGAAAATGCGCCACAAACTTGTTCCGCGATCGTCACAGGATGGACTGACATTTCAATTGCAATGCGCGATGCGAACTACATATGGGATGCAACCATCGTTGGTGAATACACTATTTGTGCGGCCGGTGAGAATAACGTCCAATCGATGTCTGTCGTGACAGTGACCGTTGGAGAAGTTGCCAATGTTTGGCACAAGGCTTACTCGACATTTGATGAATCTGGAGAAATCATCGTCCAATCACAAACACGAATCACTGCAGGTGAATTCCCAATCATTGAAATCTGGGTCGCAGATGCAGATGGAAATCAGTATCAAACACCTGTTGTTTCCTGGGCCAGCGTAACTGATGGATTCACCCAAGATGACATCTCGGATGCCAATACAAATCCTCTGGTTGATATTGGAAACTACAGATTCGATGGAAGCATCAACCAAGTCTACGTTTTGACATACAGCGCAGGTTCTTGTGCAACCTGTTCAGGAACATGGAACATCACCGTGGATTATGGAAACTTGCATCGCTTAGAAGCAATTGCCAGTTCACCAGGCACTGTTGCTGGCACGGAACTGACGATTGATCAGCAAGCGCTTGTAACCATAGATGTTGAAGGATTTGACCAGTTTGGAAACCCAGTCCCCGTTCAAGTTACAGATGTGTTTGATGATGTTCAGGATACTTTGAATCAAGTCCAAACCGATTCGTTTAGCGATACCAGTGCAAGCGTATACATGCTCAATGAGGGAGTGAATACAATCACAATTTGTGCTGATGGTTCAGTTTCTGGAGTCAATGTTTGCGACCAAGTACAAATTTCAGTGGAAGGTACAATTGCAGGATTCTTTGAGGCAAATGCTCCATGGTCATGGGTTGGTTTGTCAGCCGTTATCGCCCTCTTGTTGGGTGTGGTTTTGGTTGTCGTTGTTCTCATGCGACGTGGTGACAGTGACGATGAGTATGATGATGATCTCTACGATGATGAAGAGTATGATGATGCCCCTGCATCTATTCCTGTAGTCGAATCACCTGCAGAACCTGTAGCTGAAGAGGAATACAGTGCGGAAGAAGACCCCAACTATCGAGTCGATGAAGACGGCACAGAATGGTGGGAAGACGACCAAGGTGTCTGGTGGTATCGGGACCCCGATATGGACGATTGGGCTGAGTGGACCGAGTAACCGTAATCACAGAGATTTACCGTCCGCCGTAGGCGGACGGTCTGGGGTGTCATTGAAGTCCAATGGGTTCTGTGACGGTTTGATGCGAGTAGAGCCTCAGCCTCGGAGCCTCGCGCACCTTCTGATTGGTTTGCTT
>NTJU01000045.1 GCA_002457195.1 Marine Group II euryarchaeote MED-G33 | reverse complement strand
TAGGGCGTGAGGGAACCCTGATATAGAGCAGGTCGGTCGCCGAGTCGCTGAGGTGAACATATGAGCAAGGGTACTCCAAGCATGGGCAAGCGCCAGAAGTCCACGCACATTCGATGCCGACGCTGTGGTCGCCACAGTTACCACAAGCAAAAGCGCCAGTGCGCATCCTGTGGATACAATGTCACCTCAACCATGCGCAAATATCGATGGAACAAGCGAAATCGAAGCATGTATCAGAAGAAGTAATTCTGGAAATTATATTTCTCAGAGCCGGTGTCAAACTCTAAAGCCCGCCCACGTGACGAATGACTGGGTCTCGCTATGTGTGGTATCATTGGCGTCGTCGCCCAATTCGGTCAACCCGTTGCGCCAATCCTCTATGATGGCCTCACTGTTCTGCAACACCGTGGACAAGATGCGGCTGGAATTGTCACCTGTGAAGGAGAACATCTCTACCACCGTAAAGCGAATGGATTGGTCCGCGATGTATTCCAGCAAAGCCACATGGATACACTGATCGGACACATGGGTGTTGGCCATGTTCGTTATCCTACCGCTGGCACCTCATCTTGTGCTGAAGCCCAACCATTCTACACAAATTCCCCACATGGTATTTCTTTGGCCCACAATGGAAATTTGACCAACGCAAAAGAATTGAGAAAACAGCTTTACAGGAAAGATCTGCGACACGTCAATACCAGTAGTGATTCAGAGGTTTTGATGAATATCTTCGCACATGAACTCCTCGAACGTGGAAAGACATACTTGGAAGAGGAATTGTGGTTCAATATCCATGATGCATTTCATGCTGTTTCCAAGGTCCATGAGCGCTGCCGTGGTGGATATGCGATTATCACGATGATTACTGGGTACGGTGTCCTCGGATTCCGAGACCCTTGGGGGATTCGCCCACTGATCCTAGGTCGACGTGATGCACCCAATGGCGGGGACGAGTGGGTTTTAGCATCCGAATCAGTTGCCCTAATCGCTCTCGGTTGTGAAATAGTGCGCGATGTAGAACCCGGGGAAGCCGTGTTCATCACAGCAAGTGGTGAATTATACAACCAACAATGTTCTGAAAACCCATCATACAAACCTTGTATCTTTGAACATGTTTACTTCGCACGCCCAGATTCGGTCATCGATGGAATCAGTGTCCACCGGGCTCGACTCAAAATGGGTCGGAAGTTGGCGGCTCGAATTCCAGTTGAACGCGCTGATTCGAAGATCGATGTCGTAATTCCAGTACCGGATAGTGGACGTATTGCAGCCATGGAATTGGCCAAAGATTTAGACACCCCATTTAGAGAAGGATTTGTCAAGAATCGTTACGTTGGAAGGACATTTATCATGCCCGGGCAAGCTATTCGAAAGGACAGTGTGCGCAAAAAACTCAATCCGATTCCATATGAATTTGAAGGAAAGAATGTGCTCCTCGTCGACGATAGTATCGTCCGAGGGAATACGAGTGCAAAAATTGTGCAAATGGCTAGAGATGCAGGAGCAAGCAAGGTATTCTTTGCCAGTGCCGCCCCTCCAGTCATCCATCCAAATGTGTATGGAATAGACATGCCTGCCAAGAGTGAATACATCGCACATGGGCGTTCAGAAGAAGAGGTCTGCGAAGAGATTGGCGCAGATTGGTTGATGTATCAAAAACTCGAGGATTTGATTGAAGCCTGTCAAGGTGGTACATGTGGGGTGGAAGAGTTTGACACTTCATGTTTCAATGGAATTTATGTGACCGGGGATATCGATGAGGATTATCTCGCAGACTTGGAAAAATCCCGCAATGATTCAGCAAAAAAAAAGAAGATGAAAAATGATGAGATCTTAGAGATCCATAACGAGCAATGAGGTGATTGAATGGGCCAATGGATGGTCCGAATGGGTGAATCGATGCTGAAGTCCAAACCGGTCCGAAAGCACTTCACCCGAATTTTGCGAGACACACTCATCGCACAATGTGAAATTCGTGGAGCAAAGGTAGACATTCGAGTTGAGGGAGGGTTGATGTTTGTCAGTGGAGAGGCTGAGTCAGAAATTGTCGACGCCTTGAAGCACACATTTGGCGTCAATGCAGTCGATCCATTCACAGAAGTAGAACCGACGCCAGAAGCTGTTGCATTTGCTGCACTTGAATCGAACCCCAACCCGACGGGAACTTTTGCAGTTCGATGCAAACGCCATGGTAAAAGGGGGGAATGGAATAGCCAAACATTCGCTGGTGCAACCGGTGCTGCTGTCATTGGGAATGTCGATTTAGGCGTTGACTTGAGTAATCCAGATTGGGCAATTCGAGTAGCACTATTCCCTGACAAAGCTCGTCTATTGGGTGAGAGATTCATGGGGCCGGGCGGACTTCCATCTGGAGTACAAGGATTGATTATCGCTCATTTAGATTCAGAAGAAGATGTCCTTTGTGCTTGGCTAATGATGCACAGGGGCTGCCGAATTCAGCCATTGAAAGGCAACGGCGAGCAACTGAAAGCATGGGACCCCTCATTGGTTTCAGATGAGTATGCAGAAAAATTTGTCACAGGTCCAGGACGTGATCGGAATCCTTCACCTTGGGGTGTGGTAGCTCACCACTTACCAGATGCACCGACTTTTGTGGACGAAGACGATACTGTGCGCACACCAATGGTCAATCTAGAACCGCTTTTTGGTTGGTCAGAACAAGAGATTGCAGACCTTAGAAACAAGGTTTTCGCCTGATGCCTATCTGCGGCAATGTCAAGATGGAGAGGGAGGGTCAAGAACCATGCCGATGGTCATCGACCCGATTGCGGAAATTGAATGTGAGACCATTGTTCAAGCCATTGATGTCTCACCGGATGGCAAATGGATGGTTTGGGGTGGCGATGATGGCGTCATCCGAATTTTGGATACCACGAATCAACCGACTGCATTGGAACCATTCAATGTCGATGATGCTGTAACCCACCTACGCATTGCCAGCGGTGACCTGATTGTAATCGGTACCCACACCACCGATCTACAAGGTCATGAGAGATTGGGTGGGCATCGCTGGACGCACGCCATTGGAGGGGGTTGTGATCATCTCAGTTTGTCTGGTGATGGGACGATTATCGGTTTAATCGATGGAGGAAGACACCTGCACCTCGTGAATGAAAACGGCGTCACCCTTGGACGTTTTTCAGCAGGTGAATTGGTTGGAATTTCGGTTGCACAGGATGGAACAGGGGTTGCGGTAACCGATGACGAAGGTCGGGTTCACGTACTCGATTCAAATGGAAAAAAGCGATGGGTTCGGGAACCTGTTGCCGAACTTGGAGAAACTGTTTCGGCCATGTGTTTCCTACATGATGGATCACTCTTGCTCTGTAGAGAAGTCCTCGGGATCACACATTCTGATGTGGCGCAAATTGCACTTGAACGGTGGTCATCAACTGGAGAACGAATGTATTCTGAAGAAATCAATTCCCGTAGTGTGTGTTTGATTCCAGATGGAATGGGTGCACTTTCAGGACAATTTGATGGAACGGTACTGAAAATCAATGATGATTTGACATCAACCAAAATATGGACGTCAGCGTACACAATCAATGACATTCGCAGATTTGGAGATGATTTGTTGATCGCATCATGGTTCTACCTCCATCGCATCGATGTCGAAGGTGAAGAAGTATGGAGATGTGAACATACAGGATTGGTTCAATCCATAGTGATGAGTAAAAATGAAACTCGAATTGCGTTGAGTGGTGACAATCAGAATGATTACACTCGTGAAAATCGTATTCTGTGGATTGACCCTAATGCGACACCCTATGCATTATCTGCAGATACAGATATCGATGCTGATTTGTTAGAGTTTGTCGACGGTGTCGAACTCAAAGCGCCGATAGCGGCCCCAGATGAGGACATTTATGCGAACGATTTTGATGAACTATCATCACTACTTACCGAAGAAGAGCAGAAGCGCCTCACCTCGGGAACTTCGATGGTTGATGATTCAGAATTGTTTGAGATGCTTGATGATGAAATTGAGCAACTTGCAAAACTACCTGAAGAAGAGACTGACCTCATGGCTGGACTGTCGGATGAGGAGTTTGTTTCCCATATTCCTCCGACGGCGGATGCAGGGATGGACGTTGTTGTGAAAGCCAAAGAAGATGGAACTGCAATCGTCCTTCTCGATGGTTCGGCCACATCCCCTGGTAGCCAAGGCATCGAACAATGGGTTTGGCGAGATGGTCATTCAAAGCAAATTGGAGATACGTCAATGGTCAATGTTCGATTGCCAATTGGCAATCATACGTTTACACTGACCGTTAGCGACCCAGCCCGAGAAAGTAGCACAGATACGATTACCGTACAAGTTCATGGTGACACACGTGAAGATACGTATGATTTACTCAATGACTAATCGAGGACCTCGGTCAAGAAATCTTCAACCCGATGTATTTCAGACATGCAAACTTCATGGAACATCGGATATTGCTCAAAATCAACACTCCACCCATTTTCCGTAAGGAAATCAACCGTGCGTTGACCTGCTGAGAATGGAACCATATCGTCGCGAATTCCATGACAGACCAGAATCGGGGTGTCTCGATTGGCTGGTGTTGATGCAGCCATGTGTACTTCTGGGAAAATCAGATAGCCTGACAGGCAGATCATTCCTGCAATTTTTTGATGGAATCTGCATCCTGTGTAAAGTGACATTGCCCCACCCTGGCTGAATCCAATCAGAATGATTCGATTGTATGGTACTCCTCTTGAGTGCTCGGCTTCAATCAATTTTGAAATGATATCAGCTGATTCCTGAGCTTCGATTGGACATTCTCTTTCCCCGTCTGATTCACCTGCTAAATATCGGATATCAAACCACGAAGGCATTTTCCAACCGTTGTTTAGAGTCACAGGACGAACGGGTGCATTGGGGAAAATCCAACGCGTCCCTGGGCGCGAAATGATGCGAGGCATATCTGCGAAGTCGTGTGCACTTGCTCCCAGACCATGCATCCAAATTACAGATGCATCGTGAGATGCGGTAGGTTCGACCTCGATGGGGTCGCGCACGTAATCAACTCAGAGATTTGAAAGTGCATCTGACAATGCTGGAAGTGCTTCTTCCCAAGTTGCAACGATTCCATAATCTGCAACACCAAAAATTGGGGCATCTGCATCTTTGTTGATTGCAACGATGTACTTCGATGAGCGCATGCCAGCCAAATGCTGAATGGCGCCAGAAATTCCAACTGCGATGTATAGGCTTGGATTGACTGTTTTTCCTGTCTGTCCAACTTGGATACTGTGCGACATCCCCCATTCATCAACTACGGCTCGAGAAGCGCCGACTGCAGCGCCCAATTGATCCGCTATTGCCTCAAGGTGACTGAAATTGTCAATACTACCCATTCCTCTACCGCCCGAGATGACAATGTCTGCATCCGATACATCGAGGCGTTCACTGGCCTTTGCGATTGCTTCTTTGACAGATGTTGCGACATCTGCACTCTGGTTGACCGTGTTAACCGCAGCGCTGCCGCCGCCATCGGCTGCAGCAAACGTGTTTGGTCGAAGTGTCAGAATCGTATCATCTGACACGGTGATTGTTTCAATCGCCTTACCTGAATAGATCGGACGAGAAACCGTGTTTCCAGAAATACTGGTCACATCTTGGACGACTGCGACACCCTTGGAAGCCGCCATCCGAGACGCGATTTCACGACCGTTTGCTGTCGATGCTGCTAGGACACGACCTTCTGTGAGTGAACCCAATGCGGATGCCCATGCACCACCATCGAATGACGAAAAGCAATCGCCTTCAACTGAGATGACCTTGGATACGCCCGACAGAGCTGCGGCCTCGGAAGCACCATTGCCCCCTGGGCACAACACAGTGGCGTCCCCACCGGCTGCACCGACCAATTGAGCTGTAACTGGATGTAGACCATTTCCTGATGTTTCTGCTATGACTGTAACCATCTTTATTCCCCCTCAAATCACCTTTGCTTCTTCACGTAATTTACCAACGACTGTGGAGACGCTTTCGGCCCCCTCAAATTTCTGGCCGGCTGGTTTCTCAGCAGGTGGAGATTGATTGTCTAGAGTGACGGATGCAGAACCAATATCGACACCAAGATCCTCGACAGACATGGTTTCAATCGCCTTTTTCTTGGCCATCATGATTCCTTTGACATTGGGACGGCGTAATTCTGTGCCCATCTTGTCAAATGCGATCACACATGGAGCGGATACACTGACTCTTTCCATCCCAGTTGCACTTGGACGTAGAGCGAGGAATCCTGACGAATCGCCAGAAAGTTCGCTGACCATTGTGACGCAACCTGAGCCCAATTTCTCAGCGACACCTGGTCCGGTGGAACCTGCGTTTGTGTCGGCGGCTTGCTTACCACAGAATACGACACTTGCACCGGTCTTCTCGACGGCTGCAGCGAGAATAGAGGCTACTTGGTTAGAATCGAGAGTAGTCAAATCATCCACGACGATGTGCATAAGGTTGGTCGCACCGACTGCGGCCGCATCGGTGAGCATCTTCTTGGCTCGGTCTGGACCACAGGTGATGGCTGTAATCGAGCCACCTTGTGCCAATGCTGCCTCCAAGGCATACTCATCGTATGGGCTCATAGACCACTTGTTGACGGCTCCTTCATCGACACGGTCGCCACTGACGACGATCTTCGCATTTGTGTCTGGAACTTGTTTCAATAGAACTGCAATGTCTGCCATTTGTTCATCACCTACGGTGATGCGCGACCGAAAGTCCCTCTAAGAACGATTCGCCGAGAAATTCCTGAACAATCACTCGACCCAAGCGTAGGTTCGAGCCCCTTCAAGGGCGCCTTCTCCTTCAATCTCAACCAAAGCGAATTCTCCGCGGGGTTTGAGGACGCTGCCTTCATGAATCCCTTTGTGCAATTCCTCGTAAGTGACTTGGTCAATCGCCATTCTACCGGCCATCCTCTCGAAGAGGTTCCATCCAGCAACCACTTCTCGCCATCGATTGCTGACCACTCCTTCGAATACCTTGGCTTTTGCACCTGAACCATACCCACATAGGCCAAATTGACGATTTTCTAGTGGACTATCCGCTTCATAATCTGATTCGAAAGTTGACATCATTGCCAAGAAAATTGAGCCGGTGTATTGGTTACCGATGAGGGAACTGGCACGCTGTCCCTTTTCGATCCGTTCAGCATGGAAATCCCGGTAGGCTTGAGTCTTGGAAATACGACGGCGATGTGCATCGAGGGCTTTCATGTGCTCTGCCTGTCCATCGGGTGTATCATCGAAGTCAGCGACATTTGGAGGCAGTCCAATCTCGAGTTCAACATCGTCCCAAGAGGCACTTCCTCTACGCTCGTAAGCGAAAACTGCAGGGAACATTCGCTTGGCCTGAAAAGCATAGGGCAGGTGCATGATGATACGAGCCCAGTCTTCAGTCAGTACTGTTCCACCTTCTGGATCCCAGCGCCCATCAATCTCGGCCTTGGTTCGGAAATCGCGGAATGCTTCTTCGACTGCATCTTGGTAGCACTGATTGCTAAATTGGCCATCGAAGACTGGTTCATCCCGATGAACTTGGACACTATCGACACCGTGGCTGAAAATACCCATCCTACGCACCGTTGATTCAGGAAGATGTCGAACCATCCTCTCAACCATACCCTCTTTGATTGAAGCTCCTGTTTCTCTAGCCAATTGTACCACGTGAGAAATCACGGACTTGATTGACACCTCACGTCGAGGCTTGAAGAAATCGTGAACGGGAGATGTCGAAACACCCCATCGGTCTGGAATGGAAATCAAACGTGGGTTGTGTCGGATGAGTAGGGCACCACCACCGGCACCCTGAGTATACTCCCCTGCCGATTCCAAGTCATACTTGGCATTGTCACTGAATACAACAATACCAATTCGATCATCTTCGGCTCCGCCACGAGCAACCCAATCAAGGGTGTTGTGTAGAGCATCAACCGCACCAATGCATGCGAATGTCATGTCAACAACGTCACAATTTCGGAAGCAATCTTGACCGAATCTACCACTGTAGCGTTGAGTGAGCATATCGAGAATGTAAGTAGCAGTGGGCTTGGCTCCATCAAGAGCGCTTTCTGTACCCAGATACATACGCCCAATCTGAGTTGGTTTGATGCCATTTCGGTCGATTAGGCGGGTGACTGCGTTTGCACCCATGGTTGCCGTATCCTCATGTACATCCGGGATGGCCATGGCCGAAAGACCGAGCCCTTTGTTCAGTTTACCATAATCCGCATCCCGCATCACTGCGAAATCCTTCATATCGAGGTATAATTTTGGGAAATGTATGGCAATATCATCGATTCCGACTTCAGACATCTTTGGCAACCCCCTGTGAGTTGAACCGAGGCGGTTCCCAATCGCCTTTCAATGATGCCCCTCAAAAATTGGGAATAATGCCATTCATCAGTAAACCATGTACAGTCAAGTTGATTGAGAAATGAACCAAAAATTATGGCAAGTAAGCCAAAACTTACTCGCCTGTAATTTGATTTACAGAATCAAGTAACTGCGGATTGTTTTCGAAGTGATTCCGAAGTGATTCCAAGCCAGCTGAAATAGCATCAGCAACAGCGAATTTAGCATCAAGAGGGTGGACAGTTCCATCTTGAACTGCTTTGGTGAAGCCTTCCAAACTATCGTAAGTGCTGGGTTCGCCATATTTTGGGTTCGGAGTAACCGTGATTTGTCCTTGCTCAGGAAGGACGATATGTTCTACCAATTCGTAGATTGGACTGTCATCCTTTTCGACATCGAGGTATGCCTTACGCATCTTCTTGCGCAACTTTTCAGGAGTGTCGTGCAAGAGAATGGCTCCAGAGGGGTCTGATTTACTCATCTTGTGGTCAAAGGAATCCATTCTTGAGCCAGCACTCTTGAGTCCGGATATGATTGGAGTGTGGATACAGGTCGCTTTGGGCCAACCCCAATGATCTGCAACTTCACGCATGTACATGTGTGCCTTGCGTTGATCCATACCACCAATCGCCAAATCAATCTCCATCTCAAAGATGTCTGCAGCCTGCATTGCAGGGTAGAAGAATTTGGACAAGTCACCGTCACCACTGGCCTCATCTCGACCCATGATACTGAATGTACGCCTAGCGCGTGCAAGACTCATGTTTTTCGAGCAACGTAATACCCTGGCCCAGTAATCTCCATCGTCCATGATTTCAGAGGCATAAGCGAACCGAATTTGACCAGGGCCTTCTCCTTCATCTGGATGATCTAATAGTGAACGGAATACTTCTTCCATGTACTTCGCAGTCGTGTGAATCTTCTCCATATCGCCCCCGAATTTGTCGTTAACCCAAGCATGCCAATCTGCCAAGAAGATGAGGACATTGACATCTGCGTCCAACATTCTTCGAAGATTGGTCGCCAAGACTTTCCATCCGACGTGCGCTTTTCCACTGGGCTCAAACCCAACGTAAGCACGGATGACACCACCATCTGCGATTCTAGCCTGAAGATGCTCTACACCGACGACTTCCTGGGCTGCGCCAGTAATCAGGTTTAGCCGGGTTTCTGCATCCATCTAAATCGCCTATAGAGTGTATTACTCAGCCAAGTAATTTGCCGAGTTTTTCTGCGCGACCGGCTGCTTTTGTATTGTCGCCAGCCGCTAGAGCCGCTTCGATTTCCTCGATCATCGATTCGGCCTCTGCTTTGGTTTCATCTGAAACATTCGTGGCTATTTCCATGAATTTACGTGCTTGACTGATACCAGATTTTGCCTTCGATGCCTTCTTCGCGAATTCCTTCGCTTTGTCACCACGCTGCTTGGCTGAGTATCCTGTGGCTTCATCGAGGAAGGCTGACCAGCGCTTCCGGCTATCCATTGCGACCTCCATCGCACTAGGATCGTCAAAATCAGGGCGCTCTTGGTTGACGTCGACAACCAATTTCCCCATCGAATTGTACTCTGCTGTGATACTCGTCATGATTCCATGACTTCCACTAAACGCATCACCACTGCCATCTACATTCTCAAAATGCTTGCCAGCCAAACTGGCAAGTCCCCCTTCCGATGCTAATTTCTTGACCAAGCCTCTCTTTACCTCAAAGGTCTCCATGTTACCTCCGAGTGCCAACCCGTGGTTAAGGGTCGCGGCTGGTCATCGTGTCGAGAAGGGTGATAATTGGGTGGGCCGTCGGCAGCACGATGGCGAACAAGGTAGGCCCCGCTTGTACCTTGGTCTGTCTACTCTTGGTTTCTTGTCTGGCTTCGACCGTTACCGCGGAAGGGACCGTTGAATTGGATGAGGTAATTTGGCTATCAGATGGTGATCTCGGCCTGGAAGTAATTGCAGCAGGAGGAGAAACAACTCAGAAGATCTTGGTCGCTGGTGCTGATGGTTATGCGCGTCTCTTGGATGGGGATGACCCGAATATCCAAATTGAATTGGCGACACCTGTAGATGATACGATTCGGGCCATCGATTGGCACCCCAGGGGAATGACTGCAATTCTAGTCGGCGACAACGGGGCAATGCTGCGTTACGCATCCGAGGACCACTCCGTGACAACGGTTTCTGGGAGCGCCCAATTGAACAATCTCGATATGGCTGCAATCGCTTGGAACGCCGCGGGTGCTGATGCGTACGTGGGTGGGGAAGATGGTTACCTGTGGGCCTATCATGAGGGTGAAGGAGGCCAAGGCGTATTCCAGTTGCTAATCTCGGAGCCAGGCAGTGCGATTACTGGAATCGCTTGTCAGGCCGAAGAGTCACTCTGTGTCGTGACGACTGAAACAGATGGAATTGCGATTATTGATTCAAATTCGAATCACACAGTGCATTGGATTGGAGGCGACAGTGATGGTAGAATTTGGCGTGGTGTCAATTGTGCAGAACCCGTGTTCAATCGTTGTGTCGCAATCGGGGACGGAAGAGCGATTGGAATTATTGGATTGGATATCCAAACCCCAGAACGATCAACAATATTCACGAATATCATCCCTTCAATCAGTGGCGAATTTACACACATCCACACTCGTGAGTCGAGTGAAGCCTTGGTGACCATGGCACCGTTCCAAGTTATGGCATGGGATTTATCCGCTGGTGAAGCCTATGAGTGGGTCGAGTATGAGGAAGTCGTTGAGACCAGTAGTGATCTTGCAGGGGAACGCCTTGTAGGTTCATGGGCGACAACCGACAATGCCAATATCGGATTTATTGTGACATCATTTGGTGGCATTATTGAATTCCACCCCCCTGTAGAAACCGATGTTTGGACAGATAGTCTGATTTCCTACATCTTGGGAGTCGTGGTGTTAATCGCAGTACCCGGTTCGGTTCTTGGACTGATTTTCATGAACAGTGAAACCCTTCAGAAAAAGTATTTCGCGCGCAGAAATGCCAAGTATGAGGCCGCTGAGAATGCTCGAATTGAGAAAGAAAAAGCGGAAAAGCGTGCAGCTCGCAAGGCCAAGCACTCCTAATCCGCCCCCTATGGGGGCGTTGACAATGTTCAAAGGTGGTCTTCACGGGGACCCCACATGGCATATGAGGCGCTCGACTTCTTCGATGTTGATGCATTGCTTTCTGAAGAAGAACTGATGGTTCGCGACATGGTTCGCGATTGGGTCGATGAAAAAGTCATCCCGAATATTGAACAGCACTATCTCGATGGTACATTCCCTCGTGAATGGATTCAAGACATGGGCGAAATGGGCATCCTCGGAATGGTTGTTCCTGAGGAATACGGCTGTGCTGGAATGTCATACACCGCTTACGGTGTGGTTTGTCGCGAACTTGAGCGTGGAGACAGTGGGCTACGTTCCTTCGCCAGTGTACAAGGTTCTCTTTCAATGCACCCAATTCACAAATTTGGTACCGAGGAACAGAAGCACAAGTATCTCCCTGGAATGGCAACCGGCGAACTCATCGGTTGCTTTGGTTTGACTGAACCAGACTATGGTTCCAATCCAGGCGGGATGATCACCAAGGCCGAAGACATGGGTGACCATTACCTACTCAATGGTGCCAAGATGTGGATTACCAACGGTACCATCTGTGACTTGGCAATCGTTTGGGCTAAACTCGATGGTAAGATCCGAGGATTCATCGTCGAGATGGGTGATGAAGGATTCACAGCTCCAGAGCAGAAAGGGAAACACTCCCTACGCGCATCGGTGACCAGCGAATTGGTCTTCCAAGATTGTAAGATTCCAAAGGACCGTTTGTTGCCAAAAGCCGAAGGGCTTTCTGGACCCTTCTCGTGCCTAAACCGGGCGAGATATGGAATTGCATGGGGTAGCATAGGTGCTGCACAAGCTTGCTTTGATGCTGCCAAGCAGTATTCACTCGCACGTATTCAATTCGACCGCCCAATCGCCGCCTTCCAATTGATTCAGATGAAGTTGGCCACTATGCTTCGAGAAATCACAAAGGGGCAACTACTCGCCTATCATCTCGGACAGAAGGTCGACAGCGACAACTGGATTCCTGAATTCATCAGTTTGGCCAAGATGAACAATGTAGACATCGCACTTGACATCGCCCGTGTTGCACGAGACATTCATGGTGCCAACGGTGTCACCAGCGAATATCCAATCATGCGCCACATGAACAATCTTGAATCTGTCAAGACATACGAAGGGACGCATGACATCCACAATTTGATTCTGGCACGACACATCACCGGTATCCAATCGTTCACTCGAAACCTCAAGTGAGGTGCTCGCTTGAGCGACGAGATTCCAGGCATTTGGAAAATCTGGAATTTTACCAAATCTAGAAAATCTAATGTTGGATTTTTATTGAGCATGGCTGCGATTGACGTCGCGATTCTTGCACCATTCTATGTCATCATCAATCATCTGATGAGCATGAGGGGTACAACTGTTTTCGACCCAGTCACCTCAATGGATCTGGCCATTCCATTCATGGCTTGGACGGTCGTCATCTATCTCTCACTGTTCTATTTGTTCTACCCATTGCCATTGATTTCGATGCCAAATAGCCAGAGGGGGCGGAATGAAGCACTCATCTTGAGTCAAAGTATGATTTTGTTATTCGTCATCTCAAATACTTGGTTCGTCCTCTTCCCGGCTGAAGTTCACCTCCGAACTCAAGCCGTCGACGGTGCTGACACTATGCACCCATTCTTCTTGTCTATGTATGAAGGGCTCTGGTCGATCGATGAGCCCTACAGCGCTTGGCCCAGTTTGCATGTGAGTTCTGCTCTTTTGTTCACATTGTTCGCCATTCGCTGGTGGAAGGATTGGCCAGTTCGACAATGGGCGATTGGCATTTGGTGGGTTCTCATGTCACTTTCGATTTTGACTACAAAACAGCATTTCATTCTCGATTTGATTACGGGTATGCTTGTCATGTGGCCGATTTGGAAATGGTATATTCAACCGGCTTTGGACAGAGTAGATATAGCACTCAGCGATGAAGTATCATCATAAGATTACCATTACACACATAGTTCATGGATGAAAAATTTGGATGGACCGCTGCCTTATTGGTCGGGGTACTCCTCATGGCCACAGCATTGGGATACATGGGTGGAATGGCCGCCAATGACACTCCACAAAATACTGATGAAAATGAAGACATTCAACAGGAAACAATGGTCACCGATCAACCTCCACTGCTAACGATGGATGATGCTGTTCATGCATATGGCGTTACAGCCTTTACAGTTGAAGGTGGCATTCACGATGAGAATCCATCAACCACTGTTGTTCATCTTGAAATTATCAACCCAATCGATGATACGGATCGGCAAGG
>NTJU01000044.1 GCA_002457195.1 Marine Group II euryarchaeote MED-G33 | reverse complement strand
GCACGTGCATGGAGCCATGTCGAAAGACGATATCGAGGTGATGCCTAATGCGCATGCCACCGTTCACATTACACACTCCTGACAATCTGGCCAAAGCCATTGCTTTGGCTGCAGAATTGGATTCTTTTGATTGGATTTCAGGAGGCACAGATTTACTGCCGAACTACAAGTGGAAACTGAATGCTAAACCCGATGTAATTTCACTTTCTAAGGTGAAAGAATTGACTGCACTATCTGGAACGGTTATCGGTGCAATGGTAAGAATTCATGATTTAGTTGGAAATGAGGATGTCCACCCCCTTATTCGAGAGACTGCAGGTACGATTGCCAGCGTCATGATCCGTCGTTCGGCTACTGTTGGAGGGAATATTTGTCTCGACACTAGATGCTATTGGTTTAACCAAACAGAGGAGTGGAGGAGAAGTATAGATTGGTGCCATAAATGCGATTGTGATACAGGTGCAGATTGTCGTGTGATTCCGAATCAAAATACACTGTGTGTTGCAACCTATCAAGCGGATCTGGCAGCCGCTTTTATCGCACTGGATGCGACCATTCATTTGGCCAGTGCATCCGGCGCTCGTTCAATGCCATTTGCAGATTTCTTTGAACTCGATGGGATGACTCGGAATGTGCTCAAACAAGGTGAACTTGTCACACACGTTACTCTCCCCGATGATGCAAAGAATTGGCAAGGTGCCTATCAGAAATTACGACTTCGAGAGACATGGGATTTCCCTGAAGCGGGTGTAGCAGCAGCATGGAAAATTGAAGCAGGGGGAATTTCCGACCTGCGTATTGCAACCACCGGTTGTGAGAGTATTCCTGGTGATCATAGTGACTTGGCTCAAGAGGCCTTGGCAGAATGGGCCGGTAAGGACAGTATCCGTTCACTAGCCGAAGGAGTCCGTAAGGCTGTAAAACCGGTTAGTAACACGTATTTCCCGCCTGCTTATCGTCGTAAAATGCTGCGCGTACTCACACGTAGGGCACTCGCTCCGCTTGAACACCTCTAAGCGTGGCATTGATGGCTGATGAGCGATACGATAGCATGATGCAAGTCCGTATGATGGGAATTGTTCTGAGTGCAATCATGCTACTCGCCTTATCCCCCACCACTCCTGTCGAAGCACAGGAAGTGCCCACACCCGTCGGCTGGGAAATGGGACTGGTTTATTCCGACGGAGCATCTGAAGATGATCCATTCCAGTTGGAAGAAGGAGAAACTTCGATTCGGTTTTGGATTCGCAATGACAATCTGGTAGGGGATATCGAGATTACATTAGATTACGATTCATCCTCTGATGCAACATTGGTTGGGGAAGAAAGTGTCACTGTTGGAAGTGGTTCAAATGATACATTCACACTGAAAATGAAGGATATTGATGTTTGGAATATCGCCGCTGGTACTACGTTTGATTTCGAAATTGAAGGGTTGGCTTCTTGGGGAGTCACTCCGTTTCCAGTACCCATTTCAACGCAGAGTATTGATGGGGAAATCATCGTCCCAAAGTTGTACAGATGGGGTGTTGAGATTATTGAAATTGAGCATTCGATCAATGCTGGTACTGAATTTAATCTGCACGTGGATTTGAGAAATATGGGGAATACTGCTGATTCTTTTACCAGCGCCACAATTGAGGATGATTGCCCGGTATTGACCGTGGACGATGAGCCATTACAGTCAATGGAGGGAGTGGTCAAACAAACTTTCGGGGTCGCCGATGTAATCGAAGTCACATTGGTGTTTGATGCGTCCTCAACACATCCAACAAGAAAATGTGAAATCGAGGTTCAAATCAAATCAACCGGTGTAATGAATGGTGGGCAAGGGGATTCTACCAACAAGGATGAAACGGATGTACAAGTTGAAGCGAGGCCCGTTGGAGCCCAACAAGATCAGAACGATGCGAGTGTAGGTGATGACGATGGTCCTGAAAATCAGGAGCAAGTCACCTCAGACAATTTCCTGATGTTCCCGACCTTGGTAACTCCGATGGCAATTCTTTGGGCAGCCTTCGTGCGCGCGCGCGAGAAATAACTAATTTTGTTACAATTCCGGCATTTACAGGGCATTGATTAGGAAATGATACGCAAAGGGCCGACTTGAAACTCCTCGATAATAGGGGATTTACCCTTGCTCGGCTCGCAGCAACCTATATTTGCGCTATTAGATTGCCAAACCCGTTGGTGTGCTAGAGCCTAGGCTCCATACAAAACTAGGGGGAGGAAGAACAATGGCTGAAGATGATGTCGAGCGGAGCCGTTTTGGCCTGTATATCGCTTCATCTCTAGTGATTATTCTGCTGATGACTTTGGCACTCCCAATGGTATTCTCTGCTGACAAGGACACCGCATATTCCGCCTATGTTTTTGAATCAGCTGAAGATGAGAATTCTCGCCTGGCCCAACTTAACTTGATGGCTGATTCATTGGGAGAAACCGGGGAAGGATACAGCATTGCCAATACGATGTCTACACCGATGTTGGTCAATGACTGGCAGAACCCACATCGAACGCTGCTCGCAGTCATTGCACCCGAGAAACCAATCGATGAAACTGAGGCCACCAAGATTTACGAATTTGTCACAGAGCGTGGTGGCAAAGTGATTATCGCTGCGGACAACAACAATGCCAACCGTGTCGCCGCCAAGTTTGGTGTGACCTATTTCGATGATCCACTGTATGACGATGACCACAAGTGGTGGGAATTTGATGCTGAAGGAGAACCCATCGGTGGAGAAAAAGGCAATGCGAAGAATGTATGGGGTCTAGCGTCAATTGAACAATCGATCGCTGACCCCGATGGTGATGGCGTTGGAGTCATGTCTGAATCTGGCCAGTCTAGTGGATGTGAAGCCTCACAACTCACACAGCACCTATACACAGAATGCCGAATGCCAGTGATGTTCCGATCTCCCACAGGACTCAAGGTCGAGGATAATTGTGCAAACTCTGAACAAGCCTGCGACGTCAAGGTTCTTGCTCAAGCCAGTGTATCCGCTTGTATCGATATTGAAGGCCAACAAACACCCGATGACCCCTTCGATGACGGTGAGTGTGACAACTCCCAGAACCCTGCACCAGGTGATCTTGCTCTCGTTGTAAGAATTGATTATCCGGGAATTACTGCTCAGGATTACAAGAAAGATAATGCTGGCTCCTTGTCGGATATCGATGTGACTGGTTCGATTCTCTTTGTCTCCGATCAGACCGCATTCAGCAATCGGTTCTGGGATTATGCTGAAGCCGAAGACACGGGAATGCGCAACGAATGTGATGTTGCAAAATCCACCTGCTGGCAAAGCCGACTTTCAGGCAACTCATTGTGGGATGGAAACGAGCATTACTTCAGTGCAGTCATTTTCTCAATGATGGAGTTTGACAACCAAGAATTGTCAGCCACTGTCAAATATGCAACGGAAAACTTCCATGTTGTCTTTGACGAAAGCCGTCACGTGACCGGTGTGCTTAGTGCACCCTTCACAGACGCTATGGCCACGATTGTGTTGTTGACCAGTGATTCATTCCTCAAGTGGCTCATCATCCTCAATATTCTACTCCTACTCCTAGTTGCCATCATGGTGGTACCTGAAAAACCGAATTGGAGGCACGTCTTCGACTTGACTCGATTCAGAGAACGACCGGACAAACTCGACCCTGTTTCATATCGCCAGCGGGTCCGAGAAGCTTTGATGGCCAAGGTCAGAATTTTCTATGATTTAACACGAGACGAGATGGCGCTCAAAATGCCTGGTGAAGTCCAGACAATGATTGGAAACCCACGTCTTGTTGAACTCGCGTACAGCGAAAACAGAACATATTCCCCCGAGGAGCTTCGAGAGTTGCTCCAATCGATCCGTCGATGGGGGAAGCAACAACAGTGACGAAAGTCAACAAAAAAAAGGAGAGTGAAGAGAAATGCAAGCACCACCGCCACCCGGCGGCGCACCCGTAGCCCCGGCCGCACCAGCGGCCCCTGCGCCGGCACCAGCCCCTGCCCCAGCCCCTGCACCTGCACCCGCACCCGCGGTTGCTGCACCGGCTCCGGCTCCGGCTCCTGCCGCTCCGCAGACCCCGAGACACCAGAGCACGCCTGAAGTTCGCGAGAGACTCGCAGCTGTCGGTGCCATCGCACAAGCGATTGGTGCTGAAGTAGCAAAGGTGATTATCGGAAAAGCCCACGTGATTGACAACGTTATGGTAAACATTCTTTCGAATGGTAACCTGTTGTTCGAAGATTATCCTGGACTTGCCAAGACATTGATGACAAACACGTTCGCCGACGCACTCGGTTGTGACTTCAAGCGTGTTCAGTTCACCCCTGACTTGCTTCCAGCCGATATCACTGGTACAAACATCTATGATGCAAAGAAGGGCGAATTTACGTTCAAGCCCGGACCAATCTTCTGTAATCTGCTATTGTCTGACGAGATTAACCGAGCCCCGCCCAAGACGCAGGCTGCTCTTCTCGAGGCTATGCAAGAGAAGCAGGTGACAATTGGTACGGTCACACACAAACTACCCAGTCCGTTCCTGACCATGGCCACACAGAACCCGGTCGAGCAGGAAGGAACTTACCCCCTACCTGAAGCTCAGTTGGACCGATTCATGTTCAAGATGAGTGTCGGTTACCCAGACCGAGCGGATGAAGACGAGATTTTGGCTCGACGTATTACTCGAAAGAAGGATGCTGTCGATGTTGAAGTGATCACAGACCCCGCCCGTGTTGTTGCCATGCAGCAAGCCATTGAAGACGTCTACGTCGATCCGGCTGTACGCATGTACATGGTCGAAATCGTTGCACGAACTCGTGAGGACCCACGTGTCCTCGTCGGTTCTTCGCCACGTGGTTCACAAGCACTGCTCAAGACGAGCCGTGCAGCGGCTGCAATGCGCGGTCGTGACTTCGTGACTCCAGACGACGTGAAGGCAGTTGCACCGCTCGCGGTCAGCCACCGTCTAATCCTCAAGCCTGAACATCAGATCAAGGGTCTGGAACAGCAAGAGGTCGTCGAAGCGATTCTACGAGAAGTGCCCGTACCCACAGTCTGAAACTAATTTGGATTTATTCGCGTAAGGAGAAGGAGAGTTAACTATGGCATGGAGTCGCAAGTCGGCAATGTTCGCGAGTCTCGCGACAGCGCTATACTTGCTCGGTCTTGTACTGCGAAATTCGCAGCTGGTGACCGTTGCTGTGGTTTTCCTTTCTTTCCTGACATGGGCTGCGCTTCGTGCAGCCCACGCGGATGTGGCGGCCACAGGTCGACGAATTGATGAAGATGAGGATTCAGAAGATGCCCCGACATTGGCATCGCTTTCAGCGATGAGAAAAGTGTCTGCAGCGCGAATCTTTGAGGACGGCGAAATCCAAGTGACCCTTCGCCTACAGAACCACTCTCCACTCTCCAAGATTCTGGAAGTGAAGGACACCGTCCCCGAAGTCATGCGAATAAAGGAAGGCGCCAACTACATCCTGATGGAACTCGGCCCACGTCGAGAGACCCTCATCGAATATACCGTCGAATGCCCACTGCGTGGATTCTACACACTCGGTCCAGTTAGTATCCGAGTACAGGATCCATTCGGCCTGTTCCACAAAGAAAAAGAAATTCACGTCTACGATGATTTCCTTGTCTTCCCGAAGACTGAAGATCTCAAGGATGCGTTTGTCAAGAGCCGGGTGCCCAAGATTTTCACTGGTGCAGTGAACATCCGGCAACCGGGTGAAGGCTCGAATTTCTACAACTTGCGTGAATACATCCCAGGTGACCCCATGCGTAAGGTCAACTGGAAGGCGTACGCGCGCGCTGGAAAGATGATGGTGAACGAATTCGAGCGTGACGCTGTGAGTGATATCATCCTCCTCGTGGATAGTCGTGCGGTATCTGAAACTGGTCCTGTAAGCCGGAATTCATTGGTTTACAGTACTCGAGCCGCAGCCAGTTTGGCACAATTTTTCCTCAGTCGACGTGACTCGGTGGGTTTGGTCATTTACGGTAATGAAATCAACAGTGTTGACCGTGACACTGGAAAGAAGCAACTCTACGTTCTGCTAACCAAGTTGGCCGGAGCGGCTGCCAAGGGCAATACCCCATTACAAGTGGTCACAAATCGAATCATGCCGCACATCAACAAAGGCAGTCCGATTATCATCTTGAGTCCGCTTGAAGGTGACCCCACACTCATCAATGCAGTCCGTGATTTCCGTGCACGTGAATTCGACGTGACGATTCTCAGCCCATCAAGCCTTGAGTTTGAGTTTGATGCAAAGCGTTTGGATCGAACTGGATATGAAGTTCTCAAGACTGAGCGAGATATTCTGATGACTGAACTACGTGGACTTGGAGCATTCGTAATGGATTGGGAGCCAGATATGCTACTCTCAACGGCTCTAGCTGGAGCAAGAGGATTCTGAGGTGATATGATGGCTGCAGGTAAATCCGCTGATACAGCACACCTATACGACGGTAAGACCATTCGAAGTGGTGCACCATCTCGTAAGAAGTTGGCAGGGAAAATGACTGCTGGCGGTTCTGAAATTCCAAAGGATGCAGTTCCAGAAGTTTACGTTCCAACATTCGTCGAGAGCCTCTTCGGTGGCCCTCTAGTTCCAAAAATGAAATTCTTACCTGCCGATCGAATGGTCCAAACTCTTCAGTTAATTAGTGGTGGACTGATGATGTTACTCGCAGTTCTAACCTACCTCGTAACCCCTGCTGATGGCACATTGTGGGATGGATTTGCAAGTTGGATTGGATTGGATGCCATGGGACAAATCATGCATCTATTGATTGTCATTGCAGCTTTGGGCGCAGGCTTCTATGGTATTTTCCGCCGTGATGCACGCGGTCTACTCGCTTCCTACGTACTGTTCATCCTGATCTCTCTACGATTCGCTGCTTCCAAGGACACCTTTGATGCCGGTGTCTTATCTGAGGTTGGAGAATTTTGGACTAAGCAACTGATTGTCCTCTATGCTGTATCGCTGGTCATGTACATGGAAGTAACCAATGGTGTCATCCGCTTCTCGATGCTTGACACCAGTATCCGCACTGGAGAAGTATACGTCATGAATGTGAAGAAGGTGTTGAGCCGGTACCACATCAGCCTTGTTGTGACACCGGTAATTGCCGCATTTGTGGCATCCTGCACTCTATTGATCAACGTCATCATCCCATGGTTCTTCGAATTCTTCGACAAGGAAACTTCCGTCCGCCTATCACAATCTGTTGAATTGACCAGTGTGTATGGGGTCGCCTTGGGCACCATGTTTGTCTTCATCCTGGTCGCTGGTCTATTCGCAGCCAATATCCCACTGAGAATCCAGCAGTGGCGAGAAGCGAGCGATGAGTAATCATCACTGTGCCAGTAAATCTAGTGCTGCACAAAGCGATTGGATTGCGATTTCTGTTTGATTGGCTGGAACGGTTCCATGAATTGCATGATCTCGTTTCTCATCTTCACTGAAGGTTAGAAGAATCTCCGAATCATTGGCAAAGGATTTGATTCTACTACGAATCGTAGAGTCGTTTCCAATACCCTCCCCTACAAAGCACAAAATGGACAGAGGGTCACCCAATTCAGGCGTCGGTAAATTTGGTTTCTCAGAAAGAATGCGTTTTGCACGTGCTGCCATTCTGCTCGATACGAGAAGACGGACGCGTCCAGGTTGTGCACGCACACTGGCCACGCGGATTCTGGCACGACTCAGAGTAGACATCGCATCGCTGACACATTCTGTCAATGATAGGGCGCTCGAAAGAGACCAAGTCAAGGGAACCAAACGTGGTAAACAGCCCACTGCACGTACCTGAGGTGTCTCTAATTGAATGGATGGACCAATAATCGTTCCATCAATCTC
The DNA here is from genome assembly GCA_002457195.1 of Marine Group II euryarchaeote MED-G33. Classification (GTDB taxonomy): domain Archaea; phylum Thermoplasmatota; class Poseidoniia; order Poseidoniales; family Thalassarchaeaceae; genus MGIIb-P. The sequence continues at coordinate 6,132 of NTJU01000044.1, read as the reverse complement.
AGGACTGTGGAGTGGGCGGAGATAGAGGGGTATTCCAGGGACCCTCAATGGTTCAACTGCCGAAGGGTGAAGCATCGGCTCACTGAAGAGAGCAAATTCCGCTGCTTCAGTGTAGGACAAATTGGATAGGTTTCTGGCAGGTAAGGTCCAACGAGGAGAGAGTGCCAAAACCCCTTCCACATCACGCCAAATTGTGACACTTGATGCATCGAGAGTTGCCGCTACGGTTGTAGCGGTCAAGTCAGATCCGCCTCGACCGAGTAGAGCGAATCCGTCCTTTGTCACTCCATACCAACCGGTAATCACCGGTACTGCACCCTCTGGAATTTCGAGGAGTTCCTTGGTGAGCTTCATATCGATTCGAGCATCTTCACCGCGGCCAATCAATCGGATTCCTGTATTCTCGGACCAAGCGGGGATGGAGGGGATTCCATGAGCATCCAAGGCTGCTGCAATAGCCAAACTTGAGAGGCGTTCACCACAAGCCAATGCATCAGCACGAAGTTCGGCATTCGGTTCAATGGTATGGGAATCAAGGGATTCAGACAGATGATGTAGTGTTTCAGCAAAACGAACTGCCCAAGGTGATGTGGCAATCTCAGGTACACGTTCAATGTGTTCCAATTCAATCGATGCAGTGAAGGCTGAGTTTGAGGAATTCGAACGATGGTCAATCTGTTCGATTAAACGATCCGTAATCCCATTGAATGCAGATACGACTACCACTGCACGACCTTTTGAGTTTCGAATCCGCTCAACAACCGCATCGATATCTTCGATTGCAGAGAGGCAGGAACCACCAAATTTGTGAATGTGTATATTCAACTCCAGCCCTCCCTAATTTGTAGTAAATCGGCAATGATGAGTCTGCAAACTGCTTCCACCACAGGGGTTGCACGGGGAGCGAGAACCGGGTCGTGACGGCCACCAATTTGCAATTCCCTCATTTCCCCCGATGGTATATGCAGTGTCATTTGTGGGACTGAAATCGAACTGGGCGGTTTGAAATGGACACGAATTCTCAAAGGAGCTCCTGTAGCCATGCCCCCCAGAGCACCATCAGCATCATCTCCAATCGGAATCTGTTCAGGACCCCATGCATCATTGTGTTCAGAACCATGCATGGTCACCGATTCTCGGCCACGACCGAATTCAACACCTCGTGCGCCAGGAATCGCCATCAACCCGCGAGCAAGTGCTGGCTCTAGCCCTTCAAACCAAGGTTCGCCGACACCCAAAGGCAAATTGCAAACTCGGGCTTCAACGGTTGATCCAATACTATCCCCTTCTTTTCGAAGTGATTTCACAAGATTGAGCATCGATTCTGCTGCCTCAACATCGTTGCAATTCAAAATGGTGCAAGCTTCACCTTCAGGTACACCATCAAATTCTGCAGATATTGAACCGATTTGGCTACAATGCGCATCGACCGTTACATCGCCCAAGGCTTCACGAACCAATGAACCTGCAGCCACGAGGCCTAGGGTCAATCGTCCGGAATTGGAACCTCCACCACGGGGATCAGCTGCCCCACCTGTTCGTGTGGCTTCTGGTAAATCTGCATGCCCAGGACGAGGCTGATTGGGTAAAAACCCATAATCCCGTGATTTCGCATCTTGATTTCGTACGAGAAGTAAAATCGGATATCCTGTGGTTTGACCTTCGTAAACACCAGATAGAATCTCACAATCATCCGGTTCGGCTCTAGCGGATAATAAGCGACGACCTGGGCGACGACGCTGTAAATCTTCAATCAAGGTTTCAACATTGATTGGGATGCCGGGCGGTACGCCCTCAAGGAAGGCACCGACAGCCGTACCATGACTTTCTCCAAAGAGTGTCACTCTGACTGAATCGCCAAGACTCATGCCCATCGCTGTGGCCCCCTTATGCCTCACTTGAACGGAATGCAGTTTCGAGGACTTCCCATCCACGGGGCTCGATGGTTTGGTATACTCTGCGAATCGATGATTCTTGACTGGTTGGAAGAATCAGTACAATCGATGGCCCAGAACCCGAAATTGTAGAAACACGGCAACCTAAGATCCCCATGTCATTACACGTTTTCCGACCCGGTGTATCACCTAGTGCAGAGGCGACTGCACGCCCATTGTGGATCATCGCATTGAAAATTTGTTCTTGCTCAACCGCAGAAATGGCTTGTTGGAATTGACCCGCTGCGGCTTGGAATCTTTCTGGGTCAGGTTGCAATTCCCTTGGCCCTCGATTGAGAATCAAGATCGTCCACTTTTCCGAACCTTCGATTTCCCCCTGCATCAATACACCATCGGCAGCAGGAATTGAGGGGTCAACCACTTTCCAACCAGGTTCGACCGCAGCCCATGAATCATCAACAGATCCTGTCAATGAACACCCACAGGCCAACTGGGCTGATGAGGATAAGTCTACAATTTGGTGATTCTCCAATTCGGTTTCTGTCGCATCGCAAAGGGCGCGGATACAAGCCACCGACAATGCAGCACTGGACTTCAGACCTCGTCCAATGGGTAAATCGGAACGAATCGCCCAGTGTAATTCTTCACTTTCGGGCATAGGAAGCCCTGCACTAGACCAAGTTTCAACAACAGCGGGAAGTAGACCATGGGGGTCTTCTGGCTCTTTTTTCACCGGAGAATCTCGTAATTGTACACGAGTGGAAAGGGTGATACTTGCTGCAGCGCCATAACCAGCGCCAAGGGCGTGGAGGATGCTAACCCCACCATGTCCTTCACCTCGACCCAAGACTGCCATTCTACCCCTCCTCAGTGCTCCTCGGCCATCGACAGAACGTTCTGACCGATATGTCTAGCGCTTGTTCCAATGAATCCGAGCAAAGAATCCCCTACTTCCACTGAAGTGACGGAGGGCATATCTCCTAAAGGAGATATCAATCGAACTGTTTCCGCTTGTTGTAGGAAAATTTGCCCATTTTTGCCACTCTCTGAATGAATATATCGAATGAGTAGGAAGGGGCGAGACTCTATTTTCATCCGCCCAATAATTGCACTTCGAACGATACCGGTTGAATTGCACACGGCGACAGAATCTCCAGCGACCAACTCGCTCAGATATTTGGTTGATCCGTCCTCCATCAAGATGTAAGCATGAACGGCTCCAGCATTGACTCTAAACGGGCGAGGGGGTACGAATTCACTCTCCAATGTTTCACCGTGTACCAACACCATTGCATTGGCAGCAGAGCCGATGAGAAAACCCTCTCCAACTTCAAGAATTGATGTTAAGTCGACACAAACCCGATCGCCAACACCGCCATCTTCAACAGATTGCACATCGAAGGAAACAATGTCACCTCCCTCTTCGAGTATTCCATCATCACCTTCACTTTGAGTCGCCAATCTCTCGGCGGCAATAATTTGGGCATCGGCCCAAATTTCAGGCTGTTCAGCAGGCAATAGTAGGCCATCAACACCGGTTTCCAAAGCAAATGCTGCCCCGCGTAGGGATTGTTGTGTATCGATTCGAGCGATGAGTCTGGTTCCAGATCCCTGAGCGGAGGCCACGAGATTCTCAAGTGGAATCATTTGCCAATCCCCTGTAGTCAAAACAACCCATGATACAAGTCCAATCATCGATTTCGCTGCTTCTTGACCTTCTGCATCACCAATATCTACGTGGACGCCAACTGGTGCGGTCGAGGAATCGAGAATTCGCCCGTCTTCGCAGGCAAACAAGGGAGATTCAATCCAATCAAGAATGTCATCTCCTTCGACAAGCAAGACGCGATCAGCAGGATGTGGATGGAGTAAACCTCCATTTTCACCCGTTGCATCGAGCCATAATTCCATTCTCTCACCTACGACCCATGGATGACATTGCGAAGAGCACGAACGCAAGCACCTGGGTCTTTGGCCCCAAACACCTGACGGCCCATGCAAACACCGGCTGCTCCAGCTGACATTGCGTACCGAACGATTTCTAATGTTTCGTCAAAAGACCCACTGCCAGGCCCTCCGGAAATCAGGACTGGGATTGGGACGGCTTCACACACTTTACGGAAACTCTCAGCATTGCCGGTCCATGGTACCTTGACTGCATGGCAGCCCATTTCGTATGCAACACGTGCAGCATGTGCCACCCCTCCGGTGATATCGTTTGGTAGAACCACCAGATTGGGGCCACGAGGGTAAACCATGCCGAGAACAGGCATTCCAAGTTCGTGTGCTTCACTTGTCAATTCGCCCATATCGAGAATCATTTGTGGTTCATTTTCATCGCCCAAATTGATTTGTCCAGAAACCCCTGTTGCTCCCCTGGAAAGTGCTTCTGAAGCACTTGCGATTTTGACCTTTGATTGAGAATTTTGACCACCATGTGCGGTCGAAACGGAGACGTGACAAACAAAACCATCCCAACCGGTACGAGCTGATTGCTCACTGACCACCCCTTTCTGACAAACGATGGCATCCGCACCTCCAGCAATCACTGAATCGATGACTGAATCCATTCGGTCGAGGCCATTTTCAGGGTATCCAGATAGACCATGGTCCATTGGAATCCAAACACCCCTGCCATTCGGCAACAGGCGTTGGAGGCGATTGTTGAGGTCACCGCTCATGCTCAGCCCGAATGGTTCCTGCATTTCAGCGTTTGTCGACCCGTAGGGTCGACTAAATATCCAAATCGACGATGACTGGAGCGTGGTCACTGACAACCAAACCGCCCTCCCTCATGACCGATGCACGCTGTAGTAGTGGGGCGCCTGCGGCATTTGCGAGAACGTAATCAATCCTCCAACCTCGATCTTTCTCACGGGCTTGTCCGCGGTTCGACCACCAAGAGTATGGCCCCTTGCCGGGACCGACACCGATTCGGAGTAAATCATTCCAACCGGATGCGAGTAGGCGGTCGAACCATTCTCGCTCGTGGGGGAGGAATCCACTCATGTTTTTGTTTCCAACGGGGTTCCAAATATCGTCTTCAGTATGGGCGATGTTGAGATCTCCACAAAGAAAGACTGGTTCATCCAATTTTGTGAATGGACGCGCCCATTCGAGTAAATCTTCCATCCACTGTTCTTTCCAAATTTGACGCTCAATTTTATTGGAACCACTGGGAAGGTAACAATTCAAACAATGCACGCCGTTGTGATAGGTGTGGAGCATCCGTCCTTCCAAGTCATCCGGATCTAGATTTGTTCCAGTTCCACGACCCACGTCTGTGAATGATTCCTTGGCCCAAGTTGCGACACCTGAGTAGCCTTTCTTTTCGGCAGGGTGCATCAGCGTATGAGCCATTGTTGGTTCCCAACCCTTGGGCAATTGCTCTGGTAATGCCCGTGTCTCTTGGAGTAACAGAATGTCCGGATTGATACGTTCGACAAAATCATCCAGACCTTTGCGAATCGCGGCGCGGATTCCATTGAGATTCCAAGTGACCAAACGCATCCAAACACCTCACTGTGACATATCTTTGACCTTGTCAACTAGATCCATTTTCTTGATTCTCCACATTCCAAAGGGTGTCAATGAGATGGAGATAAAGACGACGATTCCAATCAGAATAAAAATCGAAGAGTTGGAAGGTTCGACGGTGAAATATGCTGACCAAGTCGTAAATGAAGACATCATGAGTTGTGTTCCTAAGACTGAGAATATGCATCCCAAAATCCCGCCGATGAGGCCGATACCGAGGTGTTCCCCAAACAACATCGCTCCCAAGCGGTTGTTGGATGCACCGAGTACTCTGAGTGTTGCCAATTCACGGTCTCTCTCAGCGAGATTCATGACCAATGTATTGAACAGAACAGCTACGGCAATCAAAATCCCAAGACCCTCAATTGCAATGAAAATCCCTTTTTGTTGCTCTAGAATTGTGTCAAATGCTTCCAATGTGTCTTCACGCATCGTGATTCCCAACGAATTCTCAGCAAGTTGGTCATCTGTTTCTACACCCTCTGGCAACTGAAGCATGACCACTGTTGCTTCTATTCCCAGAATTTCTGCAAGGTCAGTTCGATGGAAATACACGGTCCGAGAGATTTCGCCTTGGGTAAATCCGGTGATTTTAACCTCGACTGTTTTGGTTCCGAATACAATTGAATGGGTTTCACCAATGTCCCAACCAAGGAAGTGATTGAGACCCTCATCGATGAGGACCTCCGGTGTATCTTGA
>NTJU01000043.1 GCA_002457195.1 Marine Group II euryarchaeote MED-G33 | reverse complement strand
TGAAAGGAAAGGGGCCGGAGAATTGTTTGCCGAATACCCTCTTTTTGCGGCATCGATTGATGTCCTCCCCTTCGTCGGAATTTTTTCTCAAGGTGAGGGGAAAGCCGTGATTCGTGCGGCCACGCCTGAACGTATCGCAGAAGCCCTTGCCATTCTCTGAGAAAGCGATGACTTCATCCGTCCTCAAAGAGGACGGGGCTACATGGAGGAGGCGCTGAAACAGGTTTTCGTCCCGTTTGTCGCCACACCTGGTGGCGAGAAAACCCAACTGGGTGTGTTCTCTACCGAACAGGATGCTTGGGATGTGATGCGTGCCTTCCTAGCCAAGGCTGGTGCAACCGACGTTGTTAGTGGAAGTATTGTCGCTTGGGAAATCGATTATGTGGGTGAAGAAGCATCTTTGGAGCTTGCTGCCTTCGATCGTAACAATTGCCCAGTATGTGATGAAATGTCATTCTGGATCGAAGGTGAACAAGAGAAAGCCCGGTGCTATTTCCCAAGATGTGGTGCTTGGATCGAGCAGAACGCGTACGACCCCAGTCGCTGGGACTGTGGGTGGCCTGCTGCGAACTGGAATAAGCGTGCTGAAAATTACGAACAGGCCTACAAAGGACTCGTGGCTATGCGAGCGCAATCTACCTCTGCAGGGATGTCGAGTCGTATGGCGTCACGTGAGGCGTGGTTGGGTGAGAAGGATCGTGAAAGACGAACCATCCAACAAAATAAATTCGATGCGGCGTCCGATGAGATGACTGAGTGATCTTATGGTCGGCTGGATTTCTGCCATCATCGCGTCGATGTTTGGAGCTGGTGAGACCGTTGAAGAAATTCTTGAAGAAGAGTGAATTTTAGGAATTCAGTCTTTCGTTAATTCTTTCCAAAGAAAATACACCGTGACAGGCATTCCAATTATTCCCAGTATATTCAAAGTGAAGCCTATATCACTCCACATCATCCTCACTCCTCTTCATCAGACGAGGCCAAGGATTCTGCATACCATGTTTCAAGATATTCAACTCGGTCCTCATCTAGGCCGAGATTCTTGGCCTGAAGAATGAGCAATTTTCTCTCGTTTTCGGTGAGGATACCATCGTCCATCACCATAGAATATGCTTCGAGGTAACTCTGTTCATCTTTGGTGAATGCTTCAGGCATTAGAATGATTACGATGATGTTGATTGTATTGTAGATCGGCTTCCGCATCACCGTTAGTGGGACACCGACGACCAGTGCACTCGCAACACCACCATACGGTATGATGCCCTCCAATAATTCCGCAACAACAAGAATGGCCACAGCACCAGTGAAGACGAATACACCCCAAGACATGCTGCGTCGCAATTGCTCATCGATGCCGAGAATGTCATTCTTGAGTATCGCATAACTGAACATAAATCCTTCAAACATCCCGGTTAACAAGATGCTGAACATAAATCCGTATAGACAATACAGATAGATGGGTAGGAGATCGCCTTCAATAGAGGCCAAGTCAGCTAAATTAAAGTCACCGAATCGTGCAGTCATGTAAACGATAGACATGACCAGTAAACCCTTGATGGTCGCTTTTCCAGCGAATCCGATGAACAGTGAGCGAGCTTCATTCGCTTGATTCTCCATTCCATCTTCTTGATCCAATCGATTCCATGCGCCACGCATTAGGAATGCAGCTACAATAGCGGAAAGTGGTGGAGCGAGAAGCAATAACTTCCCCGCATCAGAACTGCCGGGTACAAACCACGAATAGGGGAAGGATTCCTCAGTCTCGACACAACCTGCTTCGATTGGGGGCGAGCCTGGTGTCGCAGTAAGAATCACTTCCTCATCAACAGCATTACATTCAATGTGATAGTTTCCACCAAAGGCCTCAACAACACCCCCACTTGAAGAAATCAAAGCCGCAATGAGGACGGCAGTGAACACCGGAAGGGCCCACCATAGATTGTTTCGAATTTTGGCATTGGCCATGAAATCCAAACGCTTGGTAGGATAGAACGAAACCGTAGAGAGATACATGAACAGACACAACAGTGAACAGAAATACCACCCTACACGATAGTACTCCATCGCCGGCAACATATCAGCACTGAAGGGGTACGTGTTGTACCAAGAGGCCATCACCCGGTACCCTTCGGCCAGCAACAAGACTGCCATGAAGCGATTTTCCGGCGCGTGGCTTCGCGCTTTGAGGATCAGCACAGCCAAGAAGCAGAGGACAACTAGTGTCAAAATTGAGAGGAAACAAATTATGTAAGTCAATCCCAAGGTATCTCCAGTCTGGAAATTGATTTGCAGAAATTTGTGCCAGTAGTAGGGTAAAATGGGTCCCATTCCTTCCAGTGCCATCACAGGTTCGTTGTTCAGTTCTCCCAAAAACTTACCCTATGGGTAAACCTTCAAACTACATTTCTTCAATGGGAATGATTCCCACCGCTTCACAACCACGTCGTAAATGTTCACGAGCCAATTCACTGAGGATGAGGTTCTGAACGTTTACAACCCCATCTTCGATGACGTAATTGTCTCGATAGAATCGATTGTAGTCGACGGCCAGGGAACTCAACCAAGCACAGAAGTTGTGTGGAGCATTGGAATCGATTGCCGTCTGTAATTCATCATTCATGTAGGCCATTCTACGAACCAAATCAGCAGCAGAACCGGAAAGTCCGGCTACGTTGAGACCCACTGAAAGATCCACTTCACCCGCCTTGCGTCGAATGGAACAAGACCTCGCATGACTGTACATGATGAATGGGGCACTGTCGGCTTCTAGACTCAATGCATCGGACCAACGGAATGTGATTCCTTTCTCCGGAGAGATGCGAGCGATGTTGAAGCGTGTGGCACTGACACCGACCGCTTCTGCAATTTCCAATAATTTCTCTTCGGGCAAATCAGGCCGTGCATCCCGTACCGTTTCCAACGCACGAGATCGAGCCTCGTCGAGTAAGTCATCCATGTAGACCACATTTCCACGTCTAGTACTCATCTTTCCATCTGCCAATTTTGTAAAGGCGTAGAATACAACTTCAGGGTTTTGAGTATTCAACTCATCCAAAGCGATTCCCACCTGCTTGGATTGTAACTTGTGATCTTCTCCCAAGATATTCAACAGGCGGCCAGAACGCGTCCATTTGTACTGATGATAGGCCAAATCTCGTGTCGCATATAGGCTGCTTCCATCGCCACGGCGGTAGAAGAATTGTGTTGACTTGCCCTTCACACCCTTACTTTCCAGTTCCAGATAATGGGCGCCATTTTCAGCAACACCGTGAAGTTGTGAGGATTGTAATTGATCCATCAAAATCTCAACGCTACCATCGACGATGAATTTCGATTCTTTGGTAAATGAGTCAAATGCGATTCCCATTCGCCCTAAAGTCTCCAACATTCCATCAAGAACTGGTTGGTATGCGGCTTCGAATCTGTTCAGTATGTCCTCGTCAGCTTCCTCACTTTTCTGCACCAATTCAGTTACACCTGAATCAACTACTGGATCTTTTGACTTCAGTAAATTGGCCGCCTGGTACCACAGAACACGCGCGTGATCATCTTTGGAGGAATGTGGTGACTTTTCAATTGGAATCTCTCCATCAATCAGAAGTTGTTGGACTTGTTCTTCCTCAAGGTTTTCCAGGGCCCAACAGAGGATTCCAACCTGTTTTCCCATGTCATCAACATAATACTCGGCAGTCACATCGTATCCGGCTGCACGATACATGCGGACAAAGGTATCACCCAGCACTGCATTTCTTGCTCGACCTACATGGAAAGGGCCATTCGGATTGGCAGAGGTGTGTTCGATGAGAATGGATTCCTTGGTCTCAGGTTCCTTCGACAATTGTACTGTAAGCCAATCCATAGATGCGCGGATATTGACATAGGGACCTACGGCAACTGCTTCGCCGACGTCGATCTGCAATGCGTTGGCGATTTGAGTTGCTGCTTCATCGGGAGAACAGCCCAGTTGCTTGGCAAATGGAAAACATGGCAATGCCAAATCACCCTGACTAGCCTCTTTTGATCGAGAGAGCATCTTCTTCCAAAAATCACCTTTCACTCCAACATCGGCCATGGCCAATTCGAGTGAAGGCAAGACTTCGTCAATCAACACCTGCATTGAATCAACTCCAAGGGTAGCGCAGTAAAGCGGCCAGGCCACCAAAGGCCTCCATCAAAGTCGCACCTTCCTCAGTGTCCATTGAAATCAGTTTGACTTTGCTTGATGAATGTCCAGCCATGAGAGTCAACTCATCCATGAGGCTGATGGTATTGTCGGGGTCTTCTCGAACCTGATCCGAGGCGGCCGAACAAGAGGGGCAGGGTGGTATTTCGACCAAACGCTCGGCAGTAATCTGCCAATCGTGCTGACACTGTCGACAAGTATACCCATGGCGTATTTTCTTGAGGCCTTCTGAAAGAAGTAAGGTGTCGACCGCACCTTGGTCAAGCGCACTCCGAACCATCATCTCACCATAGGTTGCTTTGGGATGCTTTTGCATGATTTCTGCCAAAAAATCGTTCACCAATTGTCGCTCAGCATCCAACTCAATTTCATGCATCAAACCGCCGGCTCTCTGAACCAATTCACGCAACCCGGATTCATTTGAATAACCCACATCGAAGGTTGGTTTGCGTACCAACTTCGCAATTTCATGGTGGAAGAATTCGCCTTTCAGAACTTGGTCCTTGGTATGGCCTGGACCTCCGATAATGATGCCTTCCATATTGTCTATCAAACCAAGCCAGTAATTACTTGCATGCTCTGCTGTGCGCTTGAAAAACTTATGCGCATGTTCTTCAATCAATCTCTCGAAACGCTGGGCTGACTGACCACCTTGACGGTGTTTGCCCATGATATTGGACTGAATTTCTTCTTGGCAATGAACGGACTTTCCACTGGCCAAACCATAGGCTGCTTCACCACGATCAATCACCAAAATTCCATAGCAGGTTTTGTCGATTAGCATGTCCTCTAACTGAGTGACTTCGAAGGTGCTGTCACAGCGATAACGGAAAGAGCGGAAAGGCTCGGGAGGATCATCGATGACAATCGTGGTCATTCTTGTTTTGTTATTACCGATAATCACATGACCGGTGAATAATGCAATTCCATTTTCAGGGGTGGCCTTCATGTTGTTAATCGAAGATATCGCTGATTCAATCGCATCAGACACATGTTTCTTGGTTTGTTTTGATTTGATATTGGATGCCTGGCCCAATTCTTGAGACAATTGTTGACGCACGTCATGAATCGCCCGGTCGGGTGGAATAATCACAGTCACAAGTTCTGTACCCATGCCGCGCATGTTGCTCAAATCGTCCAGAGCGTTCTTTGCCTTGAGGCGGCGCTGCTGCATCTCAAGATCCTCGGACATTGCGCTTCCTCATGCTTGGGGTTGGCTCGGCCCTCATCAATCCTTCCGGCGGCGTAGCCGCCCGGAAGGGAAGGTGTCATGAATCGTCACCGATGCGACTAGTATGATGGCATCCCCCCTGGTCCTCGCGCTCGGTGGCAGTTTACTGCGCCCTGAAGAGAGTGAACGGCATGCTTGGTTATCCTCACTCGCTGACCTCCTTTCGGCTTGCAATGCACCGATTGGAATCGTCGTCGGAGGCGGAGCTCCTGCCAGAGAAGCGATCGAACTCGCCAAACCGGTACTGGATGATGTCGCAGCACTAGATGAAATTGGAATCGCAGCAACTAGGCTGAATGCTGCAATTGTCGCCCAAATCCTGCAAGGGGCCAATCTAGATGTCTGTAGAGGGATTCCATCCGATGTTGCTTCTGCTGCCAGAGGACTTGAGGCGCATCAAGTGGTCGTAATGGGAGGAACGAGGCCCGGACACACCACAGATAACGTCGCAATTCGATTGGCCATAGAGGCAAAAGCGACAAGGTGCCTGATTGCAACAAATGTCTCCCACGTTTATTCAGCAGACCCCAGATTGGATTCAGATGCACATCCTATAGAATCCATGACATTGTCTGAGTTGCAGGAAATCGTCGGCCCGCCAGTACATGGTAAGGCTGGTGGTTCGGGCGTGATTGATCCAATCGGTGTACAGGCAGCAATTGACAATAATCTTCCTCTGGCCGTACTGGATGGCCGTGATTTGGGCCGAATTGCTGATGCTTTGGCCGGTAAACCCTTCACTGGGACACGTATTGAGGTAGGTTGAGACATATGGCGGACAAGCAGAAACTCGCGGACCAAATTCGCGCCAATGTTGAAAGTTCAAAGTCTAGTGAAAAAAAGCGGAAGGGGAGCAAAACTGGTTTGCCGAAATCAGCCAGTTCCAATGCATACGTCCCCCTTCACCGGCATTGTACGATTTGCCAGTGTCCAATTTCACTCAAGCGTGACCCACCCATATGTGGTGAAACAAAATGCGAAGAGGAGTATGAAAGTCGGCAGAGGCAGCGAAAGCGATGGAACATACTGCTCTATGTCGCTCCAGCCATTATGGTCGGTGCCTTGGCATTGCAATTGATGGCGAGTGCTTAGGAGATGGTTGAATGACAATGATGGTCCGAATCATGTCTTTGCTCCCATTTGCAACTGGGTCTCTATGTTTGCTATTGGTTCTCGTTTCCTTCTTCGGGTTTGCTTCAGGTACAATCGATGATGAGATACCTGCCCTACCTTGCGTAGGCGCGCAGGATGAATGTGTCACAGGAATGTCTGAATCCGATTTGGATGTTCCTAGTGCATTCTTTTTACTCGATGTTCAACTTGATATCTCAATGGAATTGGAAGATGAGGCATGGATTGGAATCGTGGACGCAAAGTATGCCGATTCCTGCCCACCTGGAGACACTGGATTGACAAATTGTACCGCTTCAGATTACGTATTCCTTGCCGGAGGACCGGATCATGATGGTTCAATTGAACACGATTTGCAGCCAGGAAGTGTTCGATTCGTAACCGGAGGAGATGAAGGGGCGATTGAACTTCAAGACAATGCAATCTCAACCGATTGGTCGGTGCATCTTGCAACATGGGTGGAGGCCATTCTTGTACTGGCTGGAATTGGTTTGTGCGCCTCAGGAATGCACATGGCATTCCCCATGGTTGCAGGGGTACGCAAGGACTGAGCCGGTGCGTGGCTTTCAAGAACCGAATACGGGTGGGGTCGGATATGAGTGGATTCCGCTGCGAGGGATGTGGGGCTTCCATCGACATTAGTGGACTGGAGCCTGCAGTTGCAGAACGCAAGGTTTTCTGTGTCCGCTGTGGCCATGTCACCGTGATTTGATTCAGACCGAATCATCTTGGACATGCCAATTCTCAGGCAATGACAGTGGATCAGTTTCCCGCATTTTACCGATTTTTTCTGTGATTTCATAGCGCAACCGTTCGATACCAGCGGGTTCGGTTGCACTGATGACTAGATGACCGGTAGCTGGATTTCGTATTTCTGGAATGGGGCCTTCGGGGTCTATTGCCAATGCGGCTTCCATCTCGCATACTGCTGCCCAATCCTCGGCGTCAATCTCTTCGAGAAGATCGCCTTTGCCATCGATGACGATTAGGGGGGTTTGGGGTAGCAAACTCGCAACCTCATTGAGCAGGTTGGTCTGAACTTCCATGCTGGTCCCACCAGTTTCAGATGGGTCCATCAAAAATAGACAGAGATCACCCACATGCTCCAGAGCCGCAATCGCTTGCATTTCGATCTGATTGCGCTCCTCCATAGGGCGGTCGAGAAGGCCGGGGGTGTCGACAAGTTGGTATTTCAATCGACGATTGATGAAATGGCCGACATGCAATTGCTTCGTTGTAAACGGATATGCTGCAATTTCGGGCTTCCCACTAGATATCGAAGCGATGAGGGCTGATTTACCCACGTTGGGTGCACCTGCGACGACCAAACAAGGTTCGGTTGAATCGATCATTGGCAATGTGCGAAGGGTGTCTCGGGCATCTCGTAAGAAATCGAGATTGTCCCCAATCCGGCCCATGATACTGCAAATTCGTCCATAGGCTTCTCTGCGGGTTTCATGCATGGGTGGTAAGTTGACCATCCTTCGCAATTTTTTGGCATTCTGCGCTGAGATTTCTACACACTTCTCTGCAGCCCATTGGCAAGCACCGAGGCTCTGCCGGTAATCATCACAACCTACTGCGGCTTCGACCATTGCCACATCAAAAGCTGACATCTTGTCCAAACTTGGCCATCGGCGGACCCATTCACGAAGTGTCGCTGAAAGGACATCTCCTGCTGAACCAACCATCCGAGTCATTTGTTTTCGAGTGCGATAGACTCGATCTTTGTCGACAACTGCATCCCCTGCCTTCTTTGCTTTGTTGAATGCCTTGTCAAGGAGTTCTTCCACGGTCAGAACGGTTGGAATATTACGCCAAACGACCGAAACCATGTGTTCCCCTCATCTATGGCGCGTAGTCCATCCCTCTTCAAACAAGGGGCTTGTCTCAACCCATCGGTTCAAGAGGAACCTGGGGGTCGGCTGGTCGATACCTATGGCCGATGATTCACCAGACCTACCTGAATGGGCACTTTCAATTTGGGAAACACTTGGCAAACCGGAAGTTTGCGAAGATGTACTCACCGGCCCTCTACTTGACCGACGTGCCGGAATGAGACGCGACGATTTGGTCGAAGTCCTTCTCGATGCTCGTTCATTGCCAAAGGATGCAGAAGAATGGGTCCGCGGGCGACTGATTGGAACCAACAAAATGAGTGTTGAAATCTTAGATACCAACGGTATTTACCGCTATATCGCACGCGATGTAATCGTTGAAGTGCGCTTGGTTGCTCACTTGCGACCTGCTTATATCGATGATAGCGAGTTGTTACAGTTTGAGCGTGAAGATCAAAAACGCCGAACGAAGATTCATGAAGATGTTGAAAAGAAAACCAAGGGCGGAGACGACGATCACCTCTGGGGCTGAATAAATGGAAGCCCATCCTGATTGGAACAATATTGATGAGCACCATTTGGAACGCGAATGGAAATTTCCAGATTTTGCTTCGGCACTTGAATTCGTGAATACAGTTGGAGCCATTTGTGAAGCACAAGACCATCATGCTGAATTTGAACTCGGCTGGGGACGGGTTCTCGTCCGCACTTGGAGCCATGATGTAGATGGTTTATCCGAACGTGATTGGGAACTGGTCAAGGAAATCGACCAAATGGCGTGATTGCAATGCCCGGCTTTGTTCGACACATGTTCTTCTGCTCTCATGAACGTGATGCTGACGCGCCGCGGGAATGCTGTGCAGCCAAGAAAAGTCTAGCGTTGATGAAAGCCGTCAAGACAGCTGCCAAGGCCGAAGGGATTCCCGATATTCGAGTTCAGAAGGCTGGTTGTTTAGGGCAATGTGAACGAGGGATTTCATGCGTTGTTTACCCAGAGGGAGTGTGGTACACTCTCAGTGGTGAAGAGAACATTCCTGAACTGCTTGAACACCTGCGCAGTGGAACGGTGGCTGATGGCCTTAGAATGAAATAGAGGGATGAACATGAAACGCGTAGTATATGCACGAAGAGGCGGTTTGAAATCCATCGAAATCATCGATGAAGAAAACCCAACCCCTGATGATAATCAAGTCCGTATTGAAGTACACAGAGCAGGAATCAATTTTGCAGATTTAATGATGAGACAGGGGTTGTATGGTGCAGCCCCAGATTTCCCATTCACCCCTGGATACGAAATATCGGGGGTTATCAGCGAAATAGGTGCAAATGTGGATGATTTTTCCGTAGGTGATCGAGTGGTCGCCCTCCCTGGATTTGGCGGCTATGCTGAACAAGTCGTCGTCGATTCAAACCGTGTATGGCCAATGCCAGAGAATGTCTCCTTTGATGCTGCGGCTGCAATGCCAGTGACCTACCTTACAGCACACCACATGCTGGTCCATTTGGGAAATTTCAGAGCAGGTGATTCGATTCTTGTTCACCATGCAGCTGGGGGTGTTGGGACTGCAACCGCTCAACTTGCCAAGGCACTAGAGGCTGGCATTGTCTACGGGACGGCGTCTGCAAACAAGGCAGATTTCGTTGAGGCGCAAGGCATGATTCACATCCCACGTGGAGAGGATTTTGTCAAGCGCATCAAGGAAGATTCTGATGGAGTTCACCATGCACTCGACCCCGTGGGTGGCAAGCATGTGATGGATTCTTACCGCGCATTGAGAAATGGTGGCCGACTCTATGTATTCGGCGCATCTTCTGCCGTCAAAGGACCCAAGCGTTCGATGTTGAAGGCCATCAACATGTGGAGGACAACGCCGCGTTTTGATCCCATTCGAATGATGAACTCTAACAAATCAGTATTTGGCGTCCACATGGGAATGTGGAAAGATGAAGAAGTGGTTCGTGAACAGATGGTTTCTTTGGCCAAGATGCTAGAAATGGGATTCATTGACCCTGTAGTCGATTCAGTCTATCGATTTGAAGATGTGGCTGCCGCACAGCAGCACATTCATGATCGTGGTAACAAAGGCAAGGTATTGCTCGACTTTAGCCCCAAGTAATCAGAGTTTGACAGGGCGGGTTGCACCGCAAGCTTGGCACTTTAGCAAAGTTGTGCGATCTTCTTTGATGAATGAGGTATCCGGTGCATTGCACTGATGACACAGAATGAATGTCTTGACATAGGCTACGATTCGTTCCTTGATTCGGCGAGGTGGGATTCGTCCTTTCAAAAGAATTCGTCCCTTGTCCCGAGTCCCACTCGTCCCGAGTTCATTCTGGAGGAAGTGATAGACGTGGTCTGCGTCGCGGTCCATCATCGAGACCAACTCGTTGAAGTTTCGCAAAATGGTCTGAGAGCCTTCGATGAGGACGTCAGGTTCAGGCAATGTCCAACGACTGCGTGAAGAGATGTCTTCCGGGATCTTATCCCGTGCTCGGTCGAGCAACGACTCATAATCGAAGTCCGTCATCGTCCCGCCCACCCGCATCCCCTTCTTGAGACCACCGACAGAACCAATGTTCCCCTGCGCAGCGCGTAAGGTAATGGACGAACCCACCGAGGTGCGAATTGCCCGTATTCACGCTGATGCAATGTTACCTGTCCAGGGTAGTGATTTGGCAGCTGGATTCGACCTACATTCAGTCGAACGTGTTGAAGTCAAAAAAGGAACGACTGAAATGCTCCCAACCGGACTTGTACTCGCGATTCCCCCTGGTTGGGAAGGGCAAGTCCGTTGCCGTTCGGGTCTGGGAAAACGTGGACTGATTTTACCCAATGGTGTCGGCACCATTGACGCTGATTATCGTGGTGAGTTGATGGTCCTCGCACATTGGATTGGTGAAGCCGATTCTTTTGTCGTTGAAAAAGGTGAAAGAATTGGTCAATTGTTACTCAAACGTGTCCCTGAAATTTGCTTCATCGAAGTCGAAAGAGAGGAACTTGATGATACCGAAAGAGGTGCTGGCGGATTTGGCAGTACAGGTCGATTCTAGATAGAGTCCTATGGACTCTGTCCGGTGATTTGATAGGATGTGGACTTGCAGACAATCTCGATTCACATGGCGCTGAGCATCGACGGACTGCGAGAAAAGGTCACACAAATGATTGGACAAGGACTCAATACGCAACAAATTGCGGATGAATTATCCATCTCCCAAAGAACTGTCATATGGCTCAATTCTGGAGCCGCAGAAGTCGATCAGCCTGACGATATTCGAATCGGTTGGCGAACCATTGGTGCACGTCCCAATCGAATCAATGCGATTGGATCCATCATGGCTGACATCGTGTTGGAAGAACTCGAGGAGGTTGACACGATTGTAGGCATCAGTCTGAATGGCATCTTATTTGCAAATTCAATCGCAGATCAACTCGATGTGGATGTGGCGATTTTCCGTTCCGTCTCAGAAGAAGGAGATGGGCACCTCTCAAACAAGTACGGCAATGTCGCAGGTCGAAAGGTCGTCGTCGTCGACGATGTATTGTCATCGGGTGAAACCATGCGCCGAACCATCAAAACCTTGCAAGACGAAGGCGCTGAAGTCTCCCTCTGCATGGTGATGGTCAACAAAACCGAACAGAATGCAATCTCCACTGTACCACTTCGTGGCCTGATTCGAACCGTTAGAGTCTGAGGTGAAATCAGATGCATTGGGCTGATTCGATTGCGAAGGCCTTGTCACATCGTGGTGACAAGCACGTCATCGCATCTGGGATTACGCCCTCGGGAGAATTCCACATAGGTCATCTACGAGAAATTCTCACCTCCGATATCATCAAGCGTGCCTGTATTACACTGGAATTAGATGTGGAATTTGTCTTCTTTGTGGATGATGCTGACCCATTGCGAAAGGTGTATTCATTTCTTGACAATTCATATGAGGCATACATCGGCCATCAGTTGGCAAATATCCCACCACCTGATGAGAATGGCATCCCAGATTTAGAGCGATTTGAGCAAGGAATATCTTACGCACAACATTTCCTAGAACCATTCAAGAAATCACTGCAGATGCTCGGTGTCGAAATTGATCAATACATCTACAATTATGATGCTTATAAATCGGAAAAATTCTCTGTTGTTTCGCGAACCGCCTGTAACCGTGCAGACGAAATCAGAGAAATTATCGAAAGAGTTTCAGGTAGAGAGCTCGATTCAAATTGGTTTCCGTGGAACCCAATTGATGCCAAAGGATGTATGGATGGAATCACGATTACAGGGTGGGAAGACCCCTTCGTTCACTGGTTGGATTCAGATGGAAATGCAGGCCAATCAGATGTAACGAAGGGTGAAGGAAAACTGCCTTGGAGAATTGACTGGCCTGCCAAATGGGCCTGGAGAGGCGTCACCATGGAACCATTTGGCAAAGATCACGGAGCCGCTGGTGGGTCATATGATACGGGGAAGGAAATTGTTCGATTGTTCGATGTTGAACCACCCTACCCTACCACTTACGAATGGATTTCCTTGAAGGGAGCAGGGGCGATGTCAAGCAGTACAGGTGTAACGATTGGGCCCCTCGAAGCCCTCCGCCTAGTCCCCCCACAAATCATGCGCTATCTGATCACAAGAAACCAACCCAAGAGACATATCGATTTCGATACTGGAAATGCCCTCATTGAATTGGCTGATGAATACCAACGCAACCTCGCTGAAACAATGAGAGAAAATGATGACGGGTGGTGGGGTGAACTCAGTCGACGACAACAAAAGGCATGGAAAGACATGGTTTCTCGAATCGGTTATGCCCAAATTAATTCAGATATTTCAAGTGCAATAAGCGGTTTCGCCCAAAAAATAGACAATAGTGATACTACTGCTTATCTCGATAATCAGTATTTTGGTTTGTCAAAAATCACCTTCAGACATCTGGCACTTCTTGCCCAATTGCGTGAAAATGACGATGCCGTTTGGGAATCGGTTAGGCGCAGTGGTTTGATTCATGAAATCCATGGCGGACCAACAGAAAACGAAGTGCACCGTTTAGAATTGATGCGGAATTGGATTGCATCGCCTCACTTCCCAGATGGATTCAGACTCAGAATACAGACTCAGATTTCTGAACTAGCAAAGGAGAATATGGACTCCCGGGATGTAGACTATATTCGTGACCTCGTTGGAGCATTCTCAGATTGCGACTGGGATTGGGCTACGATTAACAATCACGTATGTGAATTGGCCAAGGAGCGAGAGATGAAACTCCGAGATGCGTTTCAGCTGATGTATTGGATTGTGCTTGACCAAGATTTCGGTCCAAAATTGGCTTCGATCCTAGAAGAAATGGACAGGAAGGCCGTCCTCAGCCTACTTCAATCGGCGATTGACGAGTTGTCTGCCTGAACGTAGTTCAGAAACCCGAACCACCCACACGCTTGAAAGAGGATGTCTGCGTGGCGCGGGTAATGCCGGTCTACTGCCCTAGTTGTGAAGCCGGCGTAGATGCGACCTCGAAATTCTGTTTGCAGTGTGGGCATGACCTCGAAACGGATGGCCCAATTACGTCGACTGGGCACGATGTTCGTCAACTCAAAGAATTGATTCGTGGCCGTGATGATTTGTCGATGGCTGAAAAATTCGATTTGATCGCCAAGGTCGAAGAAGGAGAGAACCCGATCGAACTCGGTTTGGCCGCTCCAGCCGAAGGCGCAGGGGTCACCCCGCAACAAATGGAAGTTCAGGCCGCAGCACCAAAGGTGTCCAAAGGTGGTCTTTCTGAGGCCGCCATGGGTTATACGACAAACCCAGCAGCTGCTGCGGCAGTCGCTATGATGAGTTCACAAACCGATGCTTGGGGATTCATCCAGTCTGGTTC
>NTJU01000042.1 GCA_002457195.1 Marine Group II euryarchaeote MED-G33 | reverse complement strand
GAAGCGAAGTAGAGATCGTAGCTGACTGTCCCCGAATCCATCCTATTCGGTATTTCTTCCAATGAATCGTGAGACGGTGTCAGGTGGACCATGAGTGAAGTTAGCATCACAGTGACCAACAGAATGGACATTGCACTCTTGCCTCGGACCCCACCTAGCATTCGCTCACCTACGGTGACCCGTGACATACAGCCCATTAAACGGTTTGCAGGACTCGCTTATTTCATGAATCATCTAGGAATCGTGTATCACAGAGCAATTAATGCCGATTTTAGTGCAGGGGGTGGGATTTGAACCCACGAAGGCATTGCCACCGGAGCTTAAGTCCGGCCCCTTTGGCCGCTCGGGTACCCCTGCGGGGTGCATGAGCCGCACTCAGGTCTTGAACGCTACTACGACGTCAGTGACCATCCACCGTCGACATCGATGATCTGGCCAGTGATGTAGGATGGCCCATTTGCCAAGAATAAGACTGTTTGAGCAATTTCTTGAGCATTTCCGAGCCTGCCCATCGGTATAGAAGAGAGGACGGTCTCTCTTCTTTCCTCTGATTCCCAATCCTGAAACAGTATCGCGCCAGGGCCGACACCATTCACCCGAATTGCGGGGGAAAGTTCCTGAGCCAAACTCCGGGTGATCGATAGTAAAGCCGCCTTAGATGCACAATAATGACTTAATTCAGGCCAATCGTTTCTCCCACTTGCATTGTCGAGCATGTTGATGACACAACCTGGTTTTTCTGAACCGCCAAATCGAAGATGTGGAGCTGCATGTTTAATCAACATTAGAGGTGCTTCTGCATTGACACTCCACATCTCTTGAGCGCCATCTGAAGTCATCTCCCCAAGAGATGATTTTTCAAATATAGATGCGTTGTTTACGAGGATGTTTAGTCCCCCAGAGTGGGAAACGACCGCCCCAATTAAGGCCCCCCGATCTTCATCTTTAGAGAGGTCTCCACGAACCACGAAACACCGCCCCCCAGAGGCTTCTATTTCTTCAGCCAGATCCTCTGCGGCAGACAAGCTTCTGTTACAGTGGATTGCCACTGTAGCACCAGCACTTGCTAGAGTGCGACATATTTCCGCGCCAATCCTTGCGGCACCTCCTGTGACCAACGCCACCTTGCCATCTAGTGATGTGCCCATGTCGCTTGGAATCACCATCCAGCCTTGAACACTCCGAGCCCGACCCTAGGGTCGGGGAACAAAGGATTAACCGAGTCCGATGATGACGGGTATCACGAGAGGGGTACCCATGACCGGAAAACGTCTGCCTATGGCGAGAGAAACAAAGTCTCTCTCGGCGGTAGAACGTCGAAAAAAATCTCGCAAAAGATTGCCGTCTTGGTTCAGAACAAAATTGCCAACAGGTAAGGCACAACTCGCTTTCAACGAGGTTCGCGGAAATGTGCTTGAACATCAACTCAATACCGTCTGCCAAGAAGCACAGTGTCCGAACATTCACGATTGCTGGGGAAGAGGTACTGCAACGTTCATGGTTGCTGGAGAACAGTGCACTCGAGCCTGCCGATTTTGTGCGGTTGGTACTGTCAAAAACCCACCACCACTGGATGTGAATGAACCTGAAAATTTGGCTGAGGCTGTTGATTTGATGGGAGTATCTCATGCAGTCATTACCTGTGTTAATCGTGATGAACTCCCCGATGGAGGTGCATCACATTACCGCGCATGCCTGGAAGCAGTTCACGCACGCCGCCCCGATGTTGGACTGGAATTCCTCAGTTCAGATCTGGATGGGAACCTTGAGGCTCTTGCCACCTTACTCAAAGGACTAGAATTACGTGTTTTTGCTCACAATGTCGAATGTGTTCCGCGTTTGGATGCCGTCGTCCGAGATCATCGAGCATCATTCCAGCAATCTCTCAAAATCCTCCGTGAAGCAAAACGCCTGAGGCCGGATATTTTGACCAAGTCAAGTATCATGGTCGGTGTTGGTGAGACCGATGAAGAAGTCGTGGAAGCCATGCAACTTCTTCGTGAAGTTGGTGTAGACCTGCTTACCATCGGTCAATACCTTGCCCCCTCGCCGAGGCACTTGGCTGTAGACCGATTTCCTGAGCCAGAGGCCTTTAGCAAGTGGGACCAAGTTGCAAGAGATTTGGGTTTCAAAGCGGTGGCTTGCGGCCCACTTGTGCGCTCATCCTATCGAGCTGGTCTCCTCTTTGAAGAGGCAAAAGGTGGTCCTGTGACGCTCACCTATGGTGAATCATGAATCAGCGAAACGCTATGAGCGAATATGAAGTGGTGAGGATAATGGGACAAGAAGAGGATACGCAAATGCACGTCCCTGTACCCCCGCATCGAGAGGGGGGGACGGCTTTCGCATCACCACACGAAACTCCTGCTGGCCACCATGCAAAACCACCAATCGATTGTGGGGGGGCGGAAACTCGAGAAATCGCATATGGTCTACTCCGCGTCCTCAATGATGACGATGAAGCCATCGGCGAATGGGATCCGGGATTGGATGCCGACACCCTTCGCAATGCCTTGGGGCACATGGTTCGAATTCGCGCATACGACGATCGGATGATGAAAATGCAACGACAAGGTCGGCTTTCGTTTTACATGAAGTGCTTGGGCGAAGAGGCGGTGAGTGTCGGGGCTGCAATGGCCATGGAGAATAGAGACATTGTCATCCCATCCTATCGGCAACAAGGATTGCTCTTCGTCCGAGGAAGAAACTTGGTCGATATGATCAGCCATTGTATTACCAACTCAAATGACAATGTCAAAGGACGGCAAATGCCTGTACATTATTCTTGGAAAGAGGGAAATTTCGTCTCCATCTCAAGCCCTGTTGGGACCCAATTCCCACAAGCGGTTGGAGCCGCCATGGCCTTTGCTTATCGCGGTGAAGACAGTATTGCATGCTCTTGGTTGGGCGAGGGAACATCCGCACAGGGTGATTTCCATTATGGACTGAATTTCGCTTCGGTTTACCAAGCGCCTTGTGTACTTGTAGTCGTCAACAATCAATGGGCGATTTCTACACACAGAAACTTGGCGCACGGAGGGCCCTCCTTCGCGGCCCGCGGCATCCCTTACAATGTTGCATCAATGAGGGTCGATGGACAGGATTTCCTTGCGGTCTATGCAGCGCACAAGTGGGCGACCGAGCGTGCCCGTGCTGGACATGGACCCACACTACTGGAGATGTACACTTACCGTGGCGACAGCCACTCCTCATCGGACGACCCGAGCATCTATCGCCCTGGAAACGAGTATGATAGTTGGCCGCTTGGCGACCCCGTTGATCGCCTCAAAGCGCATCTGGTGAAACTGGGCGAGTGGGATGATGAACGCCATACTGCACTTGAGGCTGAATGTGTAAAGGAAATCACTGCAGCCTACAAGGAAGCAGAAAAGCATGGGACTCTGAAAGATGGTCCCTTCCCTTCGGTCTCTACACTGTTTGAAGATGTATACGAAAAGGAGCCATGGCACCTGCTGGAGCAACGTGGAGAGGTGGGGATTTAATGGCGCAGATGAGCATCATCCAAGCGGTCAATTCCGCATTACACAATATGTTTGAGCGCGATGAAACCGTCGTGTCTTTTGGTGAAGATGCCGGTTTCTATGGAGGCGTATTTCGTTGCACGGCAGGATTGCAAGAGAAATTCGGAAAACATCGCGCATTCGACACACCCCTTGCGGAAGGTGGAATCATGGGAATTGCCATTGGAATGGGAATGAATGGATTGCGTCCAGTCGCTGAGATTCAATTCGCAGACTACATTTTCCCTGGATTTGATCAAATTACAAACGAATTGGCCAAACTTCGCTACCGGTCCGGTGGAGAATACAGCGCTCCAGTCACCATCCGTACGCCTTGTGGCGGCGGTATCAAAGGTGGACATTACCACAGCCAATCTCCCGAGGCATACTTCACCCATACGCCTGGATTGAAGGTCGTTATTTGTTCCAATCCTTACGATGCCAAGGGCTTGTTGATTTCGTCTATTGAATGCAATGACCCCGTTATTTTCTTTGAACCTAAACGCCTCTACAACGGGCCGTTTGATGGGGACCACACTGCTGCTATGGTCAAGTGGGATAGCCATCCAAAGGGCGAAGTCCCTGAAGAATATTACAACATCCCACTGGGTAAAGCAGAAATCATCAGAGAAGGGAATGATGTCACAATTCTTTGCTATGGAACGATGGTTCACGTCGTCAGTGCAGCAGTAAAAAACAATGAAATTGATGCTGAGATCATCGATCTCAGAACACTGGTCCCTCTAGACATCGATGCAATCGAAGATTCTGTGAAGAAAACAGGTCGATGCGTGATTGTGCATGAGGCCCCCCGAACATCGGGTTTTGGTGCGGAATTGATGTCGCTGGTTCAAGAACGATGCTTCTGGCATCTTGAAGGACCGATTCAGAGAGTCACCGGATGGGACACACCCTATCCGCACAGCCTGGAATGGGATTACTTCCCAAGTCAGGCTAGGATTACAGAGGCTATCAAGGCTACAATGGAGGAATGAAAATGGGTTCGCATGTATTCAAATTACCAGATATCGGAGAAGGTGTCGTCGAAGGTGAAATCACCGCTTGGCACGTTGCAGTTGGAGACACTGTGACGGAAGACCAAGACATGGTCGACATCATGACCGATAAAGCAACTGTGGGAATTGGTAGCACCGTTGATGGCAAGGTCACGAAACTCTACGGTGCCATCGGAGACATGATTGCTGTCGGAGCACCGTTAATCGAATTCGAAGTCGATGGTGCTGGAAGTTCTGCCCCTGAACCTGAACCGGCCCCTGAACCTGAACCAGCCCCTGAACCCGAACCAGCCCCTGAACCCGAACCTGTGGCCGCACCAGCACCAGCACCAGCACCAGCACCAGCACCAGCACCGGCACCGGCTCCAGTCGCACAACCTAGCTCTTCAGCCGACACCTCGCGCCGACCACTTGCATCGCCAGTAGTTCGACGTCGAGCCAAAGAAGAGGGCATCTCCCTATCCGAAGTCACGGGAACTGGACCAGCTGGACGGATCAGTCATGCCGACCTTGATGCACACCTCACTCGGCCTCAGACAACAGGAGGCGTTCCTGTAAGTTCGCCAGGCCCGGTACAATCAGGAGTCACCCAGGTCCCAGTCGTCGGTCTGCGACGGAAGATTGCTGAGCAAATGACAAAATCATACACAACAATCCCCCACTTCTCATACTTTGAGGAAGTTGATGTCACAGACCTTGAAGCACTCAGGCAGTGGATGAATTTGAATCGCACAGCGGATCAACCAAAGTTGACTTATCTTCCATTTATCATGCAGGCTCTGGTCAAACTTTTCCAAGGTGAACATGGAGGATGCAATGCCAGGTTTGATGACGAAAATGGCATGCTGGAAATTCACAGTGCAATCAATATCGGTATTGCTACAACAACCGATCGTGGATTGTATGTGCCTGTTGTGAAACATGTAGAAGCAAAGTCGATTTGGGAGTCTGGCTCTGAACTACTACGCGTTGCAACCGCTGCGCGAGATGGAAGTGCAAGTCTGGATGACTTGACCGGATCGACGTTTACAATCACCAGCCTTGGACGTGATGGTGGTTTGGGTGCAACACCCATTATCAACCATCCAGAAGTTGGAATTCTTGGTGTTCACAAGGCAAATGACAGAGCCGTAGTCATCGATGGGAAAATCACCATTCGGAGAATGATGAATCTGTCTTCTTCTTGGGATCACCGTGTGGTCGATGGATCAGATGGTGCCGCACTGGTACAGGCACTGAAGCGATTACTAGAGCACCCAATTTCAATCCTCTGAGGTGATTATGTGGAGAATATCTCTTGCCAAGTATTGGTCGTAGGCGCAGGTCCTGGCGGATATGTCGCAGCGATACGAGCTGCTCAACTCGGACTAGATACTGTGATTGTTGAAGGTGACAAAGCAGGTGGAACCTGCTTGATTAGAGGCTGTATCCCATCAAAGGCGTTGATTCATGCGGCTGAAAGAATGGACCATTTGTCCCATCATATTGAGGGGCACATGGGAATGAAAATCGAGGGTTCAGTATCTTTGGACATGAAGGAACTGATCTCATGGAAGGATGAGATTGTGACAAAACTGAACAAGGGTGTTGAACATCTTCTGAAAAATGCAGGTGCTAGACTTGTTGCTGGCTGGGCGACCTTCAAGGATGCCAAGCATTGCACTGTCGAAACCGCGGATGGCCCAGTCAATATTGAGGCTGAGAATGTCATCCTTGCAACCGGTTCGACTCCAATTGAATTGCCATTCATGAAATTCGATGAGGAATACATTTGTTCATCGACAGGTGCATTGGATTTGGATGCTCTACCAGAAAAGGTGGCAGTCATTGGTGGCGGCTATATTGGACTCGAGTTGGGAATCGCATTGCGAAGACTCGGATCTGAAGTGACTGTGGTCGAAGGTTTGGACAAAGTATTGGCGATCTTCGATGATGAATTGCGTCGTCCATTGACGACATGGTTGCGTAAGAATGGAGTCACTACACATGTCAACTGTCTAGCTCAGGGGGCCGAGGTAAAGGATGGTAAGGTAGAACTTACTTGGAAAAATGCAGAGAGTGAAATGCAAACTGAAACCTTTGACAAGGTCTTGGTTACCGTAGGGCGCCGCCCAAATACACATGGCTGGGGGCTGGAGAAGATGGGACTTCGGATGGATGCTGATGAGCGATTTATTCGAATTGATGATCAGTGCAAAACCTCGATGCGAGGCGTCTATGCAATCGGGGATGTATCTGGTGAGCCCATGCTCGCACATCGTGCCAGCGCTCAAGGTGAGATGGTTGCTGAAATTCTTGCTGGACACAAGCGTTCATTTGATCCGGTGGCTATTCCTGCAATCGTATTTACCGAACCTGAAATCATCTGTGTCGGAATGACACCGGATGAAGCGAAAGAAGCGGGTGAAGAAATCATCATCGGAAAATTCCCACTTGCAGCCAATGGTCGTGCTCTGACGATGGAGGCCGAGAAGACTGGAGGATTTGTGCGCGTAGTCGCACGGGAGGAGGACCATGTGATTCTCGGAGTCCAAGCGACAGGAAGTCATGTCAGTGAACTCTCTGGAGAATTTACCCTCGCCCTCGAGATGGGGGCAGTTCTGGAAGATATTGCTGGAACCATTCACGCCCACCCCACGATGTCTGAATCGTTCCACGAAGGAGTATTGAAAACACTCGGACACGCAATACATACTGCTTGAAGTGGTTTACTTCGACGAGCAGAGATCCGTCGAAGAACTTCGTATGATGCTCAAAGATTAGTGTTCGTAAACCGTGCCCCAGTGGTGAATATCCTCTGGTAGAGAAAGAACTGTTCTGCCCTTCTTCATCCATGTCCAACCTTCGTCAATCCAATCGTATAGAGCCTCCAAGTCTTCTTCTGAAAATGAGGCCTTTTGGGCCAATTCCTTGACAACATCCATCTCTCGTGCATCGTAGTGTCCATCCGCTGCTGCCATCAGCAATGCATCGCGTAGTGCAATGCGAAGATGAGCAGGGTGCATGTGATCGGCTGCGTTGATGAAACTCCTGCCACGTTTCAATTCCTGTCGGAGGATGACTCGCTCTTCAGGAGGAAGCAATGCCATCCCCATCCGCGACTCGTAATTGGCAAACTCCTCAGTCGATACGCGGCCGTCTGCAAGTGCAACAGCCGCCAAGACTCGACAGTACGCTTTCCGATCCTCTTTGTCGAACATATGCAGTGTGTCAGGGAGCATGTGTCACGCCTCCAACATCCTGTTATTGAATCCATTGACTTCATGCCCTGCCGGCCCCACCGAGTCTCATGGCCGATGAGCGCAAAGTCGACGTCCTACGTTTGGGCCACACCGACTATTCAGAAGCTGAGGCACGGATGCGTGAACTACAGCAACAACGATTGCAAGGAGCCATTGCAGATACAATCCTCATCTGTAGCCACCCCGAGATGGTGACCATTGGACCAGCTGCTCGTCGAGATCAAGTCGTAATCCCCCCCGATTACCCTACAACCGATGTCGATCGGGGTGGAGGGATCACTTGGCATGGACCTGGACAATTGGTCATCTATCCAATTCTCAGATGGGATTTGGATGGCGAACAGAATGTCAAACACATTACCGCCAAATTGGAACAATGGGCCATATCTGCGTTGGCGAACCTTGGCATTCATGCGGAAACGGACGAAAGAATGCAAGGGATATGGGTACAAGGTGTCAAGATTGGTTCGGTTGGCTTGGCCTTCAAGAAATGGGTTTCAAGGCACGGATTTACCATTAACTACGCCACTCCAAAAGGGCGTGTCGAAGCACTCGATGGATGTGGCCTCAGCGCAGGAACTACGACTTCCCTAGATCGTCTAGGATTCGAAATCACTGGCGATGAAATCACCGAAGCGTTACTGTTCTCGATGCGTGAATCTCTCAGCAGAGTGAATGCGAAGTCTTGAGAACTACCGTTTTTTGCGCAGTTCTATGTATCGTACTAGTAACCCTGCACTGAATGATTCAGTTTTCACGATTCAAGACTTAGTGCAAGATAAAATGACCATCGAAGGTGTAGCAGAGAAAGGTTTGATCACTTTCTTTGTGATGATGATGAGTGGCCTCTCTGTTTTTGGATTGTTCATCACAGGCAATGCCGAGTTGGCATTCATGCTCAGCATTGTCGGATGGGTAGCCGGATTCATCTTCTTCTTCGTGATGCTCTTCACGGGTTTGGCTGAGAATCCGATTGCTGTACTCACTTATGCAGCATTAGAAGGACTGTTTCTGGGTGGAATTACCACGTTGTTTGAGGCTTCCTACCCAGGTATTGCGATTCAGGCATTTATGTTGACAGGGGCTGTATTTGGTGGAATGTTGGTGATCTATCGAATGGGGATCATCAACGTGAATGATAACTTTCGAATCGCTGTTTACAGCGCCATGTCGGCAGTCTTCCTAGTGTACATGATTACGCTCATTTTTGCACTGGTCGGTGGACCCGAAATCCCCTACATCCATGGAAGTGGCCCCATTGGAATTGGATTCTCGTTGTTCGTGATTGGACTCGGAGCACTTTGCTTAGCGGCCGACTTTGACTTCATCGAGCGAGGTGTCGAAAACGGGGCGCCGAAGAGTCTCGAATGGAGAGCAGTCTTCGGGCTTCTAGTGACATTGGTTTGGATTTACCTTGAAATGTTGAGGTTGTTGGCCAAAATCCAGAGCCGACGGTGATTGGTATGGAACCACGGCTGGGTGGACCAGTTAGCGGTAACGCAATACCACCTGTCGATTACCTCTCTTGGTATGTTCCGCGCTTGCAAGAGAATCGCCCTCATGATCTATCTCAATCGGGATTTGGATATGATTGGCAAGTTGAGGTGGGTGCGGATGCAATGCTCACTTTTTGGAAATCAGGTCAAGACCCAGCGCAATGGGTTGCAGATCGATACGAAGTTGAGTTGAATCAAGTCTGTATCGCCCATGGTGCGTGCCAATCGATATCCTTGGCGATTCTTGCTGCACTCCCTGTAGATGGACCGCGTGTAGTTGGTGTTGAGATGCCGTCGTTTGCTGTGGTATCACAAAGTGCTCGATTGCTGGGGTGCGAAGTGATTCCATTTCACAGAGGGCCCAGTGAGGGACCTTGGGAATTGAACAGGGCGGAAGTCCTAGAAATTCTTCCGAAAGTTGGCGTTTTGGCTCTCACACCTGTCATGAATCCAACTGGAGAGATGATTTCTGAAGATGATCAGCAATGGTTGATCAAAGTGACCCAGGAAGCGGGTGTCAATCTAGTATCTGACGAGGTTTATCTGGATGCTTCAAAAGGTACTGAATTCTATAGACCAATGTATAAATATGCAAAAAATGCAATTTCAATCAACTCGCTCACCAAGACCTATGGTTTGGGTCCAATCCGATTTGGGTGGATGATTGGGGAGCCAAAATTGATTCAAAATGCCAAAAATGCCTTCCAAAATATGCAGGGCCTAGCCAGTGCCCCAACTGTTTCAATCGCCGAGACTGTTTTTCCAAGGTTGGATGAGGCACTGGATGGCATCTGGGAGGCTCGCAAGCAAAATTTACCCAAATTACTCGAAGTTTTGGAAGCTCATGGAATCAAATGGACTCCGCCCCCGTTCGGGATCTATGGTGCATTCTCCATTGGCATGGATGCGGTCGAAGCGATGGCAAAGTATGGCAAACCATTGGGTCTACTGGCCACCCCAGGTGGTATGTTCCACTCAGATCTGAAACATTATCTCAGAATTGCATGGGGTAGCAGTCCTGAATCGTTTGAGGCGGCAATGCCGGTCCTCTCACAGTTCCTAACAAGCATTCAAGAAGGAATTGCTTGAGGCATCTATGATGCCAGAGGCTGTAGTGGCGATTTCCGGCGCTTCAGGCGCATTGTATGCTGAAAGGCTCCTTCGTGCATTGTCAGATGCAAAGTGGGAGGTTTTACTCATTGTAACACGCGAAGGCGGAATCAACCTCGACCTCGAATTGGGGCTCTCTGCAGCGGATTTGGCGAAAATCCCAGGTGTTTCTCTGGAAGACAATGACAACCTTGCAGCGCGTTCAGCTTCAGGTTCTGCTAAAATTGATCATTACATTGTTTGTCCAGCGAGTGGAACGACCATCAGTAAAATTGCTGCGGGAATCTCCGACAACTTGGTGACAAGGTCTGCTCTTGTCGCCCTGAAGGAACGACGCCCTCTAATCGTCGTACCACGTGAGGCTCCTTACGCGACAGTACACTTGGAAAATATGACCAAATTGTCAAACTGGGGTGTCGTAGTCATGCCCGCAAGCCCCGGTTTTTATCACAACCCCAAGAGTATTGATGATCTCGTCGACTTTGTAGTTGCCCGGATACTCGATCAGATGGACATTGAACACTCCCTCGGAAAAAGGTGGACTGGTGAAGAGGTACAATAGACCCGTGCCTTGAAGAATGACGAGTGTGCATGACGAAATGAAGGTGTGGCCGATATGCAGTATGATGACCATTCCCACAATGAACTGGGTGACATGCTCAAACAACGAGGTTTAGAAGTCCCTCGGAAAAAAGATGAACGCATTGCCGCACTCATTTGGAATGATAAAACGACCACAGTTCCAACTACTGAAGAATCAACCACTTTGGATGAAATGGCAACCGTACCGAACCCATTCCAAGAGCGGTTTCCTTGGGCCACAGTCCCTGTCATTGTGGTTGCTGTAATGCTAATTGTGGGCGGCAGTGTGACTGCAATTCTGTTTGGAGATACGATCATCGGTTGGTTTTCAGATGATGAATTCGATGGAGAACTGATTGACTTTGACCCTGCACAGACTCGGGCTTTCGCCGAAGGTTTGCTTGCCCTAGGCCATCCTGAATGGGAAGGGCGAATGAGCGGTACTGCAGAGGAACATGCCACTGCTCAATCCAATCTGGACAACTTTTCTGATTTCGGTTTGTCCATCGAACCGAATTCATTTGCTGTTCCGATGTTTGAGATACAAGAGGAACCCCAATTGTCGATTTGCATGCCAGGTATCATTGGTTTCCCACCCTGTTCGTTTACTGACTTTGGAAGTCAAGAGACTGTTTTTGCCCATAGAAGTGACTTTGTTCTGCAAGGATATTCTGGTTCCGCCGATTACCAGTATCAAGACCAAATTCCAGTTGTTGATTTGGGAAATGCAAGTGACGATTCCACTTGGGAAAGCGCGTCTGCGAGTATTGGGATGGTCTTCGGGGGCGGAGGTGTTTCGAGTAACACGGAACTCTTCATCAAGGCACAGGAATATGATTTGTATGGACTGATCCTTGTGACATGGGATTCAACTGGGGGAGAAAACCCCCCAAACAACTGCAAAATACCTGGTGAGGGAGGGCGCTGTGTCCCTTTCTTCAAATCTGTCGACACTAGCCAATTCGAGAATATGCCACCTGGCATCCCTTTCATGATGGTCAGTGATCAAGTCGGTGAACAAATTCAGGACCAAGTCGTCAACGGAGAGGGGGTAATCC
This sequence comes from Marine Group II euryarchaeote MED-G33, assembly GCA_002457195.1. GTDB lineage: Archaea > Thermoplasmatota > Poseidoniia > Poseidoniales > Thalassarchaeaceae > MGIIb-P. Next base: position 2,295 of record NTJU01000042.1, on the reverse strand, counting down.
GAATGATTGTGAATGTCGATAATCAAGGTGAAAGAGATGTCAAGGCACCTTGTGGAATTCTTCCGGGGAAAACGGATGAACTGGTAATCTTTGGTGCCCATCACGATACGGTCTACAATGGACCCGGAGCTGTCGATGATACTTCTGGGACTGCAACCGTTCTCGAACTGGCTCGTCAATTCGCCAACATGGCGGAGAGCAAAGGTGAGCCATACTACACGATGAAGTTCTGCACATGGGGTGGAGAAGAGGAAGGGTTGCATGGCTCCAAAGCCTACGTCGCATCCTACATGGGTCAACTTCAGGAAAATCTTCGAATATACATCAATCTCGATATGAATCACGTTGACATTGACCTTGACAATCGAGGCAATGGTGTGTGGATGTTTGGCAATGATGCACGCGACATGGAGATCATCGACCAAATTGTCGACCAATTTAGGGACGAGAATCCAATGGGTTTGGCCTCCAAGTATGAGATTCACACACAGACACTTGATGGTGCAAAAGGAGCCAGTGATGGGATGCCTTACAATTCAGACCACGGACCTTTCGTTTATGATATCCAACAACAAGATGGAGATGATAGAGGGCGTGCAATCGTCTGCTATGGCTCAGGTTCTTGGGAATACCATACCTACAAAGATACAATGGATCGCTTCAACGAAGAATCACTAGCCGTAAGTGGAATCATCTATGGTTCCTATGCTGCTTGGCTGGCATGGGGATGATTCAATGGCCATTCGAAGAGCTCACGCAAGCCATATCCTATTGCGTCAAAAATCGGACGCTGTTCGGATTCTTTCTGAGATTCAAGAAGCCAAAAAACCCCTCAAGGTTTTCGAGAAGGCTGCGAAGAAACACAGCAAATGCCCGAGTGGTCAACGCGGGGGGGACCTCGGTTGGTTCCACGAACGTCAAATGGCTCGGGAATTCAGTGCGGCCTGCTTTGAGCAGCCACTCAAGGAAGTTGATAGATTTGTCAAAACCGAATTCGGTTACCATCTGATTTGGGTTCACGAAAGGGATGAATGAGGTGACATCATGAGTACCATCATCGCAGTGGAAAACTACGAAGTCAAGGGTAAGCATGGTGTTTTTGATTATGAGAGAGAGAAGGATCAGCCTTTTGTGGTCAGCGTTTGGGTCACTCTGAAAAATCCAGCATGTGATGATGATTTAACGACGAGTGTGGACTATGGGTTCTTGCAGCAAACTGTTCACGATATTGTCGCCGGCGGCGAATCGGTGAAGATGATGGAAACACTTTGTGACATCATCATTGAAACCGTATCGGGCCATCCCAATATTGCTGGAGTCAAAATCAGAATCGAAAAACCAGAGGCACCAATGCCTCACGAAGGTGGCTTGGCAGTTGTCGAAAGAACTTGGCCAGAAGGATCTACCTTCTAATCAGGCACCAACATGAGCGAAGAGTGCTTCATAGTCTGGCTCGACTCCCGGATTTTCAGCATACCAGGCGTAGCCAATGGTCCCATCGGCTTCAACGACAAATACCGATCTCTGGGCAACGGTGTACCCATCGATTACGAAATTTTCGAAAGTAACGCCGTAGGATTCGATCACATCACGATGAACATCTGAAAGTAGAGGGTAATCAATATCGTTGGCATCTCTAAATGCATTGTTGGAAAAGGGTGCGTCGACAGAAATACCCAATACAACACAATCGGTAGAACCGAGGGTCTTATGCTGATCATTGATTGTACAAACCTGACTTTGGCAAACCCCTGTGAACGCGGCTGGATAGAACGAAAGAATCACTCTACTCCCACTGAATGAAGAAAGCGTAACTTCGCTCTTGTCGTGTGCTTTCAAAGTAAAATCCGGGGCTGCATCTCCTACGTTAACCATAACTTGCCGGCATAGCGACCACGCTAAGAACGTGCGCCTCATGGCCTGTGACATGGAGTGGCGTGAAGTCGTATCTTCAGAATTGGGGGCGATCATCATCACGGCAGATGATTGTCTACATTGCATCGAGTTACAGGCGGCCCTGCTTGAGTATCCACTTTTGATCCCAAACCTTTGGGTTGAAAAGAGAGAAGCGCGGGAATTGTATGCAGAATACCCACTTTTTGCAGCATCGATTGACGTTCTACCCTTTGTCGGAATTTTTTCCAAAGGCGAAGGTAAGGCCGTCATCCGTGCGGCAACGCCTGAACGTATCGCAGAAGCCCTTGCCATTCTCTGAGAAAGCGATGACTTCTTCCGTCCTCAAAGAGGACGGGGCTTCATGGAGGAGGCACTGAAGCAGGTTTTCGTCCCGTTTGT
>NTJU01000041.1 GCA_002457195.1 Marine Group II euryarchaeote MED-G33 | reverse complement strand
CGGGTCATCATGGCATGATCCATGACTCTGATGTGAATTTCTGCCACAACATGTACTGTTGCTTGGAACATATGGCCGGCATGAACATTGTTGTCATCATCAGACCAACAGCAGTGAATGTGGGTGAATGGGTCTCCATCCTTAGTACGGGCAATATTGCCTGAGAGGCTCACCAATTCAGATGGTGGGTCCAAAGGTCGTCGTTGATAGACACCTTCCTCATTCATGTAACCATATTGATTGTCTCGAGTTCGACCAATCCCGCTGGTGATGGCTGCCGCATTAAATCCAAGATCATCTGCCAGTTCCTTTAGAGCTGCATGAATTTCATCCCCGGGGTCAAGTCTTACGAGGATGTCACTTCCTGAACGTGTGTGTTCCATATCATCGGCTCGCTTGAGGCCGTTCAAAGGCATTCCCTTCAAAATGGTAGGAATTCCAATTGAGAAAGCCTCCATTGGAAATCGCAATGGCTCTCAGAGTCTGTATCGTATGCTTATGATTCCAGTGGAAATGAGGGGGTCTGGACCCCTTCTTCCACTAAGTTAATGGGATACGGATTATCGATGTGTGAGTCCTGCGTGGGGGAAGATGGATGCTACAGGTTCATGATTCAGCGGCTCGATGGCGCTCTTTCTTTGAGGAAAGCTGTGCCAACCAGATTTCCACCTTGGCTGCTTCTTGGCCAAAGCAAATTTCTTTTTCCCTAGATTTCGCTCAAATTCAGTCATGGGATGTTCCCTTCGCAGAATTGATCCTCAATCATCCTCGCGCGACAATTCGCAATGCGGACACAGTTTTGGCTACCCTTTGTAGGGAATCTGGCTATGAAGCCAATCCGAGGATTCGAATTATCGGGCTTCCACCAGATGCTCTCAATAAACTTCGAGAGATTAGCAGTGATGAAGTGGAAACTTTCACCACATCGGAAGTCATTGTCACCAAGGTCAGTGAACTCAAGCCTAGAATTTACAATGCGATTTTCACTTGTACAACCTGTGGAAATACAATTGAGATCGCACAACCCAACGAATTGGAATTAGTGGAACCATTGGAATGTCCAGAGACAGGTGGTTGCGGCCGTAGACGTGCCGGTGGTCAAACCCGATTTGATTTGCGGTGGGAAGATTCCACCATGGTTGACAATCAGTGGATTGAGGTTCAGGAACTCCCTGAGAACGTGAAACCCGGTTCCCAACCCGTTCGCTTGAGTGTTCTCGCAGAAGCTGAGTTGGCCGGCAAGCACGTTCCTGGTGAACGTATTCGAATCAATGGTATCCCCTATGTTCGAACGCTCAAACGCGGCGGTGCCAAAACCCCGATGTTCGATGTGTATATTTCACTGCACTCTAGCGAGAGAAAGAACATCCCCCTCGAAGAAATCGAAATCAATCCAAGTGAAATTGAAGAAATCGAGAAAGTCGCTGAGCGTGACGATTTGGTTGAATTATTTGTACGATCAATCGCTCCATCCATCATCGTCGGTGAAGAGAAAATGAATTGGATCAAGAAATCATTGGTCTTCCAATTGTTGGGTGGTGTGGCCCGGAAATATGGAGATGGTACCCGAACACGTGGTGACATCCACATTCTCTTGCTTGGAGACCCGGGTGTCGCCAAATCACAGATTCTCTCATTTATGGGACGCATTTCTCCCCGCGGTCGATTCACGACTGGTGGGGGTACAAGCGCTGCAGGATTGACTGCAGCAGCGGTCCGGGATGCCTTCAACGATGGTCGTTTTTCATTGGAAGCCGGTGCCCTGGTTCTCGCTGATTTGGGCCTCTGTGCTGTTGACGAATTTGACAAGATGACACCAGATGATCGTGGTGCTATGCACGAAGCGATGGAACAACAACGGATTAACATCAACAAAGGTGGAATCAGTGCGACCATGCCAACACGCTGTGCTGTTCTCGCCGCCGCGAATCCAAGAGATGGACGATTCAAAGACGTCGATTGGGGCGATCCTTCCACATATCTCCACAAGCAAATCGATTTACCACCACCCTTGATTTCTCGATTCGATATGGTTTGGATGATTCAAGATTCAGTTGACAGAGGTAGAGATCGTAGAATCGGCGAGCACATCATCCGTGTCAAGCGAACGGGTGTGCCAGAACATCTGATTGAAAGTGGACATTCTGTTCAGCCTGATGAATTGCTCAAGGACCAAAACTTCACCACAGATGTTGATGGAAACGAAGTTTTGACCGCTGATTTCTTGCAAAAATACGTCGCACATTCCAAGCGAACATATCACCCGACCAGTGATGATAAAGTCATGGCAATTTTGGTCGATCATTACACTGAAAAGAGGCAGAAAATGGATGATGATGTCAACTCGGTATCTCTTACAGCCAGAACCATCGAAGCAACACTGCGAATGGCAGAAGCCAGAGCACGTTTGTTCCTGAGGGACCATGTCACCGAAGAAGATGCCACGCAAGCCATCGCAATGGATGGAATTTGGCGCCATCTAGCCAACGATTCTAACATCAATCCAAATGATCACACTGGTGTGCCGAAGCGAGCCCAAAGTGCTGAGAAAACCATCATGTCAATCGTAAGAAATCTGTGCCGTGAACTGGAAGGGGAATGCACACAAAACCAAATCTACAACAGCGCACTTGAGCAAGGTATCGATGAAGACATCGTCGATCGTGTTCTTGATACTCAAGCCGCTCGTGGCCATTTGTATCGACCACGAATTGGTATTTGGCGAGTATCATAAATTGTGACGTTTGAACACCGCTGCCCCTTTAGGGGGGCAGCGACTGGAAACTGCCATGGCTGAGGATGTTCCAGGGGATGTCTCAGATGCCAACGGGCTCGACCCGGCCGCTATGGGCTTCATGTGCGGCCTCGAGGTCCACCAGCAATTGGCGACCGGTAAATTGCATTCACGCCAACCCAGCACACTCTACGAGGATGGAATAGAGGATATCGAAGGGCGATGGCCTAGTGCGCATCGTCGTTTGCGAGCAGCCCGTGGTGAAGGAGGTCGAATCGATATTGCCGCTCGCTTTGAGCAACGTCGTAATCGCTCATTTGTCTACCATCAATCACCCAATGCTGGTCTCATCGAAATGGATGAAGCACCTCCTTTGGAGCATGATCGTGATGCGGTAGAAGTCGCCTTGACGATGGCTGCAATGATGGACGCAAAGCCGGTTGGTGCGCTTCAGGCCATGCGGAAAACCGTGGTCGATGGGTCCAACACCAGCGGCTTCCAACGTACAACACTTGTCGCCACTCACGGGGCAATTCAAACCCCTACCGGACCCGTAGGTGTCGATGTCATCTGTTTGGAAGAAGACAGTGCTCGGAAGCTGGACACAAGATCAACTCCCGATGGTGAACAGGTCATTTACACTCTAGATCGGTTGGGGGTTCCTCTCGTTGAAGTTGCAACCGCCCCTGATGTACAAACCCCTGAGCATGCAAAAGAGACCGCTTTGGCCATGGGCACCCTCCTCCGAGACACCCGCCGTGTCCGTCGTGGTCTCGGTTCAATCCGTCAAGACCTCAACGTGAGTATCGGCCCGGGTGATCGTGTTGAAATCAAGGGCTGTCAAGATCTTGATTGGATCCCTCGAATCATCCGTTTGGAAATGGCGAGGCAATTACATTTTCACCGATTGGCCAACGAGTTGCGAGCTGAACTGGGCGTCGAACGACTTCCTTCACATCGTGATTTAGACGATGCAGATTTGGAAATCAGAGTGGCAGAAACGGTCTTGGAAAAATTGCCATTTGAGTTGCACGACGTCTCCACAGCACTGACCACATGTGAATCCAAAATGGTGGCTCAATCCCTCTCCTCAGGTGCAGTTGTGTTGGGTCTTTCTCTTCCTGGTTTGTCAGGGAAGTTAGGCACGAAAACCCTCGATGCTGAAGGTTCACAAATGCCAAGGTTGGGTCGTGAATTGGCCAGTGCAGCCAAATTGGCAGGTGTCAAGGGAATCTTCCATTCTGATGAACTACCAGCGTATGGAATTACAGAGGCAGAAACGGCTGCTTGCGCAGACAGGCTTGGCGATTGCTTCGTCCTTTGTGTCGCACCACAATGGCAAGCAGAATTGGCTCTGGAAGGAGTTCATTCACGGGCGATTCTCGCCTATCATCGAATCCCTCAGGAAGTTCGCAACGTCGTCATCCGTAAAGGTGCACCAGAAGATGGTACCACCACTGCCATGCGTCCACTTCCAGGTGGTGCTCGAATGTATCCTGAGACCGACATCCCAACCACACCAATCCCTGCTGAATTCTGGACCTCAATCAAAGCCAATCTTCCTCCAAGTCGCGAGGAAAGGTTCGCTCGATTCGAAACAACCAGTCTTTCCGAGAATCAAATTTCCGCGCTCATTTCTGGAGAATTGGATGATTATTTCATGGATGGAGTTTCGGGTGAACTTGAACTGCCTGAGAAGGCGTGGGCAAGCGCGCTTCTCGATCATGGAACGACCAAACTCAATGCACTCGCAGTAGCCATTCACTTGCGTGAATCTGGAACGATTACCCGTGAGGGCGTTGAACCATTGGTGAACGATGCAGACATGGAAGACATTCCAACACTGATTTCTTGGATGACTGCAGAAGCAGCCAGCCGTGGATTTGAGCCTGCAGACACGGGTGCTGTTGAGGCCGCGGTCGCAGAAGTACTCGCAGAACGAGCAGACTTCGTGGCAGAACGTGGAATGGCGGCTCTGGGTCCATTGATGGGAGTCGTCATGGGTAAACTCGGTGGAGCCGCCGATGGAAAGGCCGTATCAGCCGCACTGAAAGAACAAATTCAGAGGCTACTCTGATGCGACACGCTCTACTCATACTCTGCTTGTTTCTGTTGGCAGCATTTCCAGTAGAGGCAAGTGAGGGTCGACACGCGGAATGGGTCGACGATCCAATGTTGCCAGATGTCCAGTGGAATGCAAGTGTCGACATTGGCTACATCTCAACCGCTCCCTTGGTGAAAGACGGTTTGGTGATCGTCAAGGGTGGTGGTGACCCTATGACTGGAGATGGTGCAGGACTTGTCGCTTATCGAGCAGATACAGGTGTCGAAATATGGCGAACCATCCATACCGCAAGCGATCGTGGTTTTGAGACAGCACCATTGCTCCATATTGCAGGTAGCAGTACCACTTCGACATGCAACCCCACCACAGATTTGGTGATTACAGGATGGACATCAGGCCAACTAACAGCATATGATTTCACGACGGGTAATGAGTCGTGGAATCAATCGACAGATGCTCCCAATTGGGGTATTACAGGCGGAGGATTTGCGATGTCAAGCGGTCATGTTGTTTGGCCCACTGAAACTGGAATCATCCAAGTCTGTGCAAACAATGGCACCATCCATCATCTGTACCAAGATTCCAATTTACGAACATATCGTGCCGGTCTCGGGGTGTGGTATGAATGGTCATCGGATGAAAATGGAAGCATCACAACCACTCTCGGCTGGTTACAGGGTACTGAGTCGGGTCATCTCTTGAGATATGGCGCCGACTCAACTCTGATGGAAACGATTGATATCGTGTCCTTGGCCAATCTTTCAGGAACATGGAGGATCCGTTCAACACCCATATCAATCTCCGATCAGAGTGTACTTTTGCACCTCCACGCCGATGGTGAATCCAGATTGATTCGGTTGGGATGGAATGGGTCAGGGGAACCAAATTTACTCGAATCGATACCAATGGGACCCGGAACGGCAACAACCCCTGCAGGCATGGGATATCTATCGACAGTTGCAGGCATTAACGGTGCAGTTCACTACGGAATTCTCAATGAAACTCTATTCGAAACTATTCGATGGAATGCATCTCATGTTGTGGGTGAAATTGGATGGATTCAGTGGGGTGAAGTAACTGCGATTTGCCTTCCCCAAAATAGAGCTGAAGGCTCGTGGTATATCGCCATAGATGCGAATCACAGTCTTGAATGGATTCCAGATCAAACGGGTTACCTGACTGCGGGTTGCGGGTCAGATGGAGAAGTCCATGCTGCTGCAAATGACGCCTCATGGTTAGAGGTTCGATATGATCCTGCAGATTGGAACTCAATCCATGACTCAGCGGATGAGACACTTGGAACGGTCTCAGAACCTGAACCTGAAATTGAACAGGAACAACCAGTCGAAAATACAGACATGAATCTTGGAATCCTCTTGCTTCCGTTTATCGGTTCTGCAATTTTTGTCATCATCGCACAATTTGCGACGAATTCTGACACGCGTCGTATGATTCAAATTGGTGCAATTTTGATGATCATGCTCGGCCTCATCATGGCTGGTACCGTTTACAATTCCCAAGTTATCGATGCACCTGATGCGGACTCAAGTGAGCGAACTCGTGCAGCAACACTCGTTCCTTCACTGCATGATGGATTGGCGGAAAACGAAGTACTCGTCGCATTCCATTTCCCTGAAAGCGTCGCCCCTGTTGGTTGTACAGAAAGCGCTCTGTACTACCAAGAAACCGGACAGTTTTGGCCGATTGAATCACCACCTGATGGTAGTTACTGTATCGTCGTATCTACAATCAAAGTTGAAGTGGGAACCACAATTGAGATGGTAACGATTTCAGCTCTGGATGAATATCAGTACACCTACGAACTCGAGCAACAAACCCTTGGCTCCTTTTTGCGTAATATCGGTGCTGCTGATGGTGGTGCAGATGGATATTGGTGGAGTTACGATTTGAACGGTGGTTACGGTACCATCGGCATCGCAGAACAGGCAGTCGAACCCGGAGATCATATCGATTGGCATTTCGATATTGGCCAGTTCTAAACAGGTCAACAGTCAAACACCGGTTGGCCTAGTGTCGCCTCCATAGGAGGCGATTCTGATTTCAGTTTGGGGTTGGCAGGGTGAACGGGCGGCTAGAATGGGCCCCCCTCGCCACTTCCGATTGCCCTTCCTGATTCTCGTCGTAGTCTTGCCACTACTTCTCGAATGGCGTCACCTGGCAGCTTGGGGCGGAATCCTATTTCTGTGGTCCATGGCCATGGTAGGACCTCGCTCCTTGCTACGTTGGTTGCGGGTATGGTTACCATTGTCAATCCTTTACGGGGCCATCTTGCTGTTGTTTAGTGGTACCGAGAATTGGGAGCAGACATTGCTACTGGTGGCCCGCCTCCTCATCGCATTACTTGGAATGCAGATTTTGACATGGTCAGTACCACCATCCGATGTTGTTCAATCATTCGAATGGGCTCTCCCTCGCCTCGGAGTATCTCTCGCAATCGCTTTGCGTTTGGTTCCAAGATTAGAACGCAGTGCAAAATGGCGAATTGAGACTCTTGAGGAACGTGGTTTTGTTGAAAATCAATCAGGAGTGAAAGCGCTCCGAACCCGGGCATCCATCTGGCCTGGTTGGTTGGCAGATTCGTTGGATCATGCCCATGATTTGGGTGATGCAGTCCAATCTAGAGGGATACTCGCACCTCGGCGATGGAGACATGGAGCCAAGCAACGATTGGTCCAGTTTGCATTGGGAGAAGAGATTCGTGAAGATGGTGTCACTCCACACCACTTCTCTGATTCGGTTCAACTCGGACTAGATTTACAAATAAATTTGCCAAATGGCCGCTGTATAGGTCGCCACAAAGAATTGCTCAGAGGCGGAAAAATAGTGCTACTACGTGGCCATTCAGGTTGTGGGAAGTCCAGCCTTTTGCGAGTGATTGCAGGTGTATCTCCGTGGCAACACCCAGTCACAGTCAATGGCAGAGTTCACATCTCCGGGCACCCAACCCTCGGAGAAATCAATCTTGCAGATGGCCCATTCACCGAGGCCATTTCTTGTTGGATTCCCCAAGATCCTGATCGACATGGATTGGCGGAATCTGTCCAAAGAGAATTCAAAATCGCCCGACGACTTTCAGGTCCATGGAAGCAGCAAGAAATGTTAGAATGCCTTCAAGAATGGAACCTTCTCGATAAACTTCAATCACAACCTGAGAACCTTTCGGAAGGTGAACAACAGAGACTTCTGTTGGCAGCCCATCTTGATTCGGCTCAACCCATCTGGTTACTCGATGAAGCAGATGTGCATTTGGATGAAGCCGGTTTTATCCAATTGGGCAAAGCCGTGGTCAAGCATCGGGCTAGAGGAGGATTGGTCATAGTGGTGGCCCACCGACAGGCAAGATGGAAACGAATCGCCGACCAAGTTATCGATATTGGAGATCCAATGCCTAGTCAAGAGTATCCATCGGTTTGGGTTGAACGTGGGGAGGAGGTAGGAATCCCTCCGCAAGACACCCTGTTTTCACACGAACTCAAACCGGTTTGCGCTGGAGATTTGATTTTGGTTCAAGGTGAAAATGGTAGCGGAAAAACCACGCTATTGAGGGAATGGTCGAGCCAATCCGGTTTGCCTTGGTTGCCCACATCACCGGATCGGCGGTTGCTAGGGATGACGATTGAAGAAGAACTGAGTTTGCAGCATCCGGTTCTGTTTGAACAACATCTTGCAGTAGATGATGTGAAAATTCCTGAAGCTGAGAACATCCAGTTACAACAATCAGCGTTACGACTTGATCTGGGTCTGTCCCAACTATCTACAGTGACCCCCGTTCACGATCTTTCAACAGGAGAGAGGAGGCGCCTGTCATTGCTACCCCTGTTGATGCGTAAACCACCGATCATGCTTCTTGATGAAATCGATCACGGGTTGGACGATTTGACCTTGGCTGACCTCCTTGAACAACTCAATACTCGTCGCAAATCTGGATGTGCTGTTGTCATTACATCCCACTCCCCTGATCTTGTTGCTTGGGCCAAAGTCAGTGGTGGACGGGTATGGAATATCTCTGATGGTCAGTTGACGGAGGTATCATCATGACATTTTCTGGTATTCAAGCATGGGCTGGAACCCCCGGGGGTATCGCCGTCTGGCTCACCGTCTCATTCGGTCTTATCTTCGGTTCGTTACTACTGAGTGTTGATCGACGAATTCGATTGGGTAGAGATGCCGCATTGATCGCCTTATTGGCGGCCGTAGCCAGTGCCAGCCGCGTCCTGTTTGCGGCCCTCCCCAACGTTCAACCTGTGACACTTTTACTTCTGATGATTGGACTCCATATGGGGGCTCGTCGAGCCGCAGCAGTCGCCATGCTAACCGCTCTGATTTCCAACATGGCTTTGGGTCATGGCCCATGGACATTCTACCAAGCACTCGCTTGGGCAGCAGTCGGTACCAGTGCAGCCATCCTCCGCCCCCTTCTGGTCAATTGGGATGGTACCAAGGTGAGAATCGTTCCGTTGGCGATTTTGGGATTCATTTGGGGATTTTTGTTCGATTGGATTGTATCCCTGTCCGCTTTGGCATTATACCAATCCTTCGAAGCCTTCCTCGCATTCATCATAGCTGGCCTTGTATTCGATACACTGCATGCGTTTGGAAACGTATTGTTCACGATTTGGTTGGCACCAAGTTTGCATCACTTATTGTGGTTACATCGTCGTCACGAAGCGGGACGATGGTTGCCAAATTTACCAGATGAGACATTGAAGAGGGAAGCGTTCATCGCTGAGGCAGCAGCAGCGGCAAAACATCTGGAAGATCCCATGGCCGGAATCGCACGACTTGAAGGAGAGAATTAGATGGCTCAAGGTGACTCTCTGACCATGGTCCTGGTCACTCGTAAGGATCTGAAATTATCCAAAGGAAAACTGTCTGCACAATGCAGCCATGCAGCCGTTGAATGCGCTCTTAAGGCCAACCGCGAATCACCAAAGACACTCCAATCATGGCGCGAAAATGGTGCCCGAAAAATTGTAGTTGAAGCCCCAAATATCGATGCACTCAAGCGATTGTTTGGTGAAGCTCAAGCCGCCGGAATTGTATGCTACATGGTTCGAGATGCAGGCCATACAGAGATTCCAGCGGGGACGGTCACAGTTGTTGGTCTAGGTCCAGGTTCGCGGGATTCGATTGATTCCCTCACAGGCGCATTCAGTTTGGTTTAGTCAAATCGGCGCCCGTAGGGCGCCAACTCATTCAGGCGTCGGTTTCATGATGGGTTCAGCCTACGACAGTTTGTGTCGGACGACATATGGGAAGCAGAGATTCTCGAAGCCGAGGTCTACGAAGAGTGGATTGAGGAACCGCTTGAATCCATCGAACGTCGCGAAAAGCGCCAACTCGATATTGCACTTGCCAGTACAGGTGCAATCGTTATCGCTTTCACGGTTTTTGCAGCCATGTGGGGCTCGGTAGGAGAACACATGATGGGTTCAACAGGCACAAGTCCTGGCTCCCCTGTTGAGATTTCCTGGGGCGATAGCATCTTCATGCCCAGGGATCCAGAATGCATTGATCCAACCAATGGCCAAGATCTCCCAGAATATGGCATAGGATACGAACCCAGTCTAGCGATTGATGGGCATGGTAACATGTTCATTACGGCTCACAAGGATTTGCGTTGGTCATCCCCAGATGGTGGCGTTGCCAACCCAATTGATTTACAGCCACACATCACTCCAGATGGCGCTTGTATCGATGGGTACATGACCAGTTGGGACTACCTCGCCTCTTGGTTTTGGATTTCGAATGACAATGGTACAACTTGGGGACCAGGTGCTGGATTCGACCCCACTCCTGGAACTTTCATTGAGGGTGGATTTACGGGTGGAGGTTCTGGCTCAGCATGTCATGGTGACGAAGGAGACATCGCTGTCGATGCCATGGATCGAATCTACTATCTCGACACCTACTTGGAGGACAATTGGATTCACATCTTGAGCGACGGTGGCCAAACATTGGAGAGTGATTTGTGTGATCGCCAGACGACAATGGCAGGTGATGACCGACCATGGATTCAAGCTCAAAACAACGGCATCGTGCATTATCTTGGAAACAGTGGCGTTTCAGTCCCCGCCTGTGAAAATGGGCAAGGAAGATACTGGTATTACCGGAGTGATGATGGTGGCCAACAATGGTCCCAATGCTATGCAATGCCTGGTGGCTGGTCCACAATCGCTCCAGAGCGAACGGGTGACTATGTGTTCATCGCCCAAGAAAATCAAGACAGCAATACGGGATACGTGCATGTTCGAATATCGGACGATACGGGTCTGACGTGGTCAGAGCCAATCGATGTGGGGCCACGGAATGGAAATCCCCCCGAGGGTTATCCGCTGGTTGAAACCAATGGTCAAGGAACTGTAGCCGTGGTTTGGGCTGATTGTCCAGATGGACCAACAGGACCGTGGGACATCCGCCTCGCCATGTCATATGATCGTGGAGTGACATGGGAATCTTGGGAAATCACCCCGACTGATTGGGAGGGAATCACAATGTATCCTTTCGTGAGTATCAGCGAGGATAACGTAACGCTGGTCAGCTTCTATGGAATTCCATTCAACAATACTGCTGAGGGGCAATATGTAGCGGGTCAAGAGTGGTATCTCTATTCCGGTGCTCTGCGAGAACCTCATGAGAATGATACATTCCAATTTGAAATTGCAGCCATGAATCCTGATGGCACACCCGAAGTGCTTCACACCGTGACACAATACGAGGAAGACAACGGCGACGTACACGCTCTCCACGACTTCTTTGAGAGTGTGTTCAGCCCCGATGGAAGTTGGGTTGGCATCGCATACCAACAGAACATCGGCCTTCATCCATTTGAGGATAATGAAGAGCAGCGATACATCAAATTCGTTCGTGGAGACCTCGATGTTTGAGGCGATTACATGACAATTATTGACCCCGATATTCGCAAGGCTGAAACCCTCCCCTCGCGTTTTTACACGGATTTGGAAACCTTCAATTCCATCATTTCTTCATTTGGAGAAAATTGGCATTTCGCGAGCCACCGCAACCAACTCTCAGCTGCACAACCCATCGACAACTCCCTCCGGGAACCGATGCTACTTACACAGGTGGATGGAGAGATTCACTGTATATCCAACGTCTGCACCCACCGTGGGATGCTGGTGTGCACCGAGGAATCGGATGCAAAGCGACTCCAGTGTCCATATCATGGGCGAATCTTCAGTTTAGACGGGCAGTTTCGAAGTATGCCTGAATTCGATCAGGTTGAGAACTTCCCAACCCCTGATGATGACCTCCGTAACTTCCCACTCTCAGAATGGAAGGGTTTGCTATTCAATACCATTTCAGCCACCGATTTTGAGTCATTCATCTCAGCGGTCGAGGAAAGGGTTGGATGGCTCCCAGTCGCTGACTTCACGCCCGACCTCAGTCGTCATCGAGAATATACCATCGACTCCAACTGGGCTCTGTATGTGGACAATTATCTCGAGGGCTTCCACATTCCATTTGTGCATGGTGATTTACATGATGTCCTCGATTACGATGCTTACAGCACCGAACTGTTTGATGGTGGCGTATTGCAAATTGGAATCGCCAATGAAGGCGAACCCTCCTTTGATCTTCCAGAAGGTCACCCCGATTACGGTCAGAACATCGCCGCCTACTACTTCTGGCTCTACCCGGGATTAATGCTCAATTTCTATCCGTGGGGACTTTCAATCAATCTTGTCATTCCCGAGACAGCCGACAAGACTCGCATCGTCTATCACGGATTTGTTGGCGATGCTTCGATGCTTGGTCAGGGTGCTGGTGGTGACCTCGACAAGGTCGAGGCGGAGGACCAATTCATTGTCGAAGGATGCCAGAAAGGCGTCTCTTCTGTCGCCTATGAACGCGGCCGATATTCGCCCACAAAAGAGGCCGGAGTACACCATTTCCATCGTATTTTGACACAGTAACTTCGGGCGGTCAACTCTATGTCCTCCCGCACCTTCCGCAATACATGGTCGCGGTCGTCACTCTAAGCGATGAGAATCGTGACCACCTGATCGCTTGCTGCAAGGGCGTAGCAGACATGATTGAATGGTTGGATTCACTCAATGATCGCCCTGGCCTCTCCGACTTGGGTTCACGATTGGAGTCCATGCCGTTGAATCTTGAAGCTCTCAAGGAACATATTGTCTACACTGAAAATGATGGTTATCAGCGCAATATCATCAAGAAGACCGAGCATTACGAGATGGTTGCCATCACTTGGCGTGCTGGCCAAACCACCCCTATTCACGATCATGTCGGCTCGGATTGTGCCTTCTTGATCGTAGAAGGGACGTCGACTGAGACCATCTACGAAACCGATGAGAATGGACTTGCAGTGCCTTCAGCCGTTCGTGATTACGCACCGGGTGAAGTCTGTGCTGCAGATGAACCCGACATTCATCGTATTTCCAACGATACAGAGGGCGATCTCATCAATCTCCATGTATACACACCACCCCTTTCGGGATTCGGCATCTACGAAGCAGCCTGAATCATTCCTTCTCAGGTTCTTCTGATTCAGTGATTTTATCTGCAGCAGCGAGGAATTGTTTCTTCAAGGCGTCCGCAGAAGATTCAACGGGTCCATCATCGCTTTCTTGTGCAAGAGGTACCGGCATTGGTTCAGTGGCTGGTTCAGCCGCGGGCCCGGCGCCAAAGACAGCGCCCGAAGTGGTTCCAGGTACTGCTGTCCCATCTCCAGAGACTGGAACTGGGCTTGCACCACCCAATTCCATCGTTGTAAACGCAGAGTTACCAGGATTCATTGCGAATCCGGAAATCACAGTCGTCACAATTATTGCAAGAGAGCAGATAATCCAGCAAATCCCACAACACAAGGCAAAGATTCCTTCACCTTCCTTTACAGCTTGCGCACCACGATCAAACAAAACCATCTCTGTGGAAGAATTTTGGTTTGAAATAGTGTATTCTTCACCAATTCTACAGCGATCATACTCACCAGTTTGAACCAATTTTTCGCTTTCTTCGCCATCTTCGTTCCGGCTGGTTTCGTAATATCCGTTCATTCCGGCATCGTCATCTGTATCGCAAAAGATACCAACAATGATCCATTCCTCATAGCTCTCGTCATCATCAGATTGTGAATGCCGCTCCTGATTGACATGTTCTTTATCGAGGGCGGTTACCATGTGATATTTTTCATCCATTTCACAGTAAACCGTTCCAGCCGATTCCATGACATCGTTCCCACTTGAATCAGTAATGGTCAGATTGAGGCCTTCACAAGCATCGGTCACATTGTCATTATTTTCATCAGCCAAATAATCACCTTGAATCATGATGTACCATCCAGCAGAGCCATCCTCATCCTCATCAATGAATTCCTTGATAATCTCAGAACTTGGTTCACTCATCCAATTTGAAGGGTCTTCTGATTCTTCAAAGTGTCCGAATGCAGATGCAAAGACGATTCCTCCAACAATAAGTATTACAATTCCAACAGGAACACCGATTTTTCCAGAGATGTGGAACTTCATATTAGCCCCCCCTGCATATCAAGCATATAATC
>NTJU01000040.1 GCA_002457195.1 Marine Group II euryarchaeote MED-G33 | reverse complement strand
TGCATACCCAACACCTTGTGTTCGGACAAGGAAAATTGTACTCTCATCGAGAAGTGCTTCGTATTCTTGGATACGATCGAGGAATAGTTTGAGTTTTGCTCGGCAGCGAAGTGCAAAACCGATGGGTAAATCGCGCTTGACACCGCCGACACGCGGGAAATTGTAATGCATTCGGGAACCACCAAGTTCCTGTAGCAAATCCATCATCATCTCACGCTCACGTAGACACCAAACCAAACCAGTCAAGTTTCCAACGTCCGGGCAGTAAGCACCCAACCACATCAGGTGACTGGCGATTCGCTGCAATTCAACAGCGACCATTCGGATGTATTCTGCACGCTCGGGAACTTCGACCTCGAGAAGGTCCTCAGCGGCGTAGATGTAAGCATGTGACCAGGTGTTTGCACTCGCATAGCAAAGGCGGTCACAATAGGTTGTAATTTGAGTGAAGTCGCGAGCCTCACAAATCTTCTCAACGCCACGATGGATGTAACCAAGATCTGGTTCAGTATCGACTACAGTCTCACCATCAATCTTCACTTTGAGTGTCCACAGACCATGTGTCATCGGGTGCTGAGGACCCATTGAAATCCACATTTCTGCCATTACTTCACCCTCCCAGAATCTTCGGGCTTTCTTCCAAAGCCCTGAGGGTCATCATACATTTCATTGAAATCGTGGTAACGCAGCTTGTGCTGCTTTTGGAGTGGGTGGTATCCAGTAGGAGAATCATGGGGTAGCAGAACACGTCGCATGCCAACATGGCCATCGAAATTAATGCCGACCAAATCCCATGTTTCCTTTTCATTCCAATCAGCACCAACCCAAATGTCTGCTACGCTTGGAACGCTGGGTTCGCGAGTGTCAGGGATCGACATTGAAATCTCGAATTCCATTGGAACTGAATTTCCAGATAGGCCATCAATGTCCACCTTGATCTCGTGAACTCGCTTGTTGGTGACTGGTGGATTTACGACACCGGTTCGCAATAGGTGCACGACGACCTGCCAAGTTGCGTCCGCTTTTTCCGGCCAGTGGATTCCAGTCACCATCGAACAGTAATCGACGTTCTTACTCTTCTTCAACCAAAGCGCTAGTTCACGCCATTTGCTAGCAGTGACTTCAATGAATACGTATGGATTCTTTCGACGCCCGCCTGTGTGGTTTCGGACTTCAGCTTGGACAGCATCACCGAAATCTGCAACGTCCTTGACGATTTCTTCCGCGGCAGAAAGAATCTGTTTGGCACTGACTTCGTTACCCATAGTATCCCCTCAGTCATCAGCGACGATAATCGGTGCGCCACGGGCTTCAGTCTCCCCACTCGGCACTGCGCCGATGCGGATAATTTTCTCACGCAACTTCCCGAAGCCATCGATTAGGGCTTCTGGGCGTGGTGGGCAGCCTGGAATGTAAACGTCGACTGGGATGACTGTGTCCACCCCTTCGAGAATGTTGTAAGACTGGTAATAGGGCCCTCCTGAAATAGCGCATTCGCCCATTGCGATACACCACTTTGGTTCAGGCATCTGCTCCCACAACCGAACGATTGGGTCGGCGAATTTCTTTGAAATTGGGCCGTTTACCAACAATACATCACATTGGCGCGGACTGCTTCTGAATACGACACCGAAACTTTCGGCATCAAAACGAGGGGCGCCTGCTGCCGCCATCTCAAGAGCACAGCACTTGATGCCCAAGTGCAGTGGGAACAATGACTTTCGCTGAGCCCAATTCAAAAATCGGCCACCAAGAACGCCGATGAAATCCTTCATTCGAGATGCTTCCAGTGCTTTGTCGTTGAGATCTCCAATCATATCGAGGAGGCCCCGGCTGCTGAACGTTGTGTAATTCTGTCCGTCATCCATTAAAATCACCTCAAATGTAGATTCGTCCTCGCTTTCGGAATACATACCAAACGCCAAGGCCCATGAGACCCAAGAATACTGAGAGTGTCACCAAGGACCCCGTTGCAGCTTCAATTCCACCGCTTGCCCCTACAGCAGCTGTGTGGTCAGCATTCATTGCGACAACCCCGCCAAATGCAAGGAACATGAATGCAATATCGAAGACAAGGAAAATAATCGCATACCAATAATATTGGAAATGGAAGTCAATCATTGCATCTCCAACAGGGTCAGCGCCACATTCGTAAGTACTCAAACGACGAACATACAATGATTGGTCAGATTCGTAACCTTTGAGTAGAAAACTGCGAAGTTTTGTCGGATCGTTTGGGTCAGGCATCGGTCTCAAAAAGCGCGAAAGGAGGAAGCCTCCGAATGGAAACCCAATACCTACAATGGTCATCAAAGCCAGTGAAAGATATGCTGCCGAAACAGAGGACATTGCGAAGCCTCAAGGGAACCCGTAGGGTTCCTTGATTCTCTCGACTCAAAGAGGCATCATAAGCATATCCAGCGAGACTTCGGCCGAGAGGGGAGACTCAGAGTCCAATACTACGACGACGGTTGCGCCAGATTGTGAACAAAATCATCACGCCAAGAACTCCTAAAATAGACCAAGTGACGGTGTTCCAGGTCTCTGAAGAAAAGCCGAATACACTGTCGTCCAGAGTGGCCTTTACAGTCAAGTCAACCGGTTGTGCTGCAACAGGTGCACTCTCAGGGGTGACAATCAGTGTGAACTCGAATTCGTCTTCAACCATCATTTGCACAGGCGGCTTCACCCGAACACGAATCGTTTCTGATTCGTCTGGCTCTAGCAAGAGATCTGTCTGTTCAATATCGATGGTCCAACCACGCAAGCCTTCAGTGGATGTGATTTCAATTTGTTCGGCGATGTTCCCGCTGTTCGTTACAGTCACTAGGAAATCGGTGAAACCAGGATGTGTCGTGTTTTGGACTGCTCCACCCTCAATATCTACGTCGATGTCATGTACTGTTGCAATCGATACGACGATGTCAATGCAGGAAGGGACAGCCGCGTTGCGCATTGATGCAGCACAAACCCGGACCACTCCAGCCTCACCGTTGAGGTTTTGATCTTCGCCCATTACACTGAGAGTTAAGTTCGCATAATAGAGAACCGAATCATCGGGTAACGTGAATACACCAGGGGCTAGTTCTTCTGCATCCGAAGTTAAGCTGGTGGAAATAGTCGAATCCATTCCTTCGATTGTAAAGATGGCTTGCTCCACATATGGCGATGTGCCGATATCGCTGAAGAGTAGTGGGATTGTTGCCTGACCACCCGGAGGTAGTGTGACACTCATTGAGTCTGGAGCACCTTGTGGCTCAGCCAAAATCAGTTGCATCAGATAATCATAGTTTGAGACGCGTGCGGTGACGGTCGACGTGAACTCGTTCGAGGGAGCCGAGACAATATTCACTTTCACCTGTACTTGGAGATAGTCTCCTTCATCTTCACTCTGAATTTGTACTCGCAAGAAAACCTGTTCAGATTCGCCTGCTCCAAGAGAGATTTGGGTGATTTCATTGCCTGAATCATCGACATAAATTGATTGCCATGATGGAGATGCGCAAGAACCTGGCTGATTTGGATCACAGGCACGCAAACGGAATGAATCCTGTACGTTCCCATTGTTTTGAATGGTCAATGGGAAGTCAATCGATTGATCGCTTCGACCTGTTTGGTCAGTGGATAATACGTTGCCAGTCACCTCATGTCGTTCGGCGACGGATACTTCCAACGTATCAGAGATTTCAACCGAGGAATCACCACCACTGGTTACTGTGAACGTGATGGTGATTGTATCATCTGCAAGAGCATCCAGAGGTACAAATACCTCTACTGTAATACTCTGTTGATTTCCGCTATCGTGCTTCCCTGGCAACGATATGCTGGAATCGCTTAAGGTCACTGTCCACCCACTTGGAACCGGACTATGACCAATTGCAAAGGTGTCTACGCCATTCCCTTGGTTGGTAATCGACATGCCCGTATTCTGAGATGTACCTGGTTCAACATTGTTCAGATAATTCGACGATAGAGATGCACCGCCACCATATGATTGGCCAACTGTGATGGAGATTGTGGCAGCACAACGTGGACTGTTACCATCAAGAGCCCGGATTTCGATGGTTTCTGTTTGACCTGCTTGGATACTGTCATCCGGAGTCACGTCAAATGAAAATGTAGTTTGTCCATTTCCATTGTCATAAGGTAAGTTTCTCTGACTGACATCCGGTGTGACCCAATTGGCCTTGGAACCAGATTTCCCAAAACCAACTGTCCAATCGCTGTTACCAGCATTCGAGAGGATGAAATTCGCAGATTGGGACGCACCCGGTGCAATGGTCATTGATGATGTGGAAAGGGCTGCTTCACATTCGTGAAGTTCAGGGATATTCAGTGTGACAGAGAGGTTGTCCTGTGCAGCATCGGTACCAGGTGGTGGGGCCGGAGCCGTGACCGTAGCACGAGTGATGAAACAATGTGAACCTGCTTCGGTCTGTTCACCATCAGGGACTGAAACGGTGACTGTAATCGTCTCTTCATCATCAGCATTAAGTTGAACTTGAGCTGGATCTACCGAAGCCTCTAATCCATCGGAACGGCAACTTGAAGAATCATCCATCTCAATGGTAATTGTCTCTTGGGTTTGTCCTGTATTCTTGACAACGATTTCCCACTCTACCTCTTCATCGTCACCATTGTAATTCTTGGTTGCTTGATTCGAGGACAGTTCGACGCCTTGAGCTGCATTCCCCGAACCCTCGCCCTTTGTCGTTGTTACTGTGACATCGGATTGGGCAGGTGCACCCGGCGTCCCCGGTTCGGCTGGAGAAGCCGTTGCTGTGACCAGGGTCTCACAATCATCTGCAGTTGTTTCACTTGAGTCTTCAGTGATGTTAACAGTCAGTGTGACCTGTTCATTCGAGTTGGGGGAAATCACCCCAGATACTTGTTCAATTGTACTGGTATAGCCCTGACATCCGCCTGCCTCCTGACTCGTAGCCAATTGAACGGTGATGTCTTCATCACCAGTATTTCGAACAGTGATTGTATATTCAGCAGGATTGCCTGGAGATGCTTCCTTTGAGGATGAATCCGCAGTCAGTGAAACGGCTGCTTCAGCGCTAGCATACGGGCTCATCATGACGAGCAAAAGTAGTGCAACGACGCTGACAGTGCGGCCGCGCGCGGGTGTACGCATGAGACGGCGACGGGATAACTCCCTCAAAAGGGCGCCTGCTTGACGGTTCAGGAACCCACCTCCTCAACAAAGGTACTAACATCGGCTTGGCAATTGCGACAGACCGCCAATGATGATGCGCTGCAAACATATCCAGATTCGTGGTACCGGGCACCACAACTGGGGCAGGCACGGCGTGTTCCTTCAATCGGTTTATTGCACCCCCAGCAAACGACACCAGGCACCGATTTTGGAGCATTTACGGCTGTACTCCCAGTGAATGCTGCTGGAGAGGGGGGGGACATCAATGGAGGTTTGTTGCTTTCCCGCAACCGTACGACAAGAAGGCCAGCGACAACCAGTCCTACAACGATGAAAATCAGAAGACCTACCACAGCCAATGTTGTCCCTGTTCCACTACCGGAACTACGCGATGGATCAACCAATACATCGACTGATGTTGAATGGGTAGAACCTGGAATACTTGAGGCTTCAAACTCAAGGCCAATCGTAACATCACCAGGTGAATTGGGTGAGATTCTTATTCGAATGCTCTGCGATTCTCCAATGGCCAAATCAATCATGTCTGTACCGTCGACTTCCGCAGAACAACCCTTGGGTGAATCGATGAGTAATCTCTCTTGAATGACTGTATTTCCAGTGTTTACAATTTCCAAGTGAATGAGAGAAGATTGCCCTTCCATCGATTCGTCCATTGAAAGGGTCGACCAAACCACACTCGGATTCGCATCCACTGCGATGTAAGCACTCGCTGAACGTTCGATGCCATCTGCATTGATGGTCAAACCGATTTCAGGTTGCCAACCTGCCATCGCGAAATTGGGTGCGATGACAATGCAATTTGCTTCGACCGAACCACCCGCTGAAACAATCCCTACCGGATCGCAGATACCTTCCCATGTCGAGTCGGGTAAATCCATACTCAAACTGGGAGTCCAATCTGAACTACCATCATTGAAAATGAGCCAATGACCGATGAATCCAGGCGCCCCTGTTGGGATTTGTAAAATTTCATCACCCTGTGAATTGGTAAAGCCTGTCAAGGTCAATACAGGTTTGGCTTCTTCGACAACATCCAATTGACCCTCCCAAGAAATTCGATAGCCATCTTGAGTTGTCAGGTGAAGTGTCAACGGACCACCCACCGCCAAACCATTGCCCTCGAGTCCGAGCATGTATGATGCTGATTCACCCGCAGGGATTGTGATCGCATTGGAACCAGCGATTACAGACCATCCTCCGGGTCGATTATCGACGTTGGGGTAGAGTGTCAATTCAGTATTTCCTTGGTTTGAAATCGTATATTGGAGATATACAGTTGAATCGGGACGCAATACACTCTGAGACGATTCGAATTCAATGTATGCCGAGTCATATTCGAGGACTTCCATCTGGAGATCATAGGACCAAGACTTGGTTGGATCAACTTGTGATGTGACACGCAATACAGCCTCAAGTGTCTGACCAGGAGATGGAGGTACACCCAATTGGGGTGTGATTGTCAAATCGACGGTTCGTGCACCATCAACTGGGATGGCCCCGGTTGAACCGGAGGCAGCGCCGATTGAAGACCCTAAACTATCCAACCCAACCCACCAACCGATTGGTGATTCGATGAACAAATTGTATCCTTGTTGACCATTTCCATCATTTCTGACGTCGATATCAAACGATGTTGGTATTGCAGGGTGAACCTGCAATGTTGAGAAAGGTGCTTGGAAAGAAACGCCAGGTAGAATTGGTACGTTGAGGGTTAGAGTCAGGGGGAAGTCGATGTCATTGTCATCATCTCGAGCAGTAATGGTCAGTTGATAGAGACCCGGAGCGGGTGATTCATCGTGAACAAGCGTGAAACCGACCGATGCTGATTCGGAACCATCTAGCGCGAAACTGTTCTGCGTAAATGATGTGAACCATCCTGTCATCATCTGACCATTGTTCACTCGCATTGCTGTTGATGCGCTGATCGACGCATTGGTTGCGAGAAGTGCCGTGTTGCGAATTTGAAGATTCCAAACGGTGCTAGTTTGGCTAACCTGATTAATTTCGAGTATGGTTTCAGGGGTAGAGACCCGCACACCGGGTGCGCTGACTGCAACGGATATTTCGAAGAGGTTGTTATCTTCGTCGATTTCTTCCTCTAGACTGTCTGGGTCAATTCGAATGGTAATCGCTTGCGAACCCTCGTTAATCGGGGTCCAATCCCATGTCACCCATCGAATCATCCCCGGTCCTAAATCAACTTGAACATCACCGAGATTCTGTGTTCCAGCAATCGCCTCAATCTGTAGTCCATCTGCACTTCCACCACCTTGATTTTCGATTTGAATCGAAATTTGGCACTCTTCATTCACTTGAGGAATGGCAGTCGACAATTGGAAAGTAGCTGGAATGGGTAATGGATCGCTCCTCAAGTCATTGACCCCCGCTCCACGGACTGCGAGTGCGAAGGGTTGATCACTACGCTGACCACCATGGGCAACATCGGTAATACGAACGGTCCAAACACCCGCTGATGCT
The DNA here is from genome assembly GCA_002457195.1 of Marine Group II euryarchaeote MED-G33. Lineage (GTDB taxonomy): Archaea > Thermoplasmatota > Poseidoniia > Poseidoniales > Thalassarchaeaceae > MGIIb-P. Next base: position 7,145 of record NTJU01000040.1, on the reverse strand, counting down.
TGATCGATTAGAACGACTTCTACATTATTGACAGCATCTGCATCGCCACCGGTAGTCGAACGACCATTGGCAAAATCATTGCCTTTGTAGATGGTTCCATCAGGTGCTGTGATGACCATATCGAGATTATTTTGCAATTGGGTTGTGGCCCAAGTGCTTCCTGGATAATCCGACCACGTGAGGACTGCTTTGAATGGAGTATTTCCGCGACTCAAATTGAATTCATATTCTCGGGTTTGCCCACTTCGTATCGTATTACGATCATCAACCCAAACACCTGTATCCGAGCCTGGAATGAGCGAATTGGCCAGATTGACACGGCCCCATCCCTCATCCATATTCGGGATATCGCGCGATCCTGTGTCTTCTGCACCAAGAATTAGCATTCCTTTGATTAGAGCACCTTGGGGCGATGGTCGACCGGCCACTTCCATCAGATATTCACGGATGAGTACGGATGCCCCAGCAGCATTGGGTGCAGCCATTGAGGTGCCACTGTACTCGAGATACCATTGACTGGTCCAAGTTGAACCTGAGGTATCGCCTGCATCTTGACTGCGACAGGAACGGACCCATGAACCAGGGGCGGTTACATCTGGTTTGATCCGTCCATCATCGGTTGGACCACGACTGCTTCCATCCGCCAATGCGCTAGGAGCACCACCGCCACGATTGTGATGATTACCGACCGCGACTACATTTTTCGCGGTTGCAGGTGGTGTAATCGTATCTGAATCAGGGCCGTCATTTCCAGCAGATACCAAAACCAACATTCCATTGTAAGACCAGAATTGATCATATTGGCTTGTACGACTGTCCGCATCTTCACTACTGGTGGTATATTCACCGTAGTAACCCGATGTGCCCCATGAATTTGTGTGGATATACGAATTTCCTTCGTATCCTTTGCGGATGAGTGTGTCCATGCTCACCCCTCCAAAGTTACCTGAACTGTCATCCTCCATCGCTTGGAAGCGAAGTGTTGCTTGTGGTGCGACACCTGCATACCCGCCCCGGCTTCCATTTCCAAGTACGGTGCAAGCAACGTGTGTCCCGTGGCCAGAATGTTCGTCTTCAGTTGAGGTGTCCCCCCAAATGACGGATTCGACGTGCTGAATTCGACCATCGAAATCCCCATGGTCACGATCGATTCCAGAATCAGCTACAGTAACTGTGTGGCCACTACCATTCAAACCGACCACGAAATAATTGGAAACATCGTCCGCCCTCATGTGTCCGATTGCCACGTTGTTATCGATGCTGAATACCGGTTCAAGACTGAGCCATGATAGTGCGGGCTCAGCGGCTACTGTGGCAATGTCTTCTAGGGAAAGAATTCCATGATGGCGGCCGGTATCAATCGGACGATGTGAGGTCAAGTATGATACCGCAGTACGGTCCAAATCACCCATCAAACCTGGCAACCTGACGTGATCTTGTGGAGTACTCAAATCCGCGAGCCGCCAACCAGACAGCTGCACAGCGGTGGATAAGGTTGAATCTACAGACAGTTCAGATGCTTCCAGAAGTAGATCGCTAACATGACTGTCGACCATGAAAGCCAATGGCAATGGGTGAACGTTGGCAACGATTTCCAAATTGGAGGCGGCTGCAATGGCTTCAGGGTGTCCTTGAATCAAAAATCCTGAGGGGGGGATGTGAGCACGAACTTCGATGCCTGGCAATTCGGTGAGAGCCACTCGACCTTGCCACAGCCCGACCTCCCCTTCGATGAGAACAAGAGCAATGTCTGTTCGAATGGTTGTCAGTACCTCAGGAACCTCGAGATTGGATTCTAAGCCATTGACTGTGAATCGGCCAATGTGTGTATCAGCAGTAGTTTCACGAATTTGTTCTTCGCCATCCCAACTCGCAGAGGGATGAGCACTTCCAATGCTGTCTGGATCAGGGGTGATGACAATGCGTTCAATGCCGGATGCCCCCTCTTCCACAACCTCGGGAACTGGTTCCAAAGGGGAGGAGAAAGGTGTGGCAATAGAGAGCAGCAAAATCGTGAGAATGCAGATGACTGTTCGCTCTCGCATCCGTCTCCCCGGAGATGGGGGCTACCGAGACCGCTTTCTATCTTCCCTGCTCATGACGACACCTATGGTGTCGTTCAGAACCATTGACGCTCAGCATCGAGCGTGTGGGTTTGAAATGTGTATTCTCCAACTTCAATGATCCAAGATTGCTTCGATACGGCACCATCATAGTTGTCGTAATCCAATGTAATTTCAATGTAATATAATTCCCAAATTGATTCTCCTGTAACAATCAATTCAAGTTCGTCCCCAGCAATTGAAGTGTGGGCCAGTAGTGAAATTGGGCCAAATTGTGTAGAATTCAGGATCTCACCTTCTGCATTGGAAAATGAGGCATCGACTTCCACGTTGGCGATGGGACGGCTGCCAAAGTTGTGGACTTGTATGAGAACGACATGGCCTGGACCTCCTTGTTTGTAGACCACTTCAACATCGACTGCGTCTCTTGGAACAACCCAAAATCCGAGAGCAAAAACGCTGAACATCAAGGCGGCCATGAACACAGAAGCGAGAACAACACGAGTCGGGGTGACCAAGTCGGCAACACCCTGTGCCTTAGCATAGGCTTGTTCTGCCAATTCCCGTTGTTCGTCTGTAGGCTCGAAATCGTCTTTGATTATCTTCTTCTTCATCCTCTTAATCCGATCAGTAAGGCTATTTTTACCCGGATTAGCGGCTTCTAAATCGGGGTTTTCAGGGTCACCGACCAGGGTGAACATCCCTTCGATTTCTTCGTTCTTCTTCGCCATGAAATCACCCCGTTATTGTGACCACTCCCGTGACAATTGCTGTGGTCAATGGTTCAGGTAAAAGATAGTGAGTAGTATCCCCTTTGAAGCCCATTAAATTGAGAATTGAAAGATCCGAAGCGAGGCCATTGACTCCGATTGTCGTACCGGTTGGAATGCCTCCTGTCACCTGAGCATCGATAAGAACAGCACGACCATCGAACGTAGTGCCAGCAACATCGGCGGTTGCTCTGGCATTGGCAATGATTCGTCCACCTCGAACATCATCAATCTTGAAAATTGGATAGGCCCCCACATAATTGATCGTAATTGTCGCACTCTTGAGATTCTCACCTGCAGCCTCAAGTTGTTCTAGCCACACACCGGGTTGAGCAGGGACATCGTTTTGACGAAGATAGAGGCGTTCAATTCCGGCGCCGCTGCTGGTCACTCTCAAACCAAATTCTGAAGTGGGTTCAATGCTCATGTGACTGGCTAAATTCTCAGCTAGCAATAGGCTGTCACCTCGAACTTCAACCGCTCGACCGGTGGTAGAAATGAACAGATCCATTCCCGGTCCAGAAGACGAGAAGACCAGTGTTGACATCCCTTGGAATGAGACAGGTTTTGTGATATCAAATACAACTGAGGGCGCCGTAGAGAGATTCATTTGACGAGGCAACTCATGTAAGAACACTGTCGCAGGCCACCATTTCCCTGCCGTGAAGCGGTTCATCTGTAGCATTAACGAGTCGATTGATAATCCCGAAGCTGATTCTCCGGCTTCCATGCCAACGGAAACCGTGGAACCCAACGATGCGGTCATGTCGAGTTGTTCAGGGATTCCTTGCAAGAGCAATTCGTATCGCGTAGATTGAGTTCGGTCGAGCAAGGTTGCATGAATCGCATCTAAGTCTGTACTCATCTCATAATTACTGAAAATAGACAACTGTGGAACCACGGGTCTGTAATCGGTAGTGATTTGAGATTCAATCTTGAGATCAGTAGATTGCCCTGGCTCAAATCCAAGTAACATCAAATGCAAATCTCGACCGTTGTAATTGTTAATCTCAACCATGAACTCGGGATTTGCCGGTAACCATCCCGTCAATTCGATGTCGATGTCCCAGCGATCTGTCACACTGAGGTTTTGGTAGTCGATTGAAAGGTCTATGGATGGCGCCAAGCCCGGCAACCAAACCCGCGAGTGGAAGGATGTGTGATTGTCTTCAGCAAGGCCTGCTTCCATCGAAATACCATGCAGCCACTCTGGTTCGTCGAGAGGCATCCTCCCTTGTTTTGCATCGACGATTAGATCAAATTCTTGGTCGGCATCCAATTCGATACCAAATGAAAAGTCTGAGCGCTGATCATCGATAGCCCCCCCGGTTACACTGGTCACCAATTCTCCAAGCATCCCATTGACACTTTGTCCGAAATCGGTGAATCCTGCTAGGAAGAATGCGATTCCAGCAAGCCCTTCATCGGTTGTAAATTGAGGGACTTCCAGAGCACTTGCTTCACCAACACCTCCTTGCGGCACTTCGAATGCAAGGTTTGAGGGTAGAGGGTCAAGAAGCACGTGTGCAGTCAGGCCATCAGCCGGTGAATCATGTGTGGTTTGATCCATGATGACCGCTTGGAAAGTTGAATCACCAGGACCAACGAGGAATCCTGTACCACGCCCTGCCGCACCGGGAACCCCAGGCATCTCAGCACCGAGGAAGCCAACTTCAGTAATACCGTGTACACGAGTGGAAAGTGTGGCCTCACTCAAGTCTTGATTTTGCATGAACAGGAAGTGATCCCCATCCATTGTTTTTGGATCGGTTGCATTTGAGATCATCAAAGAGATGGAGCCGATTGGTGATTCAGAGATCCAAGATACGTCATCACCGATGGCCATGGTGAAGTTACCAGGGAGTATATCGATGTCCAATACCTGCCTCTGAATACCTTCGCGTCCAGCATACACAACCTCAGCAATATCGCGATCTGATGTGAATGTAAGTTCACTTTCTGAGACACTAACATCGAGAGATGCTGGGTGATCTGATATGAGGACATACTGGAAGTCACTATCCAAAAGATCGATGTTTCCAAACTCATCATCTTCATGTTCTAGGAATAGGATGCGGAGAGGGTCGCCACCAACCGCTCCCATCGAAATTTGTTGAGATTGTGTCTGATTATCGTCGACAATATGCAGCGTATGTAACCCTTCATGGTGTAAACTCATGGAGATTGGGACGAGTTTGTCAACTTGGCCACTACGACCTTGTACAAATTCCGTACTTTTGTCATCAGCCAATATCAAATGAGGACCATAGGCCGTGGGAATATCGGTAGAACCCATAATCAATTTTAGGACACCGATTGGCATGGTTTCACGGCCTACCTCAAAGTCAGTTAGCATCTCCAAATGTATCGCAGTACCTTGGGTTGCACTACCCGTACTGCCACTAATGACATCGACAAGGGCATTGGGAATACTGTTGATAATATTGGATATATCCACAAAGATATCGACAACGACGAGAATGGTTGAGTCAAGAATCTGAGACAAAATATCTAGATTATCATCAAATGTACCCACCTCTTGTTCTTCGCTACCACCTAGCCAGAAATCGCCGTAAAGCAACAGCCCAGTGGGCAAATCTTCAGCATACATCTGGGTCTTTCGATGATCGGTTTCTACGCCTTCACGCTGGAACCATGAAACATAATCCAGTGATGTCAGAGGTTGTGTCGACCGAATCATCACCAAGGTATTCGGAGGATTTTGTGGGTCAATTGGAAGTGTTGGGTCATTGACATTAGGTGTTGAATCACGAGAGAAGTTTTTGATTCCAAGGATGAATGAAAGACGATTCGGAATCTGACCCGGAAGTTCTGGCTGCGAAGCGCTTCCCAACACTTGGAAACAACGCTCAATTTCGGTTGGAGACATGGTCCCAGATGGCATGCCACGGAGCCATGCAAGTGTTTCAGTAACGTTCCCATATGGTTCGGAGGCGCTCTCTCTGTAAGAGCTTCTATTTTCATGGAAATGCAACCAGAGATCTGCGCGTTCATCGGCATAATATTCGATGGTTGTAAGACCATCTTCACCAACGGCTCCAGAACCTGTTGGAAGTACACCATCGGTACGAATTGTCAAATCGACAATCGATGGCAAAACATAACTCGACGACTCGGGGTGGACTCCGAGTTCGATATAGGACAGTTCCCAGATGTCTCTCTGGTTGTTTTCTACAGGTGAAAAGTGACCATAACCAAACCCAACACCGATTCTACAATCGTGCTGCCATGAAGCGTTCAGATGATACCAGTTGGGCTCGTAGTGGGAGGGGCATTGCGTCTGCCCTCCATTGTCGATTTGAATTGAAATCGGTGTCGAAAGAGCAGCAATTGTAATCCCGCTATCATCCACATTCGGTGTTCCAGAGCCGAAACCAGAAGCGAGCAACACGAGCGCTGAAATCACCTCGGTTCCCGCTGCTGATAGGTCGAACCAAAACCGCTCAAAACCAACCTGCAAGGCCCAATCAGTGGGTGGAACTGTGAAATGAGAATCAATCAACCAAACGTAAGATTCTCCTGAGGCAGTTGGATTAATCCCGTAAGCGAATGGCTTCAGCAATGTGACCTCGAGAGTTTCCATCACGCTCCATATTTGATCTGATGGATTGATGACTTCTACCCGATATTCAATGGTTGGTTCAATCCACAATTGCGTAGGAGGACTGCCCATCAAACCCCAACCTTCACCGGCTGTTGGAGAAAAACCAATCGTCAAACCGACTCGAATATCTGGATTCTCTACGGCGTTTGTGCTTGGATCATCATCGCCATCAATGTCAATTTCATGCATCAATGGGGTCTGGCTAAACAATGAGAGTAGTGAGGACGAAAATGGTACTACGGTGAATTTCTCATGATGTGGGCCATCGTTCTGAGCTTGATATTCAGTCCAAATCACATAATCTGTCACATTGATCAATGTTGCCCAAATGGTGTCGACCAAGCCCGGGGGTGCGTCATCACCGAGTAAAATATCGATTGGTGGGGGGTGATCGACCCCTTCGGGATTGGACGGTTCAACGATCAATCCATCTAGAGCCGTGTCAATATGAGTCAGGGGGTCCTGTGATCCGAGGGACCGTACTCCATTGCGAACTGGTGCCAAAGAATTCTCTGCCTGCAATTCGATTTGATTGCTATCGAGCATCACATCTCGGGTTGACAATACATCGTGTAATTCGGCGATAATCCCAAAATCTTCGGCTCGAACTTGGGTTGCTTCAACCGCCATGAAAGGACTCAACAAAGGAAGAATCAGAACGAGGACAAGGGCCAAACTCGTATGGTC
>NTJU01000004.1 GCA_002457195.1 Marine Group II euryarchaeote MED-G33 | reverse complement strand
TCTGGAATCAATGCCCCCCGACACCAAGAAGGCTCTCTCCAATTGCCAAATCAACCTCGACCGATGGCGGATAACGATTACCAAGAGATGGATGGGACCAGTATGGCAACCCCACACGTCAGTGGTCTGATTGCCATAATGCTCGGTATTGATGAAGATTTAGATCTAGATGAAATCAGGGACTTGCTTCGTGATAATTCAGAACTTAGAGGTGGGGCCTATGATACGGATTTCGATGAAAATTGGAATGAGAAGTATGGTTTCGGAATTGTCGATGGTGCACGAATATTGGAGAATCTTACCGGGCAAAGTGGTGGCGGTGGTGGCGATGGCGGTTGTGACCCTGCTCCCACAGGTTCTGGCGATTGGGTTGACATTCAGAGTCATTCGAATGGATCTTGGTTAATCGAAGGTGAATCATATCGGGTCCGTGGCGAAGCAAAACACCCCCAACAAGTAGGAGAAACAATAGAAGAAGTTCTGATCCATGGTTGGTATTGGTATCAAGAAAACCATACTTCGCCGCGTGAAAAGAGGGATGCATTTAGCTGGACCCAAGCAACTCTTTCAGATGGGGTAGAACTTGGCGCATCAAATTGGTCACACATATTTTACGTTCAAGATTGGGTTGATGACGACGAACTGACAATAGAAGTCAGGGCACGTGACAGCACAGACATATGCTCGGAGACAGCATGGGTTGAAGTGATGGTAGGTACACAGAGTATCTCGATCGACAGTCCGAGTGGAAATGCCCCTCTAAGTGGAATCACGGAAGTTGAAGGTACTTTCTTGACACCCGAACCAGAATCAGTTGAAATACGCGTTGGAAAGGGTGAATGGGAAGAAACAAGACTTGTCACCCAAGGTGAATACACCGACGCATCTTGGGATTTCGATTGGGATACGACCGAAGTGGAAGATGGCACATATCGTATTGCAGTTCGAGGGCATGATCATTCTGGCGTAATCAGTGATGAATTGCGTCGTACAGTTGAGGTTGATAATTACCCTCCTGCCCCCGCTCTCTCAATTTTCGGCTCCATTTCTGTCGAGGAATATGGTGTTCCTATTGAAGAGGCCTATGTGAATACGTTCCTCGAAGTTCGCGCAGAAATACGAAATAACGGAGATGCCGACGCCGAAGAAGTAGTCGTCCACCTCCGGGAAGAAGGGACAAAACGAAGCGAAGCGACCATTCCACTCATCGAACCAGGTCAAGTCATTGAGGTTGTTCTCTATTGGAATCCAATGGCGAGTGGTGGGCAGGATTTGGAGATTGTAATAGACCCCGGTCAAGCGATTCCTGAAACTGACCGTTCAGATAACTCGGCCATCATCACATTCCCAGTACAACCGCGACCCGACGGTGTCGACCTCGCGATTCGACCTGGTGCAGTAACCACAAATCCTGCAGTCCCACGCCCCAATGAACCATACACAATTTCGATTCGAATCGACAATCTTGGTGCCAGAGATTCGGATTCATTTTCAGTTGAATTGAGTATGATGAATGAATTTGGGTATGAGTTGTATGATGTATTCAATGCAACCGTCATCCTTGGTCAAATGAGTTCTTCAATCACATTTGCAGGGAATATTTCAGACGCACGCGGAATTTCATATCGAGCAACAATAATCACATCAACAGATCTTGTTTCTGACAACAATGTTGCTGATTTTGTCATCGTTCAAGACTATGTCACTCTCTCAGGTGCACGGACACCTGCACTCCAATCCACACATCAGATCGAGGCGTCTGCTGGTTTGGGTGAGGATTCACTATTGTTCACTTCTGTAGGATCAAAATTGTTCGTACATCGCATGGCACTCGATCAATCATTGTACACATGTTTGGAATTGGAAACGGAATGGCTTGGTGATGTCGCAGTAAATAGTTACCAAGGAATTGTGACTGTAGCATGGACCCGCTCATATTTCGATGAGAATTCGTTTATTCGCTCCACCGTATCATATACAACAATCGATCGAACTTGTCAAATGACTCCACGTCAGGATTTGATGCCAGGCCTCCTCACCTCATCGGGAACCTATTGGGGCTTGGGTCTTGACCAAAGAGACGATTCAGTCGTCATCGCGGGATTCCATCGAGATTTGGTGACGGGTGGAACCTACCAAGACCTCACGACAATCTTCCTGATTGAAACGGATTCACCTCTGTCAGCAGATGATTGGGAAATCCATCGCAACACTATCTTGGATATTGATCTGTATCCTCGTTCAGCATCATCGATCGAAGTTGAAATCGGCGAGGATGACATCCACCTTTTACACCAAAACCTTCGTGACGATTCGACGGGTGAAGAGCGCCTAGGAATGTTCTATGCACATGGGAATATCGATGAACAAAACTGGGCATTCTCAATTGCTGCTGGCGATGATGCGACTTCCGGGAAAATGCTGTTGGTTGAGAATAGCGATGGTTCTGAAACAATTTTCACTGCATGGCGGGAAGGCACCGAAGCGAATGCAGAATTGGTGACTCGAATATCTCCACCGTCATGGTTTCAAGGGATTGAAAGTAGAACTCCCGCTCGTGGGTTGTCAAATATTGCTCTTATTGAAACAGATCGTGGTATACAAATTCTCTACGATGCGATTTCTCCAACCGGGCCCAAACTGCACTATGGCCTTCTATCCAATGATGACGGAGATGGAAACATGTGGCTATCCGATCGACTGAGCAGTGGTGTTCTATTGACCGCATGGCGTACTGATGATTCAGGCGAACTTCATTTCACGTATGTGACAAGTAATGGTTTACGTGTTCGGAAGATGGTTGAAGATCCGACCGTTGAAACTCCGGATCATGGTTTGTTGGATGAGATTCGTATTTGGTTGAGTCTAGATGAATCTACATTCCAAGCCCTCATGAATTCAGTCGTGATTACGTTCTGTTCCCTTTCACTGTTCGTCACCTTCGTCGTGACATCGAATCGCAGGCGGAGGGCTGATTCCGATGTAAAGGTCGGATTTGTCAATGAAAATTGGGTTGATTTAGAATCTGATGAATCAGGTGATGAAATTGAAGTGACTCCGATCGTTTCGGTAATCTCTGAAGAGGAAATAACTGAATCTGCTGATGATGATTTATCACCGGCACCAGTGAGTGCGGTTGTCATTGAGGATGGACCTGAAGATCCTGATTCTAGCTCAAATCGCTCCGCCCGTACATCAAGGCGGGAACGTCGTGCAGTTGAGGCGGAGATGAAACAGGTGATGGAGGAGATGCACAAAGCAATCGAAGAATCCGGTTTGCCCCCATTACCGGTGCCCGGCGAATTGCCAACTTCTGGGGAGTTTCCACCTTTACCGGCACCAGGGGAGTTGCCACCTTTACCGGCACCAGGGGAATTACCACCTTTACCTGATTTGCCAGCACCTGAGATTCCCGTGACTTGCGCTTCTTGTGAATCGACCTTCAACGCACGAGCGAATAAAGCGCGGAGAGTAAAGTGCCCATTGTGCGGTGAAACTGTAAAGATGTGAGGATTCTTCATGTGTGGCATCATTGGTTATATCGGAGATCGGCAAGCGACTCCATTCTTGGTGGAAGGACTCCGTAGGCTCGAATATCGTGGCTATGATTCCTCAGGAATCGCAGTCAAAAATGGAGATGTTACGGTACACAAACGAATCGGAAAGGTCGCCGATTTAGAATCAATTATCCCGAAGAACATCAAGGGGACCTGTGGTATTGCACACACTCGATGGGCTACACATGGAGGGGTGACGGATGCAAACGCCCATCCGCATTGCTCAGTCGATGGAAAGATTGCCTTGGTGCACAATGGAATCATTGAGAATGCACGTTCACTCCGAAACCGCTTAGAAAAAGAAGGAACCAAACTTCGTTCAGATACCGATTCAGAGGCTTTGGTTCATTTGATTCATCGAGAGGTTGAAAATGGTGCAAAGCCCTTGACTGCAGTCCGGCGAACACTGAAACGTGCTAGAGGCACATGGGGTCTATGTGTCGTTTTCGAAGGTCATGACATGATCATCTGTGCTCGCAATGGTTCCCCATTGGTCATTGGAATCGGTGACGGGGAAAATTGGATTGCGAGCGATACATTGCCACTTCAAACTCTTACTCAACAAGTCATTCGATTGGAAGATGGAGATTTGGCAGTGGTTACATCAGATGGCATCAAAACCAGTCGCTTTGATGGTAAATCAATTGATTCTGAAGTCACAATCTTGGATGATGATTGGGGTGAAGCCGAACTGGGCGATTACCCACACTTCATGCTCAAGGAAATACATGAGCAACCCGAAGCACTTCGACAATGTCTAACCGGCCGGCTTGCAATTTCCGATGGGAATGCACGCCTTGGGGGATTGGGATTATCATCCAAGGAATTGCAAAAAATTCCTCACGTCCGCTTGCTGGGTTGTGGAACTGCTTTGCATGCCGCACAAGTTGGTAGACTCGCGATTGAAGAATTGGCCAGAGTCCCTGCGCTTGCACATGTCAGCAGTGAATTCCGTCACAATAATCCGGTGATTGAAACCGATGCAATTCATTTTGCAGTTAGTCAATCTGGTGAAACAGCAGATACCCTTGCCGCAGTGAAGGAGATTCAGTTGAAGGGTGGTGAAATACGAGGTGTCATCAACGTCGTTGGTTCAACCATTGCTAGACAATGTGGGAAGGGGTGTTACATCCATTCTGGACCTGAGCAATCTGTGGCTTCTACCAAGGCATTCTCAAACATGGTTGCTGCATTGTCGATGTTTGCAATTCAGATTGGTAGAGCTCGTACACTCTCAAGAGAGAAAGGAAAGCGTTTGACAAAGTCCTTGCAACAAATACCACAATTGGTCGATCAATATCTTTCCAACCAAGGCCCCATCGCCGAAGTCGTGAATGCGGTCAAGAATGCCAAGAGTGTACTTTTCTTGGGCCGTGGAATTTCAGCACCAGTTGCCCGGGAAGGCGCTCTCAAGCTGATGGAACTAGCTTACATTCCATGCTTGGCATATCCTGCTGGCGAAATGAAGCATGGACCCATTGCACTTCTAGAGGAAGGTAGTCCAGTGATTGTCGTTGCACCCAATGATGCACTAAAGGACAAGACGGTTTCGAGTATTCACGAATGTCGTGCTCGAGGAGCGAAGATCATTCTCATTCACGAAGAAGGAGACTCGATAGCAGAAGAGGGGGACATCTCGATTCCAGTTCCTGCAACCGATCCAATGTTTTCGCCCATGTTGACTGTATTGCCATTGCAGCTGATTGCATACCACACCGCACTGGCTCTTGAGTGCGATGTTGATCGCCCTCGCAACCTCGCGAAATCAGTCACCGTAGAGTAATCTCAGTGAATTGTGAATTTACACATTTGTGGGTTCCAAGCCCATGGGTGGTAACCCAATGTGTGGGATGTGTGGCGCATCTTGACAATGGCAATCTTGCGTTTGATTTGATCTCCACTTCTTTCCATTGTTAGATGAATCACACCATCGGACAAATAGTCCTCAATACCAAATTCACCGAATTGATTTTTCATTTCACCCATCATTTCGCAGATGATGAATGTCGTCAATCCGAGACGACGGCAAGCTTCGAAGAAGCGGAACGTCTCATCGCGAGGGTTCTCCATTTGTGTGAGGGTAAAGAAAGCACCCAACGAGTCGAAAACAAGAACTTCAAAGCCAATACTTTCACGATAATTGGTCAGTTGTTTGATGAGCTGCCCCATCCAATCGACCTGGTGTGCAGTCCCTGCATCATGCAACTGGACACGCAAATCTGCGAGATCGATAATGGCGATATTGCTCCGAACACGTGGGTCGTCGACATTCATGCCCATGTTGGCCATATGACCTGCAAGGGATTCCTTCGATTGTTCAAGTGTGACATAAATTCCAGATGTTCGTCCTTCTAAGACCGCATTGTACAACATTGCAAATCCAAGGCTCGATTTCATTGATCCAGATGAACCAGCGAGCAGACATAGGTGCCCTTTCGGGATTCCACCTTGCATTTGTTCATCCAATCCTTGGATGTAGGTTGGGATTCTCTCAGACGCATTGCTCAACTAGGCCACCAACCTGACCGATTCACTGCAAGAAGATAAACGCCACCCTCTTCGGATTGCCATGGACTCAGTGCATCTCGCCTCTGCATCACAGCGCAGGGCATCGATGTTGGAAGCAATTGGGTGTGATGTCGTCCAGAGTCCTCTTCGCGCGCGCGAGCGCCCCCACGGGCACGGAATTCCAATTTCAGAACAGGTGAAAAACACTCTTCTTGGAAAGATTGAATCCGCACAAAGAGAGTGTACGCATCCAATCGTTATCGTTGCAGATACGTTGGTTGAAGATCCTGATGATGCGTTGCAACCACTCGGTCAACCAAACAATCGTCAACAAGCCCTCAATATGCTGCTTCGATTGAGTGGAAGGAATCACAGAGTTTGGACAGGTACTGCAATCATTCAAGGGGACAAAGTCGAGTATTGGGTTGAGTCCGCTACAGTTTCAATCGATTCATTGGACGACGATGTACTTGAGGCATTGCTGATTTCAGATTCCTGGCGAGGGAAAGCTGGCGGCTACGACTATGCTGGCCCGATGGGTAATTTCGCCAAGATCATTGATGGTGCAGAAGAAACAGTACTTGGTTTCACTCCTCAATTATTCACAAAACTTGAGTCAATTATGTAAGTGCCATCTGTGTAACTTTCTAGATAATATACTCTCAACGGGGCGATGAATACATGGATAATTCGGAACCCCACTATCCAGCCAACCGTTGGAAGGTTCTCGCAGTAATGAGTTTGAGTCTCGTCATCGTGATGCTGAACAATGTCACGCTGAATGTCGCACTCCCGGATCTTTCCACAGAATTATCTGCTGACAATTCAGAATTACAGTGGATTATGGATGCATATGCTCTGGTATTCGGAGGTACGCTTCTCGTCATGGGGGCATTAGGCGATCGTTTTGGGCGCAAAGGCGCTCTCCAGGTCGGTTTGGTGATTGTAGGCGCTGCTTCTGCATGGACCGCACTCTATGCCGACTCGTCATCTGATGTTATTCTCGCACGCGCGACAATGGGACTAGGTGCAGCATTGGTCATGCCCTCAACATTGTCGGTTTTGTTGGTTGTATTTCCACCTGAAGAACGTGGTAAAGCGATTGGAATCTGGGCGGCCATGGCTGGTGTAGGTGCCCCAATCGGTCTGTTACTTGGCGGTTGGGCAGTCGAAACATATGATTGGCAAATGGTTTTCTTGATCAACGTTCCAATCATCATCATCGCCTTGGGTGCAGGTGCTATCATCGTGCCTCGTTCCAAAGATGAACAAGGTCGCCCATTGGATATCATTGGAGCATTTCTCTCAGTCATTGCACTCGCTTCTCTTCTCTATGCCATCATCGAGGGACCGAGTTTGGGTTGGACGGATTCTGAAGTGGTGGGTTCATTTGCTCTGAGTATCGTTGCAGGTTTTTCCTTTGTATTCTGGCAGAAAAGAGCAAAGCACCCCCTACTCCCTCTAGAATTTTTCAAAAATCCACGATTCACCATTGGTCTGATTGCAATTGCCATGGCTTTCTTTGTGATGTTCTCATTCATGTTCATGCAGATGCTACATTTCCAATTGGTTCGGGGTCACTCTCCCTTTTCTGCGGCTCTCCGCTTCTTCCCGTTGCCGATTGCTTTGATGCCCGCGGCAGCCAATAGTGATCGTTTGGTCGAAAAGTTCGGACGCAGTAATGTGATTTCAGTCGGGCTTTGTTTGGTTGCTACCGGCTTGTTCCTGTTTACATTGGTCACCATCGATACCAGTTACTTGCAAATTGCTGCAACCTTCTTCCTGCTTGGTCTCGGAATGGGTTTGACGATGGCGCCTTCCACCACGGCCGTCATGGATGCGATCCCTGAATCCAAGGCCGGTGTTGGAAGTGCGACCAATGATGCAAGTCGTGAGGTCGGTGGGGCACTTGGGATTGCGATCGGAGGAAGTGTTCTCAATGAAGTGTACCAATCGAACATTCTGATTCCCGAATCTCTTTCGGCACAATCGGCCATCATTTCCGAATCTTTCCCTGCTGCGATTAAAATCGGAGAAAACATGCTAGCCCTGGGGAACTCAGATGGTGCCCTTCTGATTCAATCAGCCAGGGAATCGTTCATTGAAGGCATGGTCGCAGCATGCTTGGTGGCCGGAATTGTTGCCCTTGTGGCAGCCATCATCGTGAAGTGGAAGTTGCCTCAAGACATGCCCGCTTCAGAAGAATGACACAGTTCTCGGACACGTTCCAATTGGACTTCGTTCTCAACAAGTCCGTCTCTCTTGAATGCAGTTCCGACAATGCATGAAGATGCCAATTCATAATCAGAAACAGTTTCATTTCGGACACCTGAACCTACAATCAGTGGTGCCTCTGGAACGGCCAGTTTAACCCTTTCAAGATCGTCAACCTTTGTCGGTGCCCCCGTCCCGTTTCCAGAAACGATTAGGGCATCTGCCAGACCTCTATTCCAAGCATCCTTCGCCTCTTGTTCCAAAGTCCAATGCTCATCAAAAGGTGAGGCATGTTTCACGCCTACATCAGCCAAAATTGCAATATCACAACCCAGTTGCTCGCGAAGGCGAAGTGTTTGTGCAGCCTGCCCCTCAATCAATCCTTGATCGGTAAGCATGGCACCAATGTGAACATTGACTCGAATGAATGAGGCGCCAGTGGTTGCAGCAATGGCCATTGCAGCATGCGGGTCATTGCGAAGAACGTTCACCCCTACAGGGACATGACTCAATTCAACGATTGCTCGAACGATTCTAGTCATTGCAGAAACGGTTACTGTTTCAACTTGTTTCAGAAAAGGTACATCGCCGAAATTCTCGACCATGATGGCATCAACACCTCCGGCAAGGAGTGTGTTTGTGTCTGCCAAAGCTGCAGCCTCAACCGCATCCAAATCTCCCGTAAAATTAGGTGAACCTGGAAGTGCTTTGAGGTGAACCATCCCGATGAGCCCTGTGGGTATTTTCATTCTCATCGAATCACCTACGAGTGCTCAGCCTGTAACCAGCGCCAACAGGAACGCAACCCTTCTTCCAAATTCTGAAAGGGGTTCCAACCCAACGCACTCTGGGCTTGCGAAATATCGGGGACACGTCTCCTTGAGTCGCCTGGGTGCCCCACTTCTTGGAAATAAATTTCAGAACTTGAGCCAGTGATCTTCAGGCAGAGATTGGCCAAATCTTCGATGGTCACCTCTTCTGGATTGCCGAGATTAAATGCAGCACCGGTCAATCGGGACCCATCAAGGCCTTCATCCAATTCACCCGCGATTCGAATCCCTTCAACCACCTCTTCAACCCACGAAAACGAACGGGTTTGTTTCCCATCCCCATGGATTGTAATCGGCTCTCCAAGCCTACACTGCTCAAGGAAAATCCCCGTCACTTGCCCATATGAATTTCCTGGTAATCTTGGTCCATAGGCGTTGAATGGCCGCACGATTCTCGCATCCAAACTGCTGTTTTTTACAGCGTGTTGAACTAGAACCTCACCCAAGTATTTACTTGCGCCATAGGAATGTCGACCATGCTCGGAAGCAGGTGAAAAGAGACTATTCGATGCGTTATTCAAGGGCATTTCAGATTGCTCACCAAATGCCTCAGGAGATGATGTGAAAACAAATCGGGATCCTCTTGTAATCGCGAAATCCAAGGCAACTCGAAGCGTATCTAGGTTGACTTGAACCACAAAATCAGGGCGTTCATGGAACCATCTCGTTCCATTGATTGCTGCCAGATGGTATACACAATCAACACCTCCGAGTTTATCTGCTGCTTTTTCGTAAAGATCACGATTCGAAGCATCCCCCATGAGTAGGTAGTAACCCTCCATCCCCTTGCATCCTACGAGATTTTTTTGCTTCCCTCGGAACATGTCATCAATCACGGCAACTGAATGATTCCTCGCCACGAGTTGTTCGACCAGATGGCTTCCAAGAAAGCCAGCTCCTCCTGTCACGATGCAGCGCATGGTAGGGTGATTGTGTTCTCCCTCAAGGAGATACTGCCGTGCGGTTCACGACTTGTAATGTGACAATTCCATCTTCCAAGCGCATTTCTACATCATCCCCCGTGTTGATTTCCATGCAAGGGTCGCTTCCAAATCCATGGGCATAAGGGACGTTGAGAATCGAGGCGGCTGGCAGGGTCAATGGGCAGACATCGCGATTGACAATGGCTTTCGGTCCCTTGTTTGTGTAAATGAGTCCCATGAGTACGAAGGGGGCGACTGTTGAACCACTCCCTTTTGGATAGATGAGAATTGTATCGGCAATCGGAACACCATCCAATGGATGGCCTGGTTCTTCGATTACACCCGAATCCCGATTCACATAGCCAAGATATGTGATGGGTACATCTGTAACCAAGGCTTTGCCCTTGGTATTCCAACTGGTTTGCGAAGGCAAACTTCGCCCCATGGTTGAGTATTCACCTTCCCGATGAACTTTGTTTGTCGTCAGAGGCTTGGCAGCTTTTCCGTGTAGGACAGGTCTTTCCCCCTGTGAAATGTTTGCATCAAAGGCATGGGCAACACAATCTTCGATTCGCATGACGCTGGTTGGCATCCGATTCAAGCCACTGGTCAGATAATGTTCGGCTTTGAGTGAGTTTGTCAAGAGATGGTTGTAGCGTGTGCGATTGTATGGTGTGACCTCTGGACAAGTATCCTTGAGGATCAATGCACCCGCTTCTTCCAATACATCGAGCGTCCCCTCTTGATTCAACAATTCATGATTATGTCCGCTCGTGAACACCCACAGACGTTGGTCTTGAATTCGTTGACCCAATTCCATTCGATTTCGTACAGCGGCTGCGGTCGTTCTGACTTCACCGACACTGGCCTGTGGGCAACCGATGACCACAAGATCAACTTGTCCAGTCGGCGCCAAATCATCATAACGTTCCATGAGTGCATCTTCGGTGAAAATAAGATTTCCTTCGGGCATATATTCAGGTGGTTCTGGGGAGATTCCTTGTGCCCATAACATCGGGCATCCATAATTTGCTGCAGCCGCAGTCAACGCTTTTTTCTGTTCGAAAGAGATGTATTCCGGCAAACCTGTGATGTGTGGCATCATCCCCCATGGCAAATTCCAATCGGGTTGAATCTGCTTCCCGATCCAATCTCCAAGAACACTCCAATCTGCAATATATTGTAGTTCACAATCTACTTCGACATGGATATTTGGGATTCGATTTTCATCTAGATGCAAACCCCATTTTGGAGCCCATCCTGTGAGGGCGGTCGCGAGTGCGGAGAGACCACTTTCTCGATTGGTGATGAGTGAGGTGTAAGAGTTGGAAAAGGCCACAGCGTTGCTTTCGGCCCAAGATCCAATCCCTTCGTTCTCGATTCCTCGGTCGTAAGGTGTGCAAGACAACGTGGCCTCAATTCCAAGTTCAGAATAAGCATGAACAATTTCGAATTGATGCTTGAGAAAATCTTCGGTCTCGATATCCATCTCCTTCATTTTTTCTTTGTCACAGCCGGCACTGTTCAATGTGGTCGGGATTTCAACAATACCCAAGTCATCGCCTGCAAGGTCCGCCAAGAACCGTCGTAGCCCGTGGCCGCCAGTGAGTGGAGACACCCCACTAACGTGCGCATGAGCACACGTGACAAACTCGGTTGCACCTGCAGTTGCCGCCAAATCAACGACCAAACGTGCTGCTTTCTGCTTGGTCGGACCGTGCTCACCTGCCAGCATGGCGGCGAGCGTCGCAGGGATGTCCATCACTGTGAACCGGTCGGCACTTGCCCATGAAGATGCGGGTCTATTCCTCGGTTATCTTCGCGAAGCCAGAGGTTGTCGCCAACCCTGACCGAAGGCACGATTCGATACACGTGGTGCAGGGCACAATTGCCAGCGCTTGTGTTCGTTTGCATGTAGGCGTGACAACACGCTTGTGGTGAGAGGTGAATCATTGCGAATACCCAGTTCAATCCAGTCCTCCAAGATTGGGTCTAGAACCGTATAGGGCGGTAAATTGTCCTCATCTTTCTGATCGGGTGCCAATTCAGCAGAGGGGGGCTTTGTCATGGTGGATTCAGTGATTGGATTCCCAGGCTTTGAATTTTCATTGATGGCATGGGCAACCTCGTAGACCTCAGTCTTGTAGAGATCTCCAAGGGGTGCATAACCTCCGTTCATATCACCATATAGCGTACAATAGCCCATGGCCAACTCACTCTTGTTCCCGGTTGCAATCGCCATCGCTCCTCTCGCATTGGCAGCTCCCATCACGAGAGTACCGCGGATACGTGCCTGGAGGTTTTCTTTGGCAACAGAGTGCCCATTCTCCAGTTCATCATGCAACGTTTGATCCACACTCGCATGAATTTCATTGATGGGTAACACCTGCAATTCCATGCCCAATGCTTCAGCAGTGGCCTTGGCATCTTCAATCGAATGATCTGAAGAATGACGGGATGGCATGGCGAGTCCCAATACATTTCCAGGTCCAATTGCTTGGCAAGCAATCGCAGCACAAACGGCTGAATCAATCCCCCCGCTCATCCCTAGAACAATCTTGCCGATTCCAGATTTACGACAATAATCTGCGAGTCCCAGTGTGACAGCAGAGAGTAAATCTTGGCCTTTTGATGGCATGATTGGCTCCGATTCTGGGCCAACGATTTGCAATTCTGTCTCTTCACCCTCATCCAGCGAAATCCATCGTGCCGCTTCGGGTTTCTCAAGATCAACCAGTAAAATTCCACTGCACCATGCGGGGCCCTGAACAACCGTTCCCTCAGGCCAGCCAACGATGCTTCTTCCATCGAACAACAGGTCGTCATTTCCACCAACTTGGTTGCAGAGTAAGAAGGGATGGCCCAATGTGGATGCTGCTTTTCGTACTAGACGTGCTCGAACTCCTTCTTTGGCCAGATGGTAGGGTGAAGAAGAGAGGTTGACACTGGCTGCCATGGGCTCGCCTTGGTGCTGCCAAGTAGCCAATTGTTCAATTGGATCGGCAGGATAATCCGAAGGCACTTCGCCAATATGCTGCCAAGCATCTTCACAGATGGTGATTCCAATCGAAACTCCCTGCAGGCTGCGATCAATTCCAGGGGCATCATCCGCTTGGAAATATCGCCCTTCATCAAAGACATCGTAAGTGGGTAGCAATTGTTTGCGACCAACCACTTTCGGCGTTCTTGAATCAGCCACACGAACGGCACCATTGAACGGTTTTTGACGATCTTTTTCGGCTGAAAGAGGGGTGCCAATCAACAAGGGAATCGGGCTATTGACTGCCATTGCTGCCGCTTCACAAGCCGATACGAATCTCTCATCCATCAGCATGTCACGCGGCGGGTATCCGGAGATCACCAACTCACTGGCCACGGCCATCTCGGCCCCTGCAACTGCCGCCTTTGCAGCCGCCGCTTCAACCATTGCAACGTTGCCAGCGATATCGCCGACCGTCGGGTCCAACTGCAACAACGCGATGACTGTCACGAACCGTCCTTACGCTGCGCCCCATTCAACGTTGCGTCGATGGCCTGAAGGACTGTCTAGCCCACCACGAAGCCATGGGCGAAACGAGAACAATGCAAGATTGGCTCGACGGATACGGCGAAAGTCATCAAAATGCTTTGAACAAAAAGATTCACTGGATTGCTGTTCCGTTGATTTTCTTGACGATTGTTGGATTGCTTTGGAGCGTCCCCGTTCCAGAGGCAATGGCTGTGAACCAATGTGTCAACTTTGCCACATTGATGTTGATCCCAGTGTTCATTTTCTATGCGCGTTTGTCCATGTCTCTGACCGTTGGAATGACGATTTGGTGTTTATTTTGTTACGGAATCTGTTACATGTACGAATCTTCGGTTGAATCTTCAGCACTCCCGCTTTGGCAAACCAGTATCATCGTCTTTGTATTGGCTTGGCTCGGTCAATTCTATGGACACAAAGTCGAGGGTCAAAAGCCGTCATTCTTCGAGGATTTGCAATACCTGATGATTGGGCCGGCTTGGTTGATGTCGTTCATCTACGACAAACTCGGCATCAAATACTGATCAATGGCAAGAAATTCCATATTTCTTCAGTCGCCAATAATTGTATGGCCATGGCGTTATGAATCCCGCAATCAGCATGATTGGGATGACCCACCAAGTCAGCATGGCACCGCCAGTCAATATGAGGTCAACGATATTCATTGCCGCCTCCATGCCCAACATCGAAATGAGTGACATGCCAACTGCCACACGGAATGCTTCCTTGAAAGGCATCTGACCCGTGAGAATGAATGTTTCCAATGCGATTGAAGTCATGATTCCATTGAACATTGCAAGTGCCATGATCATCATTGCACTCCACCCTGAATTGATGAAGATAAACTGGAATGCAGCAATGGTTCCAAAGTCGCCGATACTACATCCGACCAAACACCATTTTGTATTGTGAGCAGACTGCTTCCAAACCGCACCATCACCCCAATTGAATTCGGGCATGCCAACGGTAAATCCTGCACCCGTAATGGCGCCATCTAGGATCTCAGAAATCACACCTTCGTGATGGATTACCGCGCTGCCAACTTCGACTTCTACCGAGGAGACGCCTTCGACCGCTTCTAGAGCAGAGGTCAGATTGGCGACACAGCCTTGGCAAGACATGCCTCCAACCTCATAAGTGACCGTCTCCATGACCCTTGCGGAGAATCGGTAGCGTTTGAACTCTGCCGCACCCTTCAAAGCGGGACCATAGGTCCCGAGAGACATGGCAGTCCCCAATGCTGCAGGCGACCTAGACCCTGTTGCACTCGAAGAGTCGCTGATGGCGACCTGGCGGGATGAGGACACATTCGGCCAGCAGGTATCCTCTCGAAAGGATGGCAAGCCATTCATTTTCCTCGAAGGTCCACCGACAGCGAACGGTAAACCAGGCATTCACCACGTCGTCGCTCGTACCTACAAAGATCTGGTTTGTCGGTGGAAGGCCATGGAAGGTCACTTCGTCGAGCGAAAGGGAGGATGGGACACCCATGGGTTGCCGGTTGAAATTGAGGTTCAGAAGCGTCTAGATTTGATGAGCAATGAAGCGATTGAAGCATTCGGTATGGCTGAATTTAATGAAGAATGTCGCAACAGTGTCTGGACCTATGAGCAAGCATGGAGAGAGATGACTGAACGTATGGCATTCTGGGTTGATTTGGATGATCCTTATGTGACACTGCACAACAATTACGTCGAGTCCTGCTGGTGGGCATTGAAACAAATGTTCGACAAGGATTTGCTCTTTAGAGGTCACAAGGTTTTGCCATATTGTCCACAAACGGGCACATCTTACTCCAGTCACGAAGTTGCCCTCGGCTACAAGGAAGTGGTCGAACCTTCCGTCTATGTCAAATTCAAACTCATCGATGAAGACGCCTCAGTCCTCGCTTGGACTACAACGCCTTGGACACTACCGGGTAACGTTGGTCTGGCCGTTGGCCCCGATGTGACCTATGTTCGAGTTCGAATCGACCAACCAGCTGGAGACAATTGGGAAGGTCGTGGTGGTGCTGAAGTGGGTGAGGTGGTAATCATCGCCAAGGACCTGTTCAAGGAAGTCATTCGTCACCATGCAACAATCCTCGAAGAATTCCCCGGCTCTGAATTGGTTGGTAAGGCCTACGAACCTCTCTTCCCTGGTGCGGTTGACAGAGGCGATTCACAAACCGCATGGACCATCCTTGAGGCGGATTGGGTCACGACCACCGATGGAACCGGTGTAGTTCACACCGCGGTCATGTATGGTGAGGATGACTACAATCTCGGAATGGAAGTGGGTCTTCCCGCACAACACACTGTGGGGATGGATGGTGCCTTCCTCAAAGGAACACACTCCCAACTTGACGGTCGTTATGTCAAGGAATGTGATGACACCATCATGGAGATTTTGATGGAATCAAATCTCCTCTATCGTGAGAAGGAATATGCTCACGAATACCCGCACTGTTGGCGAACCGATCATCCTCTTCTCTACTACGCCATGGACTCTTGGTTTGTTCGAATGACTGCCGTCAAGGAACGCTTGTTGGAATTCAATAATCAAGTTGAATGGGCACCCGATTGGGTTGGCGAAGGCCGCTTTGGAGAATGGTTGCGCAATGTCAAGGATTGGGCGATTTCCCGCGAGCGATATTGGGGCACACCTCTGCCCGTTTGGCGTTCCGCCTCTGGCGAAATGAAGTGTGTCGGTTCGATTGAAGAATTGCAGGCAGAAGTTGCCAAGGCCAATGCAGCTGGTCATAGCAATCCAGATTGCCCCGATGATGTCGATTTACACCGTCCAATCGTCGACGACTACACTCTTGTTACTGACAGTGGAGATGTGATGCACCGCGAGCCCTTCGTCATGGATTGTTGGTTCGATTCTGGGTGCGCCTCATTCGCACAGTGGCACCATCCGTTCGATGATCCTGAGAAGTTTGAGAACAATTTCCCAATCGACTACATTTGCGAGGGGGTGGACCAGACCCGAGGTTGGTTCTACACCTTGCTTGCAGTCAGTACAACCGTGTTCGATTCGATTTGCTACAAGCGCTGTTTGTCTCTCGGTCTCATCTTGGATGCAGAAGGCAAGAAGATGTCCAAATCCAAGGGTAATATTGTCGACCCATGGGATCACTTCAACCGAGAAGGTGCCGATGCCACACGCTGGTACATGGTGACTGCTGGTGCGCCTTGGAATCCAATGAAATTCGACCCTAATGGCGTGCGTGAAACCTATGCCAAGATGTTTCTCACATTGTGGAATTGTTACAGGTTCCATGCTGATTATGCAGCGCTAGACAACTTCGATCCAGAAGCAAATGATTGCCCTGTCGAAAGTCGTTCATCATTGGATCGATGGATTTTGTCTAAGCTCAATTCCGTCGCAGCAGACTACCATGATCAATTCGAAGGTTGGGATTTCCACAAGGCCTGCCGTGATTTGGAAGAATTCGTGGTCAACGATTTGTCCAACTGGTATGTCCGACGAAGTCGTCGCCGATTGTGGGATGAGGGTGACAGTGCTGACAAGTTGGCTTGCCAACACACATTGCACGATGTCCTCACTACACTATGCCGCCTAATCGCCCCAGTCTCCCCATTCATGGTGGACGAAATCTATCGCAACCTTACGGGCGAGAGTGTTCACCTCGCCGATTGGCCAACACCACAGCACCAAGATTCAGACCTCGAGGCACGCATGCAACTGGTTCGTAATCTAGCTGAGGCTGGCCGTAAGGTCCGTGTTGAGAACGATCATCGTCAGCGCTTGCCCTGTCAGACGGGATGGCTGGTTGGTGCCAGTGGAATCGATGAGTTTTATCCGATTCTCGCCGAAGAAATCAACGTCCTTGATTTGCAAACTGAAAACGATCTTGATCGCTTCCAGCGCATCGAGGTTGCACCCAATCGCAAAACGCTCGGACGCAAATGTCGGCAAGACTTGCCCAAGGTGATGGCCGCTCTCGCAGAAGCAGATCCCGAAGCATTGTGGGATGATATTCAGAATGGCAGATGCATCATTGCGGGCTTTGAGTTGGAACCGATTGATGTCGAAGTCAGGCGCGTTGAGCGCGAAGGCTTTGCCGCCATGACTGCCGAAGACAGCGATGTCACATTGGTGCTTGACATGACGGTCACCGATGAGTTGCTATCCATGGGTCTTGCTCGTGAGATTATCCGTCGCGTTCAGCAAAAGCGCAAGGATTTGGATCTTGATGTAGATGCAACCATTTCCCTTTCTGTTTGGCTCGATGAAAACAACCCTGAGTTGCTCGGTGGAGATTGGGATCACATCGTATCTGAGGTGCGAGCCAAGGCTGCAATCCTAGACCAGGGGGGTCAACCACCTGAAGGTTCAGAATCCTTCGATGTAGATGGGGCTGGGATTTCCTTCCAAGTCAATTGATGCAATTAAGGGTCAATTAAGCCCCTAAAACTGTAAAATGTTACGAAAAGTTTAAATATTAGCACATATATCGGCCAGATATGTGGAAATCAAAAATAAAGAAATGGCCTAAGATTGACAGTTGCTCAGAGGTTCAAGCATTTGTTAATCAGATGTGCATTGAGTATGACGTGCCAGCAATCAAAGTGATCGTGAAGTCCAAGAGTTGGGTGGAATGGTTTGCTGGAGCTGGTGTTTGGGCCTGCGCCTTTTGGTGGGCTCAGGATGATAAATCAGATGAGTTTGTAAGGTATATTGCATTTGATGGACAAAAATGCAGAATCTCTGGCAATGATAGATCAATTCCGATTAAAATCAAGCATAGGTATCAGGTTGCAGAAAGAGTCCATACAGTCATCCATGAATTCATTCATCACTATTTTCATCACTACTTCAAAATCAACACAGATGGCCATGGTTCTATGTTTAGAAAAATGGAAAGAGAAATGAACGCAGAGTATGGCATTTACTTCTTTTATTCGAGAGATAATTATGCGAGAATGTTCCATAACTTTTGGGGGTTTGGCTTCGGTAAAAGGAAACCAAATGCAACTGATAGAGGATGGATAGAGGTGGAATAATGAGTGAAAAAGAGAATGAGGAATGGATTGAAAAAACTGTGATATGCCCTGATTGTGTAAGGGGTAGGACTGTACATTGGAAAGAAAATAAATCGGGTAAACATCCCTGGAGATATCATCTACCTTGTACGACTTGCAAAGGTCAATATGAAACTGTAATCAGTCAACCGAAGTATTGCCAGATCGATGATTGCGATGGTCTTGTCGAGCACAAATGTACAGGATATCTATGCATGGGTGATGGCTGGGTTTGTGCGGCCCATTGGTTGGAAGAAGACATTGGATTCAGTCAGACCGGTTATGCCTGTATCACCTGTTGGCACGAAGTTGGCTCGGGTGGTCACTGATTTGTTAAAATCAACAAAAAAGTGGACTTGGGTGGATAATTACCCTACGGGTAAAATGGTTAATCGCTCTAAAAATGAATTTACCAAGGTGTTTTCAGAAAAACTAACAGGAAAACGTAAGTTTGATAAAGGTGACCCACTTATGGGGTTTTGCTGCGAGGAAAAGGTGAGTCAAATGCACATGGAACAGTTCAGTAGGTGGGATCGACATCGCTGTCGAGTTCGATCCTATGAGCGTGCATTCGAAACCTTGTAATCCCGCGTTATACCCCTCTCTTGGCTCTAAACCGGGGGGCGTTTTCTTTTCGATAACGCCCGCTTCTTGGGGGTGTGGTGTAACGGATAGCATCGGGGGTTTCGAACCCCTGGATCCCGGTTCGACTCCGGGCACCCTCACCGGTTTGAGTCTGCTACAAGGGCATGTGAATGTAGTGGATATCACAGGAGTCTGCGATACTCCTGACCTGGGTTCAAATCCCAGCATGCCCGCCAATTCAAAAAACAAAATGAAAATGAAAATACAAAAATATGGAGATGAAGAAAATGAATGAAAGTGACCAAAATAGCACGGGATACACCCCCCCCGAGGAAATGATTGACCACAACCATGCGAACTTCTCGCAGATTGAGAATGTGATGACCATCTTTGTGGCCTACAATCAAGCCAACATCCAACAAGGTATACCTTGGGATACGTGGCCAGAGTGGGAGCTTTGCTTAACTGCGATGAATCCAGAAATTCACTTTGAAAACGATGATGATTCGGATGAAACCAAAGCATTGAGGGCCCACTGGCTGTCAGTGATGCAATTCATTCACGACAATGAATTCATCAAAGTCGACGAATATACGATTGAAGTTCAAGGCCAGCATGGTGCCGAATTTTCATTTGATATCTCGTTTGAATCTGAGGTTTGGATTGGACCCGGTGAGTTGTTGGGTTATGTTCAAGAAATTCAGGATAAATATGGTTCGAGATTCATCCAGAGGTCAATCCCTTACAATTCACCGAGTTGCATAGAACACAGTTTGGGTGCTCTTTGGGTCTGTCCAGATCACGTCCCTGAATTAGGGGGTACACAGACCTACTTCACAGAGTCTTGGATGTGCCTCTCAAAATCAGAGGATGATACATTTCCATCCGCGCTATATTCCCTACTTTGCTTGTGTATTGACGATACAGAGATTTGGGCATATGCCTGTCAAAGAGACGTTGATGCCCTAGAAAGAGCGCAATGGATGGAAGAAAACTGGCCGGGGGGAATCCCCGACCAAGATTGGGAATACCAGTGAGTTGAGATATATGATAGGAAAAGAAATAGTGAAAATGATAATTGCAATTACGAAGATGATTGAAGCAAGAACGGCAAATGTAGAGGTCAGCACCGAATTTGATAGAGTGAGATTAAAAGATTTCAACAAACATGTTGAGAGTCAAGGCCTCAACATTAGTAGTGACCCGAGTTCATGGCCAGATGACTTCGAGGAGGACTGGGAATGAGTCTTCTTTGGAAGCCGAACGCGAGCGCGCCTTTGTGGGATGCTGCAGACGAGGATGAGCCCGAAGGGCCGTTCTTTGAGAACCTTAAGTTGCAGCACATCAGGCAGACTGGTCCAACCTGTGTGCCAACAACATTGGCGATGCTTGCAAGGGCGACAGGAGCGGATGTCGGGCCTGAGGATTTCATGCCCATCATCAATTCGCAATCCCCCCACTCATGGTCCAAAGCGCTGGCACCCTACGGGATGCAATTGGCGTACTGTAACAACGATTTGAGGAGGCTTGAGTACTATATTGATGAGATCATCGGACACGATGACTTGTTCTTGCTGTGCTTCTATTCCCATGACCCCCCATATGAGCCCGATGATAATGGCAAATTGTGCACAGCACACATCGTAACGATGCACAAGGATGTCATCATCGACACCGCCAAGGGAGATAGGTATGCACAAGGCAAGGCGAGCGATTATCACAGGCTCGCAAGACAGACGAAGAGAATCTTCAGAGTGGTCCCTGAGGGTCATAAGAGGTGTGTGTGATGCTGTGGAAGAACAATCAGGTGTTTTGCAACGTACCGTTGCCAAAAG
The DNA here is from genome assembly GCA_002457195.1 of Marine Group II euryarchaeote MED-G33. Lineage (GTDB taxonomy): Archaea > Thermoplasmatota > Poseidoniia > Poseidoniales > Thalassarchaeaceae > MGIIb-P. The sequence continues at coordinate 14,684 of NTJU01000004.1, read as the reverse complement.
CCGACGACAGGCCTCTCATCGTGTCACACCCAGGTGCCCACGGTAACTACCTCGCATCGTGGAACGTGATGGTCGATCACGGCGAGCCGTTCGTGCTCGTTTGTGATGACCTCGGACCCGCGTATCCTGATGGATGGTGGGCGCAGCACAGCAACAATGGAATGGAGTATTTCGCAAGACTCCAGAACCCACAAGGGGTCGGGCAGGCCTACAGGAATCCCGACCTAACATTCCAGAACTTGCTGGTGCACAGGGGGTTGGAAGCCAACAAGGGAATGGAGGATTTCCCCTTAATTGACATCATGTATGTCGATTTCATCGATATCTTCCTGACCCATAATGGTGAACCAGATTGGAAGCCGACGTTCATGGCAGCCGCCCCCAAAATGGTGGAGAAGGTCAGGGATGGCGGTGTGCTCATCATCGACAGAAAAAACGTGCATGAGGATTACGACCAATGGTTGCAATTCCCCGAAGGCGAATTTGAGGTCTCGCCTGGGATCACGTTGGAACATGTCGGCAAAGGTGAGTGGCTCATCCTGGACGTTGAACTGAACGGGGGCAAGAATGAGATTGAAGCTGAAGTCTTCAGGGTGTCCAACAGCAACTCTCTCGGAAATCCCGATGATTTCCTGGTGACCCTAATGAAAGAGAGGAGGTTGGCCCCTGAGGATTTGGAGGAGCTCAAAGGAACCCTGCCTGAAAGGTGGCCTGAGCACCCCACGCATGAGGAATACTGTGAGAGGTTGTTCAATCACTATGACCATCCGAATCTGTTTGAGAGGCCGAACTATCCAGAGCCTCTAGAGAGTTCGTGGAAGAGCGAGCAGTATGACGAATGGTTACAATGGCTTATCGACCACCCAGACAAGTTGAGGTCTGTTGAGAGAAACGAGAGAATCATGCAAATGGGCAACACGAAAGTGAGGCTGGTTCATGGCGACATCCTAGAGCATCTCGATTGGTTGTCACTCAAGAATGCGAGTCTCTGTGTGAGAAGAAATCTCAGAGTAGTGTGTCTCGAAGAGAACATCTTTTTGACTAAGAATGCCGTCAATCTTCAACCGTTCTTCAATTGGAAAAGACCGGTTGCCAATCTGATTTGGTCTGGCCCTGATGCCACGCCGAACTTGACCAGAGAATTGTTGAGACTTTCCAAAAGCAATGTGCTTGCAACCATCTCGCATGGTCTAGCGACTTTGGATGAGTTGGAAGCCGCACTCATCGACTACGATGGACATGTTGAGGAATTAATCATCTTCCACTTGGATGAGGTGGACTACAGATGAGTGACAGCAAGTATCTGGATGCTTATCTCAAGTTCAATGAAGAGCACGGTCAGAACCAGTGGCCCTCAAAGTTGAGGTCGATGGGTATTGAGAAGTATGATCCGATGTATGTCTCTAGCCATCTGTTTGTCATTTTCTTCCCTGAGAAAACGCATGAGGATTACATCGCTTGGAGACATCACAGATTGCAAAATGGCTGGCAGGATGACATCTATTGGATGAGCGAAGCTGATTTCAAGTATCACTGGCCGATGCTTGCGGGTTTGCTTGATTGGAAAGGCATCTAAAGTTGTGATACAGATGCAACGTATGGACAGTGCTCACAGTGCTCACCGGCATCTGGCGGCGCAGCCAACTCAAGACAAGCCTTGGCTCCAGCCACCAAGTTTTCCACCCAATCCATGTCGATACGGACACCTTCGACAACACAATCGGGGTCTGCGGTGTCAATCTCAATGACTCGAACAGGTTTCAGTGGGATGCCACGCGGAGCTTCTGGCGGCCCCCCATCCATCAGCGAGTCGACAGCCTTGTTGCCATTCTCGTAGACAAAGTAGCCCTTACTCGAAACCGGTGCACCCATTTCACGAAGGATCCATTGGTAGATGGCCAATTGGCGAACATAGCTGCCTTTGTAGATGTCTTCAAAGAACAGTTCTACAGTCATATCAGCTGCACTTGAAGTTGCTTTGTAATCAACGACGAACCATTCGCCACCTTCTTTTGGGTCACACCAAATATCGTCCACAGAACCGAATAATTCGAGACCATGTTTACCTGTTCTAACACCCTTGAAGTTGTTCCTCCAGTCGTCCATCATGTCATGATTGAGCGGGACCAAATGACCCAATCCATACTCGACCATGTACGGATGAGGGGTGCCTGCTGTGCGATGTGCATCAAACTCCTTCTTGAGCAACGCATCGACTTGGCTGTTGAGTGCGAAGCCAGGCATACCTGGATGGGGCATACCTGCGACTCGGTCGACCCAAAAGCAGCGTGGACACTTGTGGAATTGATCCAACTTTGAGCGGCTCAATGGAAATGGGTCAGCGGCGCCACCTGAACCGTACATGGATTTGGCCGTCGTACGGGGTTTCCACGGCCTACGTTCCTTCGTGACCATTAGACGTCCTCCAAGTTCGGCATCCCATTACCACGTATGAAATCGCCGAATTACCTCCCTCAAACGAGGACTGCCTGAAAGACATCGAACATCGAATCCGAACCACGCTCGTTGAACTTTAGGTACCCTTCCTCTACCAGGTAATCCAAAACCTCGTTGTAATTGTCGCCACGCTCCAATTCACTGTCGCTGAAATTGTCCTTGGCATATTGCCAGAACTCTTCTCGATGGAAGCGTCGATTGTATGGGAAACCATTGTCGAAGAAGAGGGCTTTCCTCATGCCGAGCATCCGATCGATTTGGCGGAGAACCTTATCGGAAAGTCGTTTCAATTTCTTTGAAACCTTCTTCTTCGGCTTTGTGACTTCAGAATCCATTCCAACGAATTCTTCGTAGATATCTCTCAGTGTGCTGTTTCCGTTCTCTTGCTTGTCTTCAAATTCTTCTTCGTCCATGCCATGACCTCCCGTTCTGCTCGCGCAGGGACTTAGTGCGGTGTCTGGAGAGCCTATCAATGTACGCCAATTTGACAAGATTATCAGTGCCAATGTTGTTCGGTAAACCGATTTTCCAAAACCGGATTTCCGGGGCCCGCCCCTCTTAAAGCCACGGATTTTGTTACGATATTATGCCTGAGGACCATACATTGGCAAGGTCAATTCGACCCCGAAGAGAGGGTCTGGGTCTGAGTTGTCGTGGTATGCAATCACGGCGCCACCATCAGGGAGAATGCCCATGCTGGCAAAGTCGAATCGAATGTCTTGACCCGCACCACTGGTGCTGTCAATGTCTCCCAAACCGATCCAAGTCATTTGGTCAGGTTCCAATGATTCACTGTAATCACGCGCGTGGTAGGCCACATCTTTGTCAGGTCCACCGTTCTCTTGGTAGCGAACGGCCAAGACGAACAAATCGTTCTCACCTTGGCTGTGCCACTCCCACTCTTCAATCTCCGAGGCGGTTTCATGAGTGTAGTTCTGTGTGGTGAAGTTCTCACCACCATCCCAGCTAACCATGTGTTGTAGGGTGGTTCCAACCGCTTGTATACAGTGGAGCAATCCACTGGAATCAAATGCACAGTATTCGGATGGCAAACTGTTTCCACCCACTGTTGTCGCCTTCCACCAGTTCAGACTGGTATCGACATAGGCATCATCGCCATTGACGAAATAGTTGGGGAAATACAGGCCACCGGATGGCACTGGGAAGGAACGCATCTCCTTGTGTGGTTTGGTAAAGTCCCACTCTACACCGAGGTCGGCATCGACGAAGTTGAGGTCAACTTCCATCACGTCAGGATTGCTGTCCCGGTCTGGGAATCCAAAGTAATCGTAGTTCAGCCCATCCGTTGAGATTTGACCACCAACGTTCTGGACTTGATGCCAGAAGTTCGAAATCACAAGACTTGCATATTCACCGCTACCATAGAGACCACCATTGATGGGTCCAATGACTTCAACCTGCCAAGAGCGATCGTAGAACGGTTCAGGGGTTCGATTGAAACACCATTGCCACTCTTCGGCTTCAGCATCGTAGAGGAAAGCATAGAATTGGTCGCCACCGCTTACACTTGGGTATGGGAACCAACCCATGGAAATCAAATCGCCATTGGTAGCCTGCACAATACTCCCTTCACCCAACCCTTCTTGTCCTGGTGCGTTGGGTTTGGGTTCTAAGCAACCAATCTGGGAGAACACGCTTGGGACATACTCTTCCCACGTGTGTCCACGGTCGGTACTCCAAGTGGGGTATTCACCTCCAAAGTTGAGAATCCAACCCTCTTTTGTGGTTGCGAGATAGTGCTCACAACAGTTGCCCCCCTCCTCGTTTCCAAAGACAGCCCAATCCAATCCAGTGGTCAAATTGATCCCAAGGTCAGTGGTCGTGAAGTTGCGTGCATCATCGTGCAGCGCAGAGTCAATCAACGAGTATGAATCGAAAATAGGTGCCTGAACGACCTCGGTCGTCTTCTCATCTCCACCCAAACACCCTGCCAGCATCTGGCTGATGACGATGAGTGCGATGATGGCCGTGCGACCCGGACGCTTCATGCCCACGCGTGCGCACGCGTGTATTTGTCCCCTTCGCGCCAATGGGTTTGTCTTATGTGGCTGGTTTGTCTCGCTGAATCCATGCGCTCTAGTCGACTTCCAGTCCTACTCTGTTCACTTTTCTTGCTGAGCATGGCTCCTTTGATGCCAGCCACTGCAGATGAATCCGGCTCATGGCACGATCATGTGGTGATTAGCGAGGTCTTGGTCAGTGCCAGTAGTGCCAATTACAACGGTACGGATTGGAATGGGGATGGTTACATTGGTTCCTCATCCGACCAATTCATTGAACTCTGGAATCCAACAGATGAAACTGTGAATATTTCGGATTGGGTCTTGGACGATGTCATTGGTGGCGGCAGTCCTGCATGTTCGATTGGGTGGAATACCGAATTGGCTCCGGGTGCACGACTTGCATTCTTCCGTGATTACACCGAAATCGAATTGGACTACTGGGATGGCGACACCGTCAACCTTCAGGACGATCAAGGAAACCTCATCCACACAATGACTTATCCTGGTGAGGATTCGTACTGGGATACCCCTTACACAATTCTCGAAGACGGTTCTTACTGGAAGGATTATGACGGTCCCTCTCCGGGTGCGGATGAACCTGCAAATTGGACCGGGCCAAGTGTAGGCGGGAACTGCTACACGGTTTCCGATAGTCCACAATCGACCGAGTACATCTTGACAGGCCGCATTGTGACAATGACGGGTGAAGGTGCAGTCTTTGATGGTGGAGTCCTCATCCAATCGGGTAAGATTGCTTCTGTTTGGTCGGGATCAAACATCCCAACAGCACACGATGGAATCAAGGTCATCGAAACGGATGGTACCATCTATCCAGGTCTCATTGACTTACACAATCACATGCACTACAACCACATTCCATTGTGGGATTTCGAAGTTCATCTTTCAGAATCACAGCGTTCCGAAGAAGGTGGCTACACCAATCGATATCAATGGGGTAACAATTGGGATTACGGCCCCAGTATCACTTGGATGAAGACCCATATTCAATCGAGTAGCCAATGGGACATGTCGACACAACAGATGAAGTTTGCAGAAGTTCAAGCGGTGGCCGGTGGCGTCACTGCTGTGCAAGGTTCTCCCAGCAGTGGAACCGATGCATGGGATAGCATGCTTTCCCGGAATGTCGAGTTATACAACTTCGGTCAAGATGGTATGAGTACTTGCGCTGTTTGTGGTGCTGCAGATGACGATTATACAGGAAGCCATTTGATTTCACAAAACCAATCAGGTTCACTGAATGCTTGGTTTGTTCATCTCGCAGAAGGTGTGGATTCATCTAGCAAAGCAGAATTTGATTCACTCTATGAAAAAGGCCTCATCATGGATGAAACGGTCGTGATTCATGGTACTGCCCTCGATTCAAGCCAATTCGAAAAGATGGCTGAGAAAGGTGCCGGTTTGGTTTGGTCTCCGATCTCCAATCTCTTGCTGTATGGCGATACCACTGATGTTGTGGCTGCCGACAATGCAGGTGTCACCATTTCTCTCGCACCGGATTGGGGTCCCAGTGGTTCCAAATCCAATCTGCATGAATTGAAGACTGCAGATTTGTGGAATAGCGATATTTTGGGTGGACATTTCAGTGACTATGAGTTGGCTCAGATGGTCACTAGCAATGCTGCAGAGATTAGCAATTGGCAAGAATTCGTCGGACAAATCCAAGTCGGTATGTATGCTGATTTGGTGGTTCTAGACACTTTCCATGAGAACCCATACCGCAACCTGATCGAAGCCATCGATCGTGATGTTCGATTGACCATCGTTCAGGGCAAAGCCGTCTTCGGGGATGTCGATTTGATGAACGAACTTCAAGGCGATGATTGGGAATACATCAATGGTAGTGGATTTTCCAAGGCCATCGATGTCACATCAATCTCCGTAGAGGATGGCTCTCAAACTTGGGAGAGTATTGAATCCGGATTGGCCATGGCCATGCGTAACGAGGTTAGCGACATCCGTGAAAATTGGGGGCTCGTCTCAGATTTGAATACAGACCAAGAAGTTCAAGATTATCTTGATGAAAAGTACGATGGCGATTACAATGATGGTGTGTCTCATCTGAAGAACCTCACACTGGATCCAGTATTCACAATGAATGACGACCGTTACTTCGATGTCATCAATCGTTCTACCCATGCCAACTTCCATGTGGACATGTCCAAGCTCTACGATTACTATGACGTGACATACGATGACGAATCCAATCGCCCATACATTGAGGATTCAGACTACACGCCTGAACCAGTAGTCTGTACTCAGGATTTGTGCTGGGATGGTTCAAGCCGAGACCCAGTGGATTGCTCTTGCCCTGAGGAACCTGAACCCTCACCTGAGCCTGAGCCTACAACGAATCTCAAAGTGACACCTGGGGATTACACGATTGCAGGACAAAACTCGTCAATCAAAGCAACTGCTAATCAAATCATCATCACGAATGGAGCAGACGAACAGCGATTCACGATTGATACTACAACCAATCAATATGTGAATGATGCATCAGGTGTGGTTCAAACTTTGGAATTGCATACGTTCGACAATCAGAACATGACCTACACGGGAGTTGATTGGAATGGTGAATCCATTACGTTGACCGCGACAGATCAAGTCAATGCTGGAAACGATGGAGCTGAACAGAATGCTGAATCGGAATCTGGATTGATTGATGTTGGAATCCTTGCTGCCATCATCATCATCTTACTGAGCCTTATGGCAATTCAATCCATGCGGAATCAGGATGAGTAATTACTCAAGTGTCCACACCACACCATCTGGCGTATCCTTGACGGAGACACCCATTGCGGCAAGTGCATCACGAATCTCATCAGCACTATCCCAATCTTTGGCTGCCCTGGCAATTGCACGTCGGGCGAGAAGTTGCTCAACGTCGTCCTTGATCGCCTGTCGTGCAGGGTCTAAACTTGGGTCGTGAACGGCCATGGCCGCATCCTTCGATGGAAGTAGACCGAGAACTGAACCGGCAAACTCCTCCAACCAATCGATGGCATATATGGCAAAGGCGGCAGTATCCCGTTCATCGATATCTTCGTTGTTGAGAATCTGTGGAATCAAGCGCGCACCATTGCTGACCTTGGCCAATGCCTGACGACTGTTGAAATCATCATCCATGGCAATCGCTGCTTCTTGCAGAAGTTTTTCCAAGAGTCCGAGTTTACTCGTAAGGAAATCCGTTGAAGCGACATCTGCTTGCGGCAATCTTGGTGCTTCTTGCAATCCTGCCTTCTTGGCCAGGTCAGTGACGACCAATGCATGACCATAGGCTTCGACCAACTTTACATGGTGGCCTTTGGCATCCTCGAGCAATTGTTCTGTGAGGTCAATGGGTGATCGATAATGCGCATTCAGGAGTGCATGCCGAAGAACCAGTGGGTCATAATTTCCCAATGCATCACTAATGGTCCAAAAGTTCCCAAGGGACTTGCTCATCTTCTCTCCATCGATGTTGACGAAACCGTTGTGCATCCAATACTGAACCAGCGGAGTCTTCCCAGTACAACATTCGGATTGGAATATTTCAGCTTCATGATGTGGGAATCGGAGGTCGTGGCCACCACCGTGGATGTCGAACTGCTCGCCAAAGTGTTTGAGTGACATGGCACTACATTCGATGTGCCACCCAGGTCGTCCATCGCCCCATGGTGAAGGCCATGATGGCTCTCCGGGTTTGGCGACCTTCCACAATGCGAAATCCTTGTGATCGCGTTTGCCTGATTTCTCAACACGTCCACCCGCTCCAGCCTTGACCGCATCGATGGATTGCCCTGTCAACACCCCATACTTCTCGGGTGCTGAAGCAATACTGAACCAAACTCCATCTTCAGCCACATATGCATGCTCTTTTTCGATGAGTGTTTCGACCATGGTAATGATTTCAGGAACCACCTCTGTCACACGTGGGTAATGGTCCGCTCGCAACACATTGAGCAAATCCATGGCTCGATAATAATCCTCGATATTGCGATTGGCCACCTCTAGGAAGTCAATCCCTTCCTCACTGGCTGCATGAATGATTTTGTCATCGATATCGGTAAAATTCTGGACATAATTGACAGTCCAACCACTTGCTTCCAACCAGCGATGGACCAAATCAAAGGCGATGTAACACCGAGCGTGTCCTAAGTGTGAAGGTGAGTAGGGAGTAATCCCACAGACATACATGTCGACCTCACCGGTCTTTGCGGTCTCAAAAAGCCGCTTTTCTCGGGTTCGAGTATCGTAAACGTGTAGCGACATCGCTACACTCAACCCTGACTGTAAGTGATTCCGAAGCCACCACGGGGGTGATTCCAACTCACGGCCCCTTGGTCGCACATGATGTAGCAAGTACCACATTCAACGCAGTCCTCATACTGGAATTTCATTTCCTCTAAGCCCTGGTCACGGAAGTTGTAGCATTGTGCGGGGCAACCCCAGACACACATCATGTGGGAACAGTCGTTGCACTTGCTGGTCTCGACGATAATGTGGGCATGTTCATGCTCGTCTACGTTGTATCCAATCAAGCCAAGACCATTCTTGACATCGTATGTGAAAAGACCCAATTTGATTGATTCAGACATTATAATACCTCAGAGTTTTCTCCCCATCAGCGCCAACTTTAGCATGCCGAAGAGCCCCATCCCCTTCTTGTTTGCTTTGTTTTCGGCGCGCATTTCCTTGCGAACTTGGCGTAAAACCTTCTCGGCCGGAACTTTTTCTTCACCGATTTCTCGGAAGACACGGTTCGCGGTTTTGCCAACCAGTTCAGGAACCCATGTGAAGTTCGCAGGATTGTTGAGGAATTTGGTCGCGGGTTCAAATCGCTTGAGATCACGGAAGATGTAACTGGATTTGAGTGACTTTGTGTAGGTTGCATCGAGTGCCTTTGCACTCACATCTCCATCTGCTATACATTTGGCAATCGCTTTACCGGCCAATTTGCCAGAGTGTAGAGCATTGTTCATGCCTTGGATTTGCATTCCATTGGCAAAGACAAGACCGGCTGCATCACCCACCACTAGCGCACCATCGCGGGTGAATCTATGTGGCATTCGATGCAATCCATATTCAGGGCAGAGATGGCCCCCATATTCGATCGCTTCTCCACCTTCAATGAGTGCGGCAATTGCTGGTTGTTCCTTGAACGCCTGATACAAATCGTAGGTATGCAGCCCCTCGGGAAGTGATTTCAGTTGTACGATGATTCCACACGATACAGTTTCCTTGTTGGTGTAGAAAAATCCACCACAGCGCGGATACAATCCCTTGGTGTTGGGGTACTTTTCCCAGGCGTCGTGTGCCATGTCTCTGTAGAGTGACAGTGCCAATTCCATCGCCATTCCACTGGGGGGGCGCTCACCATCGCCAGCAAAGCAATTGAATCGTTCATCGATCTTCTCTTTACCCAGATGAATCACTTCTTTGACACCAAGCAACATATCGTCTTTGGATTGAGCGTGTAGCATTGAATCAAAGTGGTAGCCTCGTGTCAACACAGAGTTGCTTCCTTCGGCGATGACAACCACCTTGCTGGTCATGACTTCCCCATCTTGGACAATTCCACTGATGGTGCCGTTTCGAATTTTTTCGACCAATTCTTTCGGGAGATTGTCAACCTTCCATTTCTGGGCTGCACCTTTTCCACTATCTTCAGCAGGGTCGGTGAGATCACGACAGTCATAGGATTCGTGGTCAAGGCCATCGATGTGGAGTTGATCGATTTTCATGCCAGCCATCACAAAGATTCCAGCTTCCTCCATTTTCTCGGCCATCCAAGCATCTGCTTTCGCTCGAAGAACAGACCATGAAGAACGCTGACTTGGTTCATCGGTCCCTCCAGTTCCATCCCATGATGCAAATCTTCCTTCAACGAAGAGTGCATCCTCACTACTTAGGAATCCGACTTTCTTGTGATTAATAGCGCGCTCAATTCCGGGGCAATCCATTTCCCAGTTCCCGAGATATTCTTCAAAATCATCGAGTTCTCGACCCCAAAGGATTCCACCCGTGAGATTCTTGCTACCAATCGGTTCTCCACGGTCGACGATCAGGATTCGATCGCCTTCGATACCCTCCTTTAGCAATTGGAATGCAGTAGATGCTCCTGCGAAACCCGCACCGATAATGATGACGTCAAAATCGGTTTCTTCGTCCATAGATTCACCTCGGGCAACCGCCCCTAACTATCACTTGTCCTTGAACTTGTTCTCGCACGCGCACGCGAGAGATACCGATATGAGGCCCCGCTCCCACGGCCCCACATGGTCATCTCCAGTGCGCCGGGGAAGTGCATTCTCTTCGGAGAGCATGCGGTGGTGTATGGGCAACCAGCGGTCGCGGTCGCTATCGATGCTCGGATTCGAGTTATTATCGAGGAATCAGAGTCGGGTTGGCTCATCGACGGAATGCCATTTGAGAAACATCGTCACCCACATCTTGATGCAATCCTCAAACGCGTTTGGGTTGGCAGTGGAGGTCGGCCACTATCCGTGAAGATCGAAAGCGAGTTGTTTGGTGCAGCAGGTCTAGGTTCAAGCGCAGCGATTTGTTCTGCTGTTGCAGCGGGTCTACTGCATATAGGTGGGACCAAAGTCGACGATTTACCCCTTTCTGGAATCGCTACAACAGCCCATATTGCCGAAGCAGAAGCCCAAGGTGGACGTGCCAGCCCAATCGACACGAGTACCACTACATTGGGTGGAGCTGTGTTGGTCTCTGACAAGAAAGAATCACTGGCAAATTGGCAATATACTCGTGATTTACGGATCGATGGTCAACGAAGAACCTGGGAAGTCCACAGCGTAGACATCCCCCAATCTCTATCAGAAGCAAGTCTTGTAATCGGTTTTTCTGGCCGCCCTGGACCCACTGCACAGATGGTTGCCAAGGTGGCAGAATTGCTCGAAAATGAGCCGGAACGAATGACGGATATCGAACGAATTGGCAATGTTACCCGTGCGGGTACGACCGCCCTTTCTCTTGGGAATCTTCAGGCCGTTGGAATCGCCATGAACGAATGTCATCGTTTGTTACAGGGTCTGGGTGTATCTGATGATGATTTAGATCGTATGGTTGAAGCAGCATTGCCCTCTAGTCTTGGAGCAAAACTCACAGGCGCTGGAGGCGGTGGATGTATGATCGCTCTAACCATGGAACCGCGGAGAACAGCTGAGGCAATTGAATTGGTTGGGGGCCGAACAATGGTGTCCCCACTTGGAGCACAAGGTGTGCGAATCGAAAACGATTGATTGCGGCCTTACTATCGACATTTCATTATAAACAAGTCTGAGTGCGGCTTTAAATAGGGGTTTTGTTACGGCGGGCCATGGCAACAAGTGATGAAGACCGCCTAACTGTAGTGAATGTAGTCGCCTCAACCCGCGTGGCTGAGGAATTGAACTTACCAGATATCGCAATTCAACTGAATTGTGAGTATGAACCAGAGCAATTCCCTGGTGTCGTATATCGAGTAGTTGACCCCAAGTTGGCTATCCTCATGTTCCGCTCCGGCCGTGCAGTTTGCACTGGTGGTAAGAACGAGGACAATATCCACACTGGTATCGAGCGCATGATCGGTGATTTGCGTGCAGCCGGAATCGAGACATGGGAACTCGACGATGTTCAAATCGAAGTTCAGAATATGGTTGCGACTTATGCTCTACATTACCCTGAAGATTACGATGGCAGGGACAAGTGGACCGACGAACCTCAAGCAGGAGAACCTCGCAAACTCAACCTCAACCACCTAACCTTCCACCTTCCATTTGACAAGGTCGAATATGAGCCCGAGCAGTTCCCCGGTTTGATTTACCGCCTCGATTACCCGAAGGTTGTCTGTCTGATTTTCGGCAGTGGCAAGATGGTGATTACCGGCGCACGCCACAAGGATGAGATCCTTGAGGCCGTTGAAATCATTCAAGACGAACTCGCCGACCTCTTGTGAGGCATCGATATGACCGACAATGTCGGTCCGATTCGCTTAGCGTTAGCCAAGGCCGTATACATCTTGCATGTCGGAGTCACATTTTTCGTACCTTGGGGCTGGCTTTTGCCTTGGCCTGAAGCTTGGTGGTTCGGGCTCTTCTTCATCCCCACGATGTTGATTCATTGGAAGACTGCCGACGTTTGTATTCTTTCAACGATTGAAATGAAATTGAGAGGTCATCCACAAGCAGGAACCCGTGAGCAAGGGGGCTTCATTCAACGAATGGGTGCGCTTGTGGGTTGGCATATGAGTGATGAAACCGCAGCCAACCTTGGATGGGGTTTGTCCTACATGGGTCTGGCATTGTGTGCATTGAGATTGTATCTAGGCAATCACATCCCTTGGTGAGATCATGTGGCGCTGGGTGGCCGCAAAATCCGTACGCTTCAGCCATCTCATCGTGATGCTTTTTCTGATGCTTGGATGGGCATTACCTTGGCCGATTGCATGGTGGGTTCATGCTATTTTGACACCTCTCACCCGGCTGCATTGGCGCTTCAATCAGCGCACTTGCATATTCACAACTTGGGAACAGCGTTTGATGCAAAATGACCATGTTGAAGAACATGAAGAAGGTTGGTTTGTGAAGGAAATTGCTGAGGCTATTACCGGTTGGAGGCCGCCCACACAGTTGACGCGGAATGTGATGCTACTTTGGATGTGGGCAACCACATTCATCTCCATAATCCGCATTGCGCTCAATTGAATAGGGGTCTCCTCTCTGGTCACCCTATGGGTGACCATTCCCGACTTCTGCCAATCAGCCTCGTACTGCTGCTAATTTTCTCGATTCTGGTGCCGCTTTCGCAACCGGAAAACCCATCTGAATTGGAATCTGACTCATCATTGAATTTGGTATCGACAAGGAGCGGTACCCTGATTGATGTCGTCGATTGGCGCATCGGTGACGAATGGATCTATGATGCCGAATTCGATGTAGAAGATTTGGTTGTTGGTGGCGCTCCTGGGTCACAGGTTGGCGTTCTGACGGGCCAACTCACACGTGAAGTCGTCGATATTCGAATTGCGACTGTCGACAACGTATCCACTCTTGTTTACGACCTCGACTCATCTGGTACATTCAATTACAATGGAGCCACCATTGTCGCGTCTGGATTCAACGTGGGAGGGGATCTCGAAGTAGAACTTGAGATGGAGGAAGTCATCCGCGCCTCTGACCTTGGTCAGATTACTTACAACATGTATCTTGATGTTGATTTCAACAATATTGGCTTCCCGGCTAGTTTGGTGGTTGGCAGCAGTCTTGATTTGGCCACACTCAGTATCGATACTGATTATTCCCCTCCAAAGGAGATCTATGATTTCCCAATGAATGTCGGTGAAATCTGGGATACTGAAACCACCACCTCAACCGCTTGGTCTGGAGAAGTTTACGACAATTTATTCGAATTGCCTGATGATAGTGAGGAATCGACAACAGAACGTTTTGAGGTTGTAGGCTCGGGTGATCCGGGAGTTTCTTATTCAGGATGTTCAAATGCTTACAATGTCACAGCATACAATGCCAGTTCAGGCAACATCAATGGATATCGATGGTGGTGTGACAATGCTCGAAATGATGCATGGTGGCATCAGAGCATTGATGTGGGTGCAGATATCGATTTCAAGTTGAATCAGTACAACCCCGTATCTCGCAATCACGAAATCGATGTCAATCTCGCTTTCCCAGCTTGGCCTTTAGATTTCGATCTTGGGGTTTGGGTGAATGTGACCAATAGCAATGGACAACCAGTGGCCAACCAAGATGTAGAGTTCGCGTATGAAATTGAAGAAGACATACGAGTCGTGACCACCGCAGCCAATGGTAGCGCCTACCTTGAGTTTGACACAGGTCATGAGTTGGATTCATCTCCAACCAATTTCGACTTTGCCAGTCACGGTGTCATCGCCTGGATTGAAGCTACAGACGAAATAGGTGTGTCGACATTAACATTGGACGAGAACCTTGTCGAGGTAGATCTTGTCGCAGTTAGTTCTGGCGTCTCAGTTTCACGTTTACGCGATGGTGTGTCTCAACAATTGAATTCATTGACAGGCTATTATGCAATTCCTGGAGATGAACTGACATTCAGTGTCCCAGTACAGAACCGTGGAATTCTTTCATCCCCTACAACCATTCTAGAGATTCAAGCACCAGATGGCTCCTCGAGTCAGGTCAGTGTCCCATCGCTTCCTGCGTT
>NTJU01000039.1 GCA_002457195.1 Marine Group II euryarchaeote MED-G33 | reverse complement strand
CATTGGAGATGTTTGTGATGATGACATGGACGGAGATGGTAAATTCAACAACATCGACAACTGTGATGGTCCTGAAGTCAATTGGGATACAACAGATGTGAGTATCGATATGGATCAAGATGGTTGTCTAGATGCAACCGAAGACCTAGATGACGATGGAGACGGCGTCGAAGATGTCAATGACCCTTGCACAGGGACAATGTACAAGCAACAATGGTCCAGTAATTCAGCCAATGATCACGATAGCGATGGTTGTCACGATTCAGAAGAAGATCCGGATGACGACAATGATGGAGTCTACGATGTCGATGATGACTGTCTACGTGGTTGGCACAATTGGACTGCTAGTTCAAGCACAGATCACGATAGTGATGGATGTAAGGACGGTGGCGAAGATGACGATGATGACAACGATGGTGTCCTAGACCGGGATGCTATGGGCGGAATTCTAGACTCATGCCCGACCGGCGATCTCGACTGGATTTCTGATGCGAGCAATGACCGAGATGGTGATGGTTGCCGCGATGCGACAGAGGACAATGATGACGACGGCGATGAAGTCGCCGATAACAACGACAATTGTTCCCCGGGTCCTCTCGGTTGGCAACTCAATTGGCAAAGCGTCCCATCCACCGACCTCGATGGTGATGGTTGCAGAGATTTGGATGAGGACGATGACGACGATGGAGATACCATTCCAGATTCGAGCGACGCATGCCCTCGTGGTATGACTGGTTGGATTTCTGATGCGATTTCGGACATGGATGGCGATGGCTGCCGGGACATGGACGAGGATACCGATGACGATGGCGATGGATTCCAGGATGTCGACGACAATTGCCCCAATGGGGAGACTGACTGGGTTTCCACTTCAGAGAATGATTGGGATCGTGACGGTTGCAGAGATGCGACCGAGGACGATGATGATGACCAAGACACCGTCTTGGATTCAGCCGACCAATGTCCAAACACCCCATTGGGCGAGGACATCGATGTCACTGGATGTGGATGGTTTACACAGCAAGATTCCGATGTGGATGGCGTGTGGGATCATCTCGACAATTGTCAGAGTACACCCAATGCAATGATTCGTGAAATGTTCAACGATACACATGGATTTGATGTTGATGAAATCGGATGTTGGGCTGGTGAATCAGATACTGATGGTGATGGCAAATTACTCTACATCGATGATTGTCCAAACACACCAGCAGAATACAAAACACAAACCTCGGTTGATGGTTGCCACGTCTCTGAATACGATATTGATGAAGATGGGGTTTCTGGCGATTTGGTCTCTCCATTTGGCCCAGACCAGTGTGTAGGAACTTCAGATTCTACGACACGGACCAATTACTCAGGATTTGGCAATGTCGATGCCTTTGGATGTTGGTATGGTGATGACGATTCCGATGCCGATGGAATCCGTCTATACCTCGATCAATGTCTAAACACACCCGATGGAGAATCCGTCTTGGATGCGAGTCCTGAACTGATTGGATGTGCAGCAAGTCAGCGCGATGAAGATGCTGACGGCGTCATGTCAGATGTCGACCAGTGCCCAGATACACCTTCTGGTGAAGAAGTACAATCTGATGGTGATTATGCAGGTTGCTCTCTTGAGGAACGTGTGAATTTGGGTGACACCAGCGCAGTTCTACAGAAGAATTTGATTTGGATTATTCTCGGAACTGTGTTGTTCATCGGTATTGCTGTCATGGCCACAATGCTGGTGTTGCGTCGCGGTGATCAATCCGTTGCTGCAGGTGATTCCATGTTCATGGATCCACATGCGGCTCCAATGGGATATGCATCAGCTCCAGCAGTTGCGGCTCCACAAATGATACCTGATTACACTCAGTTACCAGGTGGAGGAAGTTATTCCACAGGGGCGATGGGTGAAACCATTTACAACGCACCAGATGGAAGCAACTGGCAGATGCAGGCAGATTCGTCATTCATCCGAATCAATTGATTAGATTCCGGCGTTTTTGAACGCCTCATCAATCATTTGTGCGGGTGTAACCGAGGGTTTGAATCCACAACGTTGCTCGATTTCCCAAGCGTCGACAATTCCCCATACCTCATGTGAATCATCGTTTCCAAATTGTGGATCGGATCCAGTTCTCTCTTGGTAGATGGCTGCGACATCACTCATCAGTGCCCCTTCCCCAGTTCCAATACAGAGAGTTTCTCTTGTAGGAGGGGGGTTTTGTAGAATGTGCATGACGACTTCAATCACATCTGAGATGTGAACGAAATCTTTCACATGAGTTCCGTCACCAGGGACACTCAACCAACCAAAAATCGAGTCGCGTGCAAATTGGTGAAGGATTCCATTTCCTTCATCGGAGTTCATGCGAACGCCTTGGACATTGGAGCATCGTAGGACACTGACTGGAGCATCTTCAGTCGCATGTTCAATCGCTCTTTCTTCGACCCAAAGTTGTCCTTCAGCTGCAATATCTCTGGGGACCACTGAAACCTGACTTGAGTAATACGGATCTTGAGGCCCTGGTCGAGGGTGAACGCGCAAAGTCCCAATTAGAACCAGATGTAGGCTACCATGCCGCTCAACCGCCTCTAGAATCGGTCGGGCTGAATCCCTCATCCCAAGGAGGGCTGTACGATCATCACGGCCAGCCCCAGATTGTGGTGGATGTGCATTCATCAATACAACAGCATCACAGGACGTGAGTAATACATCAAGATGCATTTTTTCATTCAGAATCTCAGGTGTAATTTGGACCAGATTGTCGCCTAGAGCGGCTTCAAGATAGGGTTGAACAAAGTCATCCTGTCCACTGATTGCCACCTTCATGTGCTCACCTGTCAAATCCCTCTCGCTCATAGGGTATGATGTTGACGGCATATTTCCCTTTACAAAACCACGTCCTATCCTACGAAACTTGAATAGCCGTTTGTTGAGAGGCGGGTGCGTAAAGGCGTCCCGAGGGGGCGCTCAGAGGTGAGTCATTGGTCGATCAACTTCCTAATCTTGGACGCGAAGCAGAGATGTTGGAAGCCATGGGGATGACTTCAATCGATGATTTGTTTACAGATATACCAGAACATGTTCGTCGTTCGGAACCGCTCGATTTACCACCACCACAGACCGAGGAAGAAATTCTACGCGAAGCTAGAATGTTGTTGGGCATGAATATCTCAGTGGATAGCCGCCCATCTTTCCTCGGTGCAGGCCTCTACAGCAATTACGTACCAACCATGGTTCCGATGCTGGCCACCCGTGGTGAGTTCTTGACCGCATACACACCCTATCAGCCAGAAGTCAGCCAAGGCATGCTTCAAGCAATGTGGGAATTCCAAACCATGGTTTCAGAATTGGTGGGGCTACCGGTCTCGAACGTATCGATGTATGATGCCAGCACAGCTGCTGCTGAAGCGTTGACATGCGCGGTCCGGGTACACGGGCGCAAAGCTAGTCAGAAATCGACCATCTACGTATCAGAACTGATCCCTCCACATCGCATGTCAGTCATCCACAATTATACACAGGGTGCGGAGATTGTTGTCAAGACACTACCGCACAATGATGATGGAATGATTGATCTAACCGCTGTTGGCGCTGCAGAAGGTGCTTGTGCTGTGTACGTGGAACAACCCAACTCATTCGGTCTACTCGATCCCGGTTTGTGTGAATTGAAACCAATAATCGGTGAAAATACAGCACTGATTGTTGGCGTCCAACCCGTTTCACTTGGTTTGGTCGCCCCACCTGGTGATTATGGTGCAGACATCGTCGTTGGCGAAGGTCAACCATTCGGAATTGGTCCAACGGCAGGAGGTCCAATCTACGGCCTATTCGCTTGCTCTGAAGCCTACATCAGACAAATGCCCGGTAGAATCGTTGGATTGTCCAAGGATTCTGATGGTGAACGAGCGTTCACCCTCACCCTCAGCACACGTGAACAACACATTCGAAGGCATCGTGCCACATCCAATATCTGTTCCAATGAAACCCTCATCGCTTTGATGGGTGCAATGCACATGGCCTTACTTGGGCCAGGGGGTTTAGAGAAACTTGCTCAGCGAAATGCCGGTGCTTGTTCGGCAACAAAGAGTGCACTGTTGGCATTGGACGAGGTCGAGTTGGTCCACCCAAATGGTTCCCACTTCAATGAATTCGCGATTCGCCTCCCACGCCCCGCTGCAGATTTACTTTCATTCCTCGATGACGAATGTGATATTACTGGGGGCCTAGATCTTTCTCAATGGTGGCCGGAACGTGAAAACGAATTACTGGTTTGTGCGACAGACCAAATCGATATCGAGGATATCGAAGAACTCGCTGAGGGTATCCAAGATTGGCTGGAGGGATACGAATGAGTGACCTATTCGCCTTCAATGGCTCCCAAGATGCAGGTTATGCACAACCAGATCCTATATCGGACGAGTTTGCGATTCCTGCTGCTTTACAACGCAGCAAACTTCCACGTTGGCCCCGGGCATCTGAGCCGGAAATCGTGCGTCACTATACTTGGCTTTCAACACGAAGTCACGGGATTGATTCTGGATTTTATCCACTCGGCTCGTGTACGATGAAACACAACCCTCGCGTGAACGAACGGATTGTTCAGATGCCTGGTATGAACGACTTGCATGCACTTTCACCCGCATCCCATTTGCAAGGAATGATGGCGATTTTCCATGAGATGCAAGAGATGCTTGCACACTGTGCAGGAATGGATACTGTGACACTGCAACCCGTTGCAGGTGCGCAGGGGGAATTTACTGCAATGCGTTGTGTTCAAGAATATCATCGAGATATCGGTCAAGAAAACCGCGACAAAGTCATCGTACCTGACAGTGCACATGGTACGAATCCTGCGAGTGCAGCAATGTGTGGCTACGAGATTATTGAAATTCCATCTCTCGACAATGGTCGACTTGATTTGGATGCACTTCGAGCTGTCGTCGGTGACGATACCGCTGCCATGATGATCACCAATCCCAGCACACTCGGACTTTTCGAACCTGAGATTGCTGAAGCAGCAGAAATTGTTCATGAAGCAGGTGGACAGATGTACTATGATGGCGCAAATTTCAACGCGATTCTCGGTAAAACCAACCCCGGTTTGATGGGCTTTGATGCCGTCCACTACAATTTGCACAAAACCTTCAGCCAACCTCACGGCGGTGGTGGACCGGGCGCGGGACCCATCGGAGTCAAGGCACATCTCTCGGATTATCTTCCCTCTCCTCTCGTGATTGCGGAAGAAGATGAAGAAGGTGAGACTTGGTTTGATTGGTATGAACCACCCAAAACGATTGGAAAAGTTCAGCAGTGGCATGGCAATTCAGGTGCAACCGTTCGTGCTTGGGCTTTCTATCGACGCTATGGCCGAGATTTGGAGAAGATGAGTGAGCATGCAGTTCTCAATGCAAATTATCTACGTCATCGGATTATGAACCCCAGCAAGGAAGTTCGGGATTCCATCCATGCGATGCCTTGCGATGGTGCTCCTGCCGATGTCGTTAAGCATGAATTTACACTTAGCATGACTCCTGTCAAAGATGCGACTGGGGTGACTGGGAAAGATATCGCCAAACGTTTGCTCGATTTTGGTTACATGGCGCCAACTCTGTATTTCCCCATGATTGTCCCTGAATGTTTGATGTTTGAACCCACTGAAACGGAGAGCAAGGAAGCCATCGATCAGTTTGCTGATGATTTCCTGCACATTCTTACAGAAGACCCTGAACTTGTCAAGACAGCCCCTCATGACACCCCTGTCAAACGTGTCGACGAAGTTTGGGCGGCTCGAAATCTAATTCTCCGCCATCCTTGCGATGACGAGTAAGCACGGGTATTCTTCAGGTGTATCATAGCGTTGTATTGATGCCATATGGGCGATACCGCATCAACATGGCGGGAGAGGACAAGGGATTCCTTCTTGGCCAGGCCAGTTGGTTTGGCTCTGGTGGTTTACCTCCACGTCTCCCTCACGAAGTAGAAGCACCCGAATCATGGGATGGTTGGCGCCGACAGCGCTTGAAGTCAGGTTTAACTGGGTTTTTGTATCCCTCCGCTTGGTCGATATTTTTCCTCGCAGCCGGATTAATCCCAATGTTTCTCAATGCGATTGGGAATGGAATCGGGATGGATCTACGTTTATCTGTGGGTCTTTTCTTGGGCGCTTTTATTCTGCTTTGGTTGGCTGCTGTGAACCATTCACTGAATCAGATTGAAGGATCACCTGTTAAGATGCTGGCGTGGAATCTTTTTCGAATTGAATCCATTTTACTCGTTGTTCTGGTATGGATTATGCTGAACCAACCCGTCGGAAACCTTGCGGTATTGGCTGTATTGATTTCAATTCCATTGTGGCTATCCCATTTGGTTAGAATTGCGACTCTCTTTGGTTGGCCAGCGGGTCGCTGGCTTCTTCCGATTGCGCACGTCAACATTGGTCTTTCAACAATCGATGAGAAATGGGTCTCAGAATCAAAACGCTGGGCACGTCGCCCGCTTGCCCGTCGACAAATCGAGTCAGGTGAAATTAGTGATACACGTATGGAATTGGTCTTGTTTGGTCTACGGGAAGGGAATCAAGATTTCATTACAGTACATTTGGTTCACCCCAGTGGTGTAATCTTAGATCCGTTTGTAGGTCCATCGATCCGACAGAACATGTTATTCTCACGCTTGGGTCCTATTTTTGCCGATATACCTAGCGTTTTGGCAGTTCGGGAGAAAATGGGTGCCCCGCCAGTATCCCCTGTTGTAGCAGAATGGCCCTCAAATTTGATCCCGATTTCGGACCAAGAAGAGTGATTATTCCCACTCGATTGTTCCGGGTGGTTTGTGAGTGATATCGTAAACCACACGATTGACATGACCTTTCAGGGTATTCGTGATTCTCGTACTGATTTTCTGGAGAATGCTGTGTGGGATTTCAGAGTAGCGTGCAGACATTCCATCAATGCTGCGAACCGCTCTCACAACGATGGTTTCACCGTATACGCGTGCATCCCCGTGAACACCGACACTACTCACTGGGAGCAATGCTGCAAAATACTGCCACGGAAGTTCCATTTCACCAGCTTCAGCAGCTGTCTCGAACTCTTCTTCCACAATGGCGCATGCCTCTCTGCAAGCCTCAGTACGCTCCCGTGTGAGATCACCCAAAACGCGGACGGCCAATCCAGGGCCTGGGAATGGTTGCCTGTTGCTACTCGGAATATTCAACAATTCAGCCATGTTTCGGACTTCATCTTTGTAAAATTCTCGAAGGGGTTCGACAATTGTCAAATCTACATCATCGGGCAAACCTCCGACGTTGTGATGGCTCTTGATGACATCTCGCTCACCACCGCCAGATTCAATCCAATCGGGGGCGATTGTACCTTGAACTAGGTACTTGGCTCCACAGGATAGTTGTTCTTCTTCGAAGACACGAATGAATTGTTCACCGATGACCTTGCGTTTTTCTTCAGGTTCAGTCACCCCTTCGAGGTGTTTGAAGAAACGTTCACTTGCATCGACAACCTTCAGATTGAGTCCCAAATCCGTCAACATTTCACGAACTTCCTCGGTCTCACCTTTTCGCATGAACCCTGTATCTACGTAGACACAGTGTAACATGTTACCAACCGCACCGTTGGCCATCACGGCGGCAACTGTTGAATCGATTCCACCACTGCAGGCGATGATTGCAACATCGTCGATTTTCTCTTTTAGAATAGCGACCCCTTCATCGATGAGCATCTGGGGGTCCATCTCAGGCACCTTCCGACTGCGTCAATTCGTCGTCGGCAATGACCTTGTTTGTCATATTTTCACGGTAGGTGGCAAAGGCTGTGGCTAGGTCTGAATCTCCACAGGCTAGAATTTGGACGGCGAGTACAGCGGCATTGTCTCCACGATCAACACCTACGGTCGCTACCGGCATTCCAGGTGGCATTTGCACGATTGAAAGTAGAGAATCGAGTGGTACTTTACCTCCAACTGGGACTCCGATTACCGGTTTCATGGTCATTGATGCGATTACACCTGGCAAAGCTGCAGCCACACCGGCCATGCCGATGAATACCTGACAATCTGCATCAAGGGCTGCATCGATGATTCCTTCCAAGTATTTGGGTGCACGATGAGCGCTGGCAACTCGCAATTCGTATTCGACACCGAAGTCATCGAGAACCTTTGTGGCTTTTTTTGCTACAGGCAAATCCGAGCGTGATCCGAGAATAATACAGACGTCCATCATGCCATGCCATCCGTAGTCGGTTCAAATGCATCACGGTGTGCGCAGGCGCGTGCGAATGGTGTGAAACTGGCCGGGCTTCGCCGCAGTACCTCACCTCCTCCAGATGTATCGATTGTCCATGTCCAAATCCCCGGGCAAAGCCTATCGCCCCCAGAATGCACCAACCAGTTCCTCGCCCCGAACATTTGTCGATGTTGGGCTACGGCGAATGGCAAGAAGGGTGATGGGAGATCTAGAAGCCACAAGCCATCGATGGCTTCACGCGCTGGGAGTAGGGCCGTTGAGATTCGACGAGCGAGATGACGTTGACTTTGGAAACAGCGCGCCTCAAGCCAAGAGGGCAATGCTACTCCTGCCACCCAGTAGTCGATGATTTGCAGGGCGCGTTCACTTGCACCAATGAGTGATGATTCTGCAAACCCGCGAACTGAAAGTGGTACATTTTCCCCTTTTCGTAAATCACAAAGTTTCCCGATTAATCGCAACAATCGCAACCGTATTTCGATATCTAGTTTCACAAATTCACTAGGCTCAGGCAATAATCCCCAGAGTGTTGAGCGCGCAATCCATCGAACATCAGCGAGGTTTTCCCCTAAATGCCGCATCAACCAAAGGCGAAGGTGTCCACCCGGGTCCATTTCGAGGAATCGCAAGACCCAGAGGTCGCGTGCCAATCAGTATTTGATTCACTGATGGGAGACCCATGCTCCACTTTCAGTATCATATCGCCTGAGGCTTCCATCGGGATCTTGACACCAAGAGATTCCAGTTTCATCAACCCATGATGTTTGCCCGTGCTCATTTATGGTCGCATGTGGAGGCGCTGTGTGTCCTGTGGATACCGCGGTGGGTGCAGAGTTTACACTTGCCATTTCGTAGATGTCCTGTGCAGGTTGCGGTTCGATGAAATTGTCCTCAAATGCACCTTGAACTTCTTCACTTCCAGACCGACGCATTAGGAACACTGCCATAGCACCGATTCCAACGAACATAACGATGACGAGTGCAATCCAGAATGGCAGAGATACACTACCCTCATCCACTGAGCGGCTCCGATCTGTAGGATAGTAATCGGCATTATCCCCGATACCATCACCATCGGTATCATCCCATTCTGTGGCGTCGTTGGGGAATGCATCTTCAGCATCATTTCGACCATCACTGTCGCTGTCGATTTGACTGAGACTGCAGCCTGCACTGTTGGCGAGCTCACCAGCGGGTGTATTCGCACAGTTGTCGGTTGCATCGACCACGGTGTCAGCATCGGTGTCAGTCTGTTCAGGTGAGCAACCATCCGGGCGTGCATTCCATGTTGTCATTGTGTTTACACACTGATCTAGGTCGTTGGTGATGCCATCGTTGTCATCATCCAATTCAGACTGTGCGCAGCCGAAGTTGTCGACCGTTTGATTGGCAGGAGTGTTTGGACAATTGGTATCCATTGCATCATTCATACCGTCTCCATCACCATCTCGCTGTGTCGCATCGCAACCATTTGCATCCGCATTGAAACCCGGTTGAGTCATTGGACAGAGGTCATCTGCATCGACAATTCCGTCGTCGTCGGTATCGCGTTGTTCTGCGCCGCAGCCAGTATTGTCAGCCACATCTGCAGTAGATGTGTATGGGCAGATATCGTCGGCATCAAAGATGCCATCTTCATCCGAATCCCACTCTGAATCTGCACAACCGTAGCCGTTTACAGTGGCACCCGGTGGTGTGACTGGACATTGGTCAATGTGATCCTTGATGCCATCACCATCCGTATCACGCTGGCTTGCAGCACAACCGTATCCATCGACCTCTTCACCTTGTGGTGAACCAGGACAAGTGTCGAATGCATCGGAGATGCCATCCATATCACCATCTTTCTGGGAATCACTGCAACCGATTGCGTCGGCCACTTCGCCACCAGGGGTATTTGGACAGGTATCGAGATCGTTGAAGACGCCGTCATTATCATCATCTAGTTCAGAAGATGCACAACCATTGCTATCGACGATTGCTCCAGATGGACTGTTGGGGCAAAGATCAGGGTTCACACCGCTGGGGTTGTCGCCATAACCATCACCATCAGCATCTTGCTGCTGTGTGTATTCATTGGGGAAAGCATCTGCATTGTTTCCACTTGGATTGTCGCCCCAACCATCACCGTCTGAATCTGACCATTGCGTGCCGTCGTTAGGGAATGCATCGGGATTCGTTCCGGAGGCATTGTCTCCATAGCCGTCGCCATCTGAATCCAAGCATTGTGTGGGGTCGTTTGGCCAAACATCTGCATTATTTCCATCCGGGTTGTCTCCGCAACCATCACCATCTGAATCGGTCCATTGAGTTCCATCCTGAGGGAAGTGGTCCGGCATGTTACCAGCAGGGTTGTCTCCCCACCCATCACCATCGTTGTCAGACCACTGTGATGCATCATTGGGGAATTGATCTCCAGATGTTCCGCTCGGGTTGTCACCGTATCCATCACCATCACTGTCAGCCCACTGCGTAGGATCAGTCGGCCAAAGATCGGGGTTGTTCCCATTCGGGTTGTCACCGTATCCATCACCATCTGAATCAGACCATTGTGTGGAATCCTGTGGGAAATCATCAGCGTAGTTTCCATTCGGGTTGTCACCGTAGCCATCGCCATCGTTGTCAGACCACTGTGTCGCATCATTGGGGAAGGCATCAGGGTTGGTGCCGTTTGGATTGTCACCATATCCATCACCGTCTAAGTCAGAGCATTGTGTCGCATCATTGGGGAATTGGTCACCATTGGTACCATTTGCATTGTCACCACAGCCATCACCGTCGCTGTCCGACCATTGTGTGGCGTCCTGTGGGAATGCATCGGGATTGTTGCCATTGGCGTTGTCGCCATAGCCGTCACCATCAAAGTCATTCCATTGTGTCGAATCATTGATGAAATCATCAACATCATCGGTGTAACCATCACCATCGGTATCGCGCTGGCTTGCGGCACACCCATTCCAGTCCACAGTTGAACCAATTGGTGTATTTGGACAAAGGTCAAACTCATCCCACACACCATCACTATCAGCATCGTAGATGAGGGTAAAGCATGTGACAATACTACCCAATTGAGTTCCGTTTGCGGTCCACAACTGTGGGAATAAACAGTATTGACCACTTGTGGTTGGTGTACTAAACGACCATGAACCTAGATTCATTGAACTGTTCGTTGCAGTGAAATTGGAAACACTCGATGTGGCAATTTGGCTGTAAGTGTGATTCAGAAGAGATACATTCCACATGTAGGTGTCTCCTGGTACCAGATCTCTTGCATCGATTGTCGCTGAATTGTTTGTCAAGTTGATATCATTGGTATAACTTGCAATCGAAACAAATGGCAATGGTGGATAGAAATCATCGTAATGTGCACCAATGTAGCTGGTTGATGTTCCTGTGCTCAAAATCGCTTCGAAACTATGCTGATTGTTCGTCGTAGGGGGGGTCCAAGAGATGCTTTGGTTCCACGAGTTCGAGGTCGCTGTGAAGTTCACTGTATTGGTACCCAATGTCGTGTTTGTGACGTTGTCATAGGCCCAATATTGAATCGAATAGGATTGCCCAACAGTGAGATTTTGTGCATTCATCCATCCTTGATTCGAAGCAGTCGATTCTACGATCAACATTTCGTGGTAGAGGAAATCAAAGTCGAGTGTTGAAAATATTCCATTTTGGTAGAGGTAACTGATGACAGCATATTCCCCTTCGATGCTCGGGGTGTTGAACGAATAATTGTGTGTATACGTTGTAGATGATGCCGTCCAACTTACAGATGACAAAGTGGTGTTGGTTGTTGTGCCATCAATGTAAAACTCATACAAGGTTGAATCCAGAATATATGTCGCCCCTGATGTCAGGTTGGTCATGTCTGCTGTAGCACTGAACTTGTCAGGCATTGTCAATGTCAAAGCAGGTGACGCTGCAGGAGTGCTTCCTGTGTTCGAATCCTCAATTGTCAAACCGTAGCTGTTGGTTGCACTAAGCCACCCATAGATGTAGAGATGCGCGGTAAAGTTTCCTGAGGCTGTATGGGTGATGGATTCATCATCGGATGAAGTAGTACCTGAACCAAGCATAATCGTACCTTGCATGAGGTCCATGTCGAGGTCACCATTGGCATAGGTATGCGTGTTGTTGATCCAGTAGGTGGTGCCACTAATCATCGGGATTGCGAAGTAATCATCATCTGTTGAGGTGTGAATCGAGAGATTTGAATTTGATAGAGGCAACGAACTAATCGTAGTCGCTGCAGTAATGCTATCATTGGGCTCATACATGTCTCCACCCGTTCCGCCTCCTGATGACGTAATCGTGGTTGTAGAACTTGAGGCATTGTTGTTATTCAAATCGTTAGACTCGGTCACATTGTCATAACCATCTGCCCAGACAATCCAGTAGTAACTGCCCGCGGTGAGTGTGGAAGGAATCTGCACGTTGGAACTCATGAGTTGGCTTGATCCAGCAGAGAGGCTGGGTCCTGTGATTTGCACGTTGAGGATGGTATCCAGGCTGTCGTATGTAGTATCGGTAGACAGAATGATCGGTATGTCATACGGTGCCGAGGATGTCAGTGCAGCAGCTCCGACATTGTTCACAGTGTAACTCACAGAGACGGTGCTTCCAGTGGTTGCACTGGAGGGTCCAGAGATGTTACTGACCGTGAGATCAGGTCTAGCGACACTATTGTTGGTCCACATCTCCATGCCATATCCACCATCACTCGTATATTGTGATACAACCACAAAATACTGCCCTGCATTCGAACTGTTTGTGATGAATGTGAAGCTTTCTAGCGGATCATTGTATTCTGATGCCTCCACGTAAGTGGCATTGGTTGAATCCTTTAGATACAAATCAAAATCAGCGCCTGTAGGGACCGTCAGTTCGAAGGTGAAATCCTTCCCAGCGGATAGATTCACACTGTAGAAATCCATTCGATCGGTAGAGTCTACGCACCCTGAAAGGGAACTAGATGTCGAGGGATCCGTTCCGAATGACTTGGTTGTCGTGGTTCCACCGGCTGCATCGCCAGAGGTGCCGCCATCATTTTGTGAACTTGGACAAGGTGCACGAGCCCCTGCTTCAGAGACGATTCTTTCTCCAAGTTCAACCGGCTGCGTACCCATTTCCGAGGATTCAGTCGTTGCCTGCTGAGTCGTCATTGACACCATTGGAGCCAATACGGTCAGAATCATCAGAAGGATGAGTGCTTTCGATTTCACGACAGTTCCACTGTGGGTGGTCATACGGTTGCGTGTGCATCCTAGCATTTGAACATCCCCCCGTGCGGGCGGGCGCGCGCGGGTCCGCGTAGCCGGACTAAATCCATACATCATTGTCAGCGGTCAGTTCGCCTTCCGCCTCTCCTGTGTTGACCACACCACGAGGCTCAATCAGCATGACTTTACATTCATTTTCAGCCTTGGGCTTGTGTCGAACACCCTTGGGGACAACACACATTTCTCCAGCTTTCAATGCCATTGTGTGGTCTTCGAACTCAATTTCCATTTCACCTTCGACAACCAAGAAAAATTCATCGGTTTCGGCATGATCGTGCCAGACGAATTCGCCTTGTATTTTGACCAGTTTAATCTGATAATCGTTCAACTCATCAACAATTTTGGGAGTCCAATGTTCGGAGAACAAGGACAATTTTTCCTGCAGGTTGATTTTCTCCATATCCCTTGGTTTCCACCTTTCCCTCTTATCCTTGCCTTCCTCACAGTCAGAGTTTTCAAAAGCGCCGTGTGCAGGGTTCGAACCTGCGACCTGTGGATTAACAGTCCACCGCTCCACCAGCTAAGCTAACACGGCTTGCGAGTCGGCGACTTGGCTTCCATTCAAGAATGAATCGGGTGGCTTCGGTTGAAATTACGGGGCTGCTCAATGGTGAACACTAAGGGCGGTTTTGACTGTATTCAGGGTATGAGTGATGCCGGCGGCGCTTGGAAAGCTTCTCCAGAAAACCTTGCACATGCTGAGGCCGTTCTGTCCGCAACCGCAGCGAGCGGGGCGCTTTATCGAGATGGACTCGGTATGATTGCCAGCGAGAATATCGTCAGTCCACGCGTGCAAGAAGTGATCACCAGTGATTTGCATGGACGCTATGCTGAGGGCCTGCCGGGAAAGCGATACTATCAGGGCTGTGAAGGGTTTGACGACATAGAATCTCTTGGAATCTCATTGGCCAGAGACGTATTCAATTGCAGTTTTGCAAACATCCAATCCACTTCAGGCACAGTCTCCAACATTGGTGCACTCAAGGCACTGGCCAAGCCGGGTGACAAAATCACGGCCATCTCGACAGCGGATGGTGGACACATCTCTCACGCACGGATGGGTGCTGTCGGCTTACGTGGTCTCGATTTGACGACCTATCCATGGGATGTCGATCGGATGGAGCCAGATGTCGATGCGGCCTGTGCCATGATTCGAGAGGTTGAACCGACACTCGCACTGGTCGGCCAATCGGTTTTCTTGTTCCCAACCCCATTGAAAGAGATGGCAGACGCGGCCCACGAAGTCGGTGCCAAAGTGATGTACGATGGGGCTCACGTTCTCGGTTTGATCGCAGGTGGTCAATTCCAAGACCCTCTGCGAGAAGGGGCAGACATTGTGACTGGTTCAAGCCACAAGACCTTCCCAGGGCCACAGGGTGGATTCATTTTGTCGAACAGTGATGACGAGAAATTCCATCGAAAATTGAACAGTGCTATTTTCCCCGGTGTCTGTTCATCCTACCACTTACACCATGTTGCAGGCAAAGTGATTGCATTGGCCGAGTTCGCAGAATATGGTGCGGCCTATGCTGAAGATATTGTCAGCAATGCCAAGGCATTTGGCGCCGCAATGGCCGCTGAAGGATTCGATGTTCTTGCCGAG
>NTJU01000038.1 GCA_002457195.1 Marine Group II euryarchaeote MED-G33 | reverse complement strand
GTGCCAACTTTTCACCCCCTCACATTTTCTGTTCTTCGCTCATCAACCAAACCAAACCTGAATAGGCGATGTGAATCATTGGAAGTACACCCATCACAATTCCATACACCATTCCTTCACTGATTTGGCTACCCGCACCTGACACCCAGAACATAATCACAAGCATGACGATTAGGAACAGAGGCATTGCAACAGCGACCACAACATAGGATTCGGCCATGAGTCCAAGAGATTCTAGGAACACGGTCAAACGAATTCTGTTTTCTCTCATGTAGTGCTCTGCACGGTTTAGGAAGTACAACTTGAGATTGCCACCACTCGAAAGGGTACCCACCATCCCTTGGAAGAACTCTGTAGCCCATGGGGATGCCGCGCGGTCAACAGCATGTTTAATCGCAGTAATCAAATCCATCCCAAGTAGAGAAATATCTCGATAAATCATGGCTGCGTCATATGCGATTTCACCATAGATTTCTTCATTCGCCGCGAGGGATTTGAAAATCTTCGTGGGTGTTGCATTGGCAGCAGACATTGCAGCAGTGTATGATGCCGCATACGGCAGGAACTTCTCAAGGCGGTCACCTCGGGCTGCCTTCTCTCGTTGTGCTGTATTTCCAAAATACTTGAATGCGCCATATGGCATCAATACTCCAAATATGATTACAATCATTGCTTTGAGTGTAGTACCTAGAGTTTTGGTTTCATAAAATGGACAGCCTCCATATTGACTTCCTGAAGCAGCATCCCCCCAAGGAATATCATAGTTAATGTCCTCTTTGTTTTCGAATGCCCAGATGATACAAGGATCGACGCTTTCAGCTGTTTGTTGACTCTCGTAAAGGGCAATTCCACCAGCCCCAGGTAAGAAGATCAGGGCCAATAGGCCAATGCAACCCAAGGTTGCAAAAATAGTTGACATCAATGTTGTCGCCTTGTAAACTTCAGGCATGATTCGAATGT
This sequence comes from Marine Group II euryarchaeote MED-G33, assembly GCA_002457195.1. Lineage (GTDB taxonomy): Archaea > Thermoplasmatota > Poseidoniia > Poseidoniales > Thalassarchaeaceae > MGIIb-P. Next base: position 15,198 of record NTJU01000038.1, on the reverse strand, counting down.
CAGCCTGGGCGAGTGTCTTCATCAAATCCTTGTCGGCTCTCGCACCCTTGCGATACATACCGCCGAAGATTGAATTAGAGAGTTTTTGTAACTCCGTCAGGACCATTCCCTCAAACAGAGGTCCCGTATCCTTCTTCTTCGCCATGTTATATGCCTCTCATACATTCACAGAACTGCAAGTTCAGCGTAGTCCATCGACCCTCGCTAACACGTCATTGGGACGAACGTAGTATTCGGTAATGATTTGTGCCACTTGATCTGATTTTCGAATATCGTTGAGAACCATCCAGTCTAGAATTCGTTTCCGAGTACGGAGTTCTTGCCGCATCTTCTCCTGACTGTAATTGATTTTGAGCATGATTTTCTCAAGGACATACGACTTCCCTGAGAAATCGAAATCGTCTCGAGCAGGGTCCCACTTGAACACCTCATTCGTAATCACTTCCTGACTGTGAGGGTCGACACCAACAATCTCCACAACTTGCTTTGTTCGACGGACACGTCGGCCGTTGATACGAGTCTGGATTTGAATCGCGACGGCTTCAAGTGCTGGTAGCAAAACTCGTGGAATATCAATCGGTTTGTTCTCCAAACGGTGGACTAGGCTGGGCACGGAGTCTGCGTGAACCGTTGAGTATGAACAGTGACCGGTTGCCATTGCCTGGAATAGAACATAGGCCTCAGCACCTCGAATCTCACCGACAATAATGTATTCAGGTCGCTCTCGAAGAGCGGCCTTAAGCAACTCGAACTCACCAATTTCACCCTCACTAGACTCGCCACCGAATCCCTGTCGAGTTAGACCTGGAATCCAGTTGGGCTGTGGGATGTTCACTTCACGGGTGGATTCGATACTGACAATCTTCATCTGCCATGGGATAAACAGGCACATCGCATTGAGCGTCGTTGTTTTCCCAGATGCTGTTCCACCGACGAATAGCATTGAAATTTCATTCTGGAATGCAATCCACAGATAGGCGACCATCAAACTGGTCATCGTTCGGAAAGCGACGATGTCACAGGGACTGAATGGATCTTCGCGGAAGCGTCGAATACAGAATGTTGAACCACGGGTTGATACTTCACGACCAAGTTTCATGACGATTCGAGAACCGTCCATCAGTGTCGCGTCCAGTAGTGGTTCGGCAACAGAAATGTGTTTTCCACAACGCTGTGCCAGTTTAATCACATAGGATTCCAATTCATGATCATCAGGCCAAGAAATTGTGGTCTCAGTCGATTCGAACTTACGATGATAAGCGAAAATTGGAATGTTTGTTCCGTCGAGGCTAACGTCCTCAACGTTTGCGTCGTTCATCAAAACATCCATTCGGCCATAGCCGATGAGATCACGCTTCAGATAGTAGAAAATCTTTGAACGTGACTTCTTGTTAACCTTCAATCGGTAGGATTTGATAATCTGATCCATTGCAGCACGGAGATAAAGTTCTGGATTGGAATCAATTTCTTCAATGTCAGCCGTCAATGCTTGAATGAAAATGGTTTCAATCTCAGCACGAACTTCTTCTTCTTTCTTGGTCAAAGGGGGCTCAATCACTTGGTATACGATGTTTAGTGTGCGCAAATCACGTACAATTCTTGCGAACGCATGAGGGGGCATTACCGGGTATTTGTCGAGCTCTTCGTACTGCACTTGTTCGCGACGACGTCGTTGCCGCCCGCGACCTCCACCTTTCTGCGCCATTCTCAATACCTCCGGCCCTTGTTGTTCGGATACTGCTCCGCACACTATAAGATTCCGCAGGGAACCATAGGTTCCCTCCAAACTGTTGGATAAATTGACGACGCCGACCGAGTTAACTGAATCGCCCAAAAACTGTGTTTTCAGTTCTCAAATGCAGCTCTACCCCATCTTCGCTCAAGCATCAAGAGGAAAGTGCCCCCCAAAGCGAGCAAGCCCAGCGAAATGGCAACGATTCCACCGAAGGAGGCCTGGGCTTGAGTGGAATCGTAAACCGCTGATTCGGCACCGAGGCCGCCCGCTTGAATCTGGTCGAATTGATTGGCGTAGAGTGTCATGTCACCCTGAGTGAAGGAGAGGAGGAAAAGGGAGACCAATGGCAGTACGGTTGCGACCCAAAATATGGCCATGATTTGGGTGTCAAAAATCGCCTTATTTGGTCGTAGACCCATCAACAACGCGCTCAGAGCAACGATGTATACTGAATTTGCAATCATGACCAACAATGCGGGTAGAAGTCCAGCCCATTGGTTCAACAGATGTGCCATCAATATGAGGAAAAGAATAGAGATCCAAGTTGTCATGATGAAATAGACCAGAATTTTCGCCCGCAATAATTGTGGAACTCTGACCGGTAACCCATTGAGGAAATCAGGGCTATCAACCGCATTTAACCACGAATAGAAATTGAATCCAAAGAATCCCAAAAATGGCGCGTATGAGAGTAGGTTGAATGGGATTGGGAATCGAGCAAAATCAGCCATCCATGCCAATGCCAAAAGGAAGAGTAGAGGGACACAATAGGAACCGAGCATTTTGAACAATGTTCCAGAACGCCAAACATCAACCATCTCTTTGGCGACCAGTGTGCGCATCTGCCCATTTCCGAGGAAGAATAATTGACGATGAACTGGGATGAAAAGTTCTGCTCGAGTTGTCACCTTGACCTCAAAATCATCTGGGACGAGATGAGCCCCAATTGTAGCAATCAACAGCCAACAAATTGCCGTGATTGGGAGCAGAATTAATTCATGTGTCAGTTGAACATGCAAACCCGCGATTGCAGTTTCCAGGGGGATGATGTCTACGGCGACAACCACCCCTGCACAGACGGCCCCGATTGGAACCAAGATGGCACCGAGACGTGATCTTGACCAAATGGCACTGGCAAAGAAAGACAATGCCAACCCCTGCATCATTGTCACCAACATACACCCTAGGACGATGGGTAAAGAGGACCAAAGTAGTGGAATCGACAAACCTGTAATCTCGCCAAAGAGAATTCCGAGGGCCATGCCTCCAACGACAGGACTCAAGATTAGACACAGATAAAATGACACTTCTTTGCAATAATATGCGAAATACACAGGTGGTAATTCGAGTGGAAGCAAGGCCGGCCCTGCAAGCAAATACGACTTCCCACTTCCACGTTGACTGACCATGTTTCTCCCTATGAACGCGAATGAACCCATGCCCAGACTAAACATGAACAAGGAAATATGTAGACCGATTTTCAATTCGTCCCAAGTGAATGCTTTCTCAGCCTGAGCTTCAGCGGCTTGGAGCGTATCGAAGGCTGAATCAATCCCCGCATCACCGGTAAGAAAGCGCAACCCTACGGTAATCACCATTGATACAAGAGCCAACATGACTGGAAACATCATGATGTGGCGTTTGCGTGCGAAGTCAATGTTTTGTCTCCATTCCTCACGGAACATCATGACGAAGTTTGATCGAAATGATGTGCCAAAACTTGGTGGCTCTCTCAAGCCATTATGCATACTCATTCCTCCTCATTTGAGCCGGTACGAGATTCGATTTCCTCGACTGATTCACCGACCAATCGGATGAAAATATCCTCCAAATCTTCACTTGGTTTTTGTCGTAAATCATCGAGGGTCCCTGCTGCCAATACACGCCCCTGGTCAATGACGGCGACGCGTGTGCACATTCTTTCAGCGACTTCCAAAATGTGAGAGCAAAGGAAAATCGTACCCCCCTCTGCAATATGTTCCATCAACAACTCTCGACATTTCCTCTGATAGATTGGATCAAGGTTGACAAAGGGTTCATCGAGAAATAACAAACGAGGTTCGTGAATGAATGCCCCTGCGAGCATCACCTTCTGACGCTGTCCTTTAGACAGGTCTTTGCAAAGAGTTTCTCGTTTGTCTTCAATCCCAAACCAATCCAACCAATAATCAACCTTTGAGTCGATTTCTTCAACACCTCTAATTCGACAAACAAAGTCGAGGTATTCAGCCGGTGTAAGATACGAAGGGGGGCTCTCAGATTCAGGGACGATGCCCACATTTGCCTTGACCTTCTGAGGGTCCATGGCAACATTCGTACCCAAAACCTTTGCAGAACCCAAAGAGGGTGATAGTTGGCCAGTTAGAAGTTTGATGAAGGTTGATTTGCCAGCCCCATTGGGACCAAATACACCGAAGAACTCACCAGGGTAAACAAGAACATCAAGCGGATGTAATGCGACAAAGTCGCCAAATCTTTTCCCTAGATCTTTGGTCTCGACCAATGCATCCTCTGACATCATTATGCCCCTGTCCATTCAGCAGTTTCTCGATTGAGGAAAGCTTTCACACCAATTGCCATATCTTCAGTATCAAACAATTCACAGAATAAATCTCGTTCGGATTGAATTCCTGCACTGAAAGGTTGTTCCAAAGCGGTTCGAACCGCTGCTTTTGCAATACGGATGGTATGCGGTGATTTTGTAGCAAGATTTTGTGCAATTTCCATTGTCTTCTCGCGGAGGCTATCTTCATCGACAAGGTGGTTGATTAGACCAATTCGATTGGCTTCTTCTCCTCCAATCATTTCCCCACTCAGGACCATCTCCATCGCCCGGCCATATCCAAGTAAACGGCACAATCGTTGGGTCCCACCGCCACCGGGGATGAGACCGAGATTGATTTCTGGCGTTCCAAACTTTGAACGAGGTGTGGCCAAACGCAAATCACAAGATAGTGCAATCTCAGAGCCGCCACCCAAAGCAAAACCATCGATCATCGCAATTGTGGGTTTGCTCAAGTTCCAGACATATTCCCAAACATTGTCTTCGAAGATGGGTCGGATTTCAGTACTGGATTTCCCTTCAAATTCCGAGATATCTGCTCCAGCCACAAATGAATTTGGTTTTGCTCTCTTACCTTCTGGTGGTTCATTTGGAACTGCGCCGGTGATGACAATGACTCGAACTGAATCATCTGCTTCAGCCCAAGCACAGGCAGATTTCAAAGCCGAATTCACTTCACTATTCAGTGCATTCAACTTGTCTGGACGATTGATGGTCCATACTGAAACCACACCCCCTGATGGACTGGATGCTTGCGAAGGGACATTTTCGATAAGAAGCACGTTGGATTCGACAGGGTCGCTCATGTGGCGCCGTAGGCGCCATACTTCTCAATTCTATGGTTTGAGAATTTACTTGCTCATTTCATCACGCAAGGCATCCAACTTTGAACTGGATTCTGGGGGAGGGGGTGCTAAATTGCCAATGTCAGGCAATGGAGGAGGGGGCAAATCACCCAAATCTGGGAGTGGAGGTAATTCCGGTAAAGGTTCAGCGCTGGCGATGAATCCTTGGTCGAGTGGTAAGCGGATTTTGAGAATTCGATCTTCATCGATTCGGGAGAAAACTGCACCGACCGGACTCCCAGATGGGATTTCACTTGATACTTGGAGAATTGTATGGCCATGGTTTTCGGTAGAAAGCAAGGTGAGGAGATCTTCTGATTGATCCGCCGATTGGTAAATCTTCGCGGTTTCCGAACGAATGTCGGCCAGCTGCTCTCTACGCCTAGCCTCAATTCTGCGTCGAATCAATGCATGACGATCACGCCGATCGTCGATAAAGGATTCAATATCTGCTTCTTCCATGGATTCTGCATCAATTTCTGCAACGTATTCTTCAGCGACATGCACATTTTCATCGATTACAGATACTGTGACCTCGTCATCAGCCAAACTGACCTCGACTTCTTCGTCTACGGCCTCTGGTTCTGGTTCCGGAGCCCCACTACGACTGCGTGATAGTTTTGCATCTCGCCGAGATGAGGCGTCCTCTTCAGATTGCACGGGTGCTGGAAGTTCCTGTTCAGGTGTGGAACTGATTTGCTCTTCCTCCACTTCTGAACGACGACGAATTCGTTTGACCTTACGGCCTCCACCAGTACCCATCAAGAAAATAATGAGAAGAAGGATGACGGCTCCAAAAATCAATCGCTCCTGCTCTCCCAAACTTCCTGCGAGTGCGAGGAAACCTAGTACACTGATAAAGAGGGTGAACCACAAGAGCGTTCGCTTGAATGTGACCATGTCGGCGCCTCTAGCCCATCCACTTGTTTGCCCGTCTTAGGGATGCCGACGCTAGGCCCCGTCAACATTCAGGTAATCAAAGAGGGCGCGTAGCGCCCTGCCACGATGGCTGTAAGTGGATTTTTCTTCAGCCGACATTTCTGCGAAAGTATGCCCATTTTCACATTCATTGGGGATGAAAATTGGATCGTAGCCAAACCCTCCATCACCTTTCATATCGATTGAAATTGTACCATCACAACGACCGACAAATACCTCGACTGCCTCCCCGGTCCACAATGCTGCAACAGTCAAGAAATGTGCACTTCGATTCTCATCGAGTAGACGTAAAATTCCTTCACACCCAATAGATTGGAGAACGTGAGCAGAATAGACCCCTGGGAATTCAGGTAAAGCATCGATAAACAATCCAGAATCTTCGACCAACAATGATTCTTCAAAACGTCCCTGTGTTGCTAACAATTCGACTCCTTGGGCTATTTTTGCCAGTGCGACTGTGGTTAAATTATCACTCTGTGGTTCGATGATTTCAGGTACTTTACCATCAATATGAAACGATTGTATTTCCCACCCCAGTGGGCTCAAAAGATTCTGAGCCTCAACGAGTTTGCCTGAATTACCAGTCAAGAAGTTCAGAGTCGCCATGCAACTGCGAAACAAGGGTGAGGGTTGAAGTCTTCTCTTCGGTTCCAAGGTGTCATGGAACCCAAGATGATCGCATTGGTCGGGGTGGGTGGAGCCATCGGGGCTGTGCTTCGATACATGATTGGAGAATGGCTCCCGGATGGATTCCCATGGGGTACTCTGACGGTCAATTTGTTGGGTTCTTTCTTGCTCGGAATCATCATTGGAATGTCTATTTCTCCAGAGATGGGGTTACTTCTTGGGACTGGAATTATGGGGGCATTTACCACGATGTCAGCTTATAGCATCGATCTGGTAGAATTGTTTGAGAGCAGCGAATATGGCACCGCCGTAAGTTATCTCCTAATCACGTTGCTAGGGTGTCCTCTTTTGGCCTATGGTGGGATGAAACTCATCCAGACTGCTTAACCGTGATATCGAACTCGGCCCCGAATCTCATTGAATCGTGTGATAATCTCTTTTCCACCTTCTCTAAGGTAACCATCGAGAACCCTTTCAATCGCTCCTTCAATATCTGGATGGCTGGCTTTCAAGCATTCATTTAGCACTTGCAGGTCCAACCCCATCGGTTCAATATCATCCGTGATTTGTGATAAGCCGAAGTCGATGATTGAGATACCGTGTTCTGCGTCCCAGAGGATATTGTGAGTGGTTAAATCTCCGTGGGAAATACCTGTGGCATGAATTCGGCGGATCGTCGCCCCCAAATCTTCCAACATTTCTGACCCACCCCCATTTCTGAGATGTTCAAACAGAGGACCGCCGGGCATTCGACTCGTGACCATCCATCCAGCGGTAGAGTCGATTGCAAGCAATACGGGCACGGGGATTCCTACTAGATGAAGGCGGCGTAATAGACGAACTTCGGCAGACATTCTTGATTTGGTAAGGCGGGCGTCTAAATCAGGGTGTCTCCAAGTCCTCGGTTGCCTTTGTTTGAGAACGGCTGACTCGCCCATCCATGTGCCCGCATGAACGATAGCTTCTGCACCTTGGTGCAGCATTTCCGAACCGACCCATGGCCCCGTCATCGATTCCCGGAGATGAGATGAGTTCAAAGCGGTTGCACTAGACGGGAAATCAATGGGGCTCAATTTGCCAACCGTACCGCTACCGCGTGCGGAATTTGAGATTTCTTCGTTTTCAGAAGAAGAAATTGAGGCTGAAGCAATTCGACTACAGAACACCATTCAACAACATCAGAGATGGCCGCTTGAAACATGCCGCAGTATTGCACCACTCACCTTGGAGATTAACAGATTGAAAAAAGAAAATGATGTTTTTCTCATTGCGCATTCATATCAAACTCCAGATATCATTTACGGGGTGGCCGATGAAGTCGCTGATTCCTATACTCTATCCAAAGCAGCACGCGATGCATCACAGCAAACGATTCTGTTCTCTAGTGTACGATTCATGGCTGAAACAGCAAAAATTGTCAGCCCCCATAAAACCGTTTTACACCCTTCCCCTGATGCAGGTTGCAGCCTTTCGGATGGAATCACAGCACAAGATGTCAGAGATTTGAAGGAACAATATCCAGGGATTCCGGTTGCTTGTTACATCAATACAACCGCTGCTGTCAAGGCCGAATGTGATGTCAGTGTAACCAGTAGTAATTATCTACAAATCTGTGAACGCTTACCTGGAGATCGACTTATTTTTGTGCCAGATCGGTTCATGGGTGCCCATCTCCAAAAGGCACTTGCTGGAAAGAAAGAGGTCATCGTTTTCGATGGAGAATGTGAAGTTCATGCCGTATTTACAGGTGATAAAGTTAGAGAATGGAAACAAAGAATTGGCGAGAACCTTACAGTTTTGGCTCATCCAGAATGTAGTGCAGAAGTCTTGGAAGAAGCTGATTTCATCGGTTCTTCGGAGAAATTGATTCACGAAGCGATTCGTCTAGGTGTCGAAGGACAGCCAGATGTGATGTTGATTACTGAATGTGGCACGGCTGAACGTGTGTTGGCCGAAACAGAAGTTGAACTCAACCTGTATGGTGCCTGCGTCATGTGTCGTTACATGAAAGCCACACAATTGGAAGATATTCTTCAAGCGATGCAGAATCCAAGGCCAGATCAGATTATCGAAATCGAATCCGATGTGATTGAGCGAGCACAGCGAAATCTCGATGAAATGTTTAGGTTGGCCGAGTAGTTACTCTTCCTCTTCTGAATGGCGTTTGGGCAGTATGTGCCCTTCATTCTCCTTCAACCGTTGAAATGTCCAAACCAAGAGAAGTATTGGGAATATCAGAATGAAGAATTGTAATACGTTTGATGAATAGGGTTCCAAAACAACTTGTAAAGTGAAAATTCGAATTTCTTTTTCATTGTCTTCATCAACTTGTAACCAAGCGATATGATCTTTCATCACTTGAGGTTGAAGTTGATCAATATCATCCTCAGCGTGCAGCTGGAAGGATTGGTTCATTTCAATATCATGGTAGTTGACCTCCCAATCAAGATACATGTCCATCGGATTGTTGGAAATGAGGAATTGGTGATGTTGCCAAGCAACGTAACCGTGACCGATGCTTGGAGCAGCAACAGGGAACATTGGATCACCCAGAATTTGCTGTTCCCCAGTAGTCAGATCAATCAAGACCAAACGATCGATTGCACTGAGATTGACTAACGCTACGAGGTGATTTTCATCCAATGCAATTTCCGTGATTGTAGCATTCTCGTAATCTACAATTGTATCTGTCATTTCGAAGACTTGGTTATCTCGCTCTTCGCTAATCGTTGCATTGAGTTCAACTGTGATGTGTTGTTGAATTCCATCGATGGTTTGGATATGAACAGAAAGTGGTTCCCCCAATTCTGTGTATGCAACCCGATTGTCGTCAGCCGCGATCATTGATACAGGCCCATTGGGAGTGGTGGGGAGGCTTGTGCACCCGTTGGCTGTGGAACAATCAATACCTCCACGGTGTCGTACCTCGACCTCGCCATCATTCAACATGACCATACGCGGCCAATTATCATCGCCGTTAGACAACATCGCGATGTCATCAAACAGGGGGCCAGTCAGCCACTTTCCCTCCCACTGATTTGAGCTAAGATTGAAAAATTCCATCTGATAGCCATGCCAAACCACAATGTGAGATTCACCAATTAGAATCTCGATCGGGAATTCACCCCAATTCAAATCGATTGCAATATTTCGTTGATAGGATTCCCGAGTGGTCAAGTTCCACATGGTGACCAAGATTTCAGTCCATTCAACATCATCTTCACTGGAGGGGGCTTGGATTTCGTAACTGGCCAACCACCCATCAGCACCAGCAGCGGTACCCGGTGCTGAGACACCTTCTGCAGGGAAGTGTTGATGCGTTGCATCCCACAGTAAAGTACCACCGGTGCCAGCAAGAAGAAGCATCATGACAACACCGGTTTGTCGACTACCACCGATTTTGAACCAAGCAATCCAGCCTCCAATGATCGCTTGAATCTCTTTGACTGGACGGCGCCAGTCTGCGAGAAGCCACGACACACGATGTAGGAATGAGCGTTCGTCTAACAACCACCAAACCTTCGGTGCGATTCTTTCGGAAAGGTGAACTGAGAGCATGCCTACGGCAATTCCACCAATGATGTCACTCACCCAATGGATTCCTAAATACAAAATTGTGAATGAGGTCAAGAGAGTATATCCAATCAGACAATATCGCCAAAGTTTCCAACGACCATCAAGGTCATTTCGAGCATAACAATACCAAATCGAAAAGGGAATACCAATGTGCAAACTTGGCATACCATTGGTAAATGGATCAATTCGTGTGAACCATGTCTGAATTTCAGGGGTGAGATGATATCCCAATGTTTGCATTTCAGGAATATAATCGCCCGTCACCCTGACGTTGAAGAACAAGTAGAATGGAAGGGCCAACATGTATGTCAACAGTAGTGTAAGAGAAATTCTGTCTGCCATGTGTCGATCATCGAAATAACAGGTGTAAACAAATGCACAAAAAATGATCATCATGTACCCGGCGACATAGAAATGCGTCAATACAGAGGTCAGAATCTCATTCTCAAATGTATGCTGAAACCAGACGACTATGTCTCCTTCAATCGCATAGATGTAAGCTGTCATATCGATGCGTGTATTCGCCATTAAAATTCGGTCGACACCATCAAAAATATCCTTCCAAATGTAAATCGAAAATACGACGATTCCGTGCATCCAGTAACGGCGGAACATGTCTTGAAAACCGGTGAGGGTGATTCGGGCCCAGGGTGGTTTCAATATGGGCATTAGGATCAATGAGGTAATGATGGCGCCCGTCACCCACGTGACATAGATGCCTGTTCCCCCGACCATGGTAAGTCCTTCCAGAAGGGTCTAGGAGGCATCCAATGAAGAGTATTCCCACTTAGATGATTTCTGGAGCACTATCTTCGCCCTTGGAAATCTCTTCCATCAAGTTCGCGACAATCGTATCGAAGGCTTGTGCTGTTTCACCTTCGGGTTCAGCAACGATACGATGTACACCATCATCTCCACCACGTACCACACCAGGATCAAAGGGTAGCGCTCCCAAGAAGGGAACTTCGAATTCCTCGGCGGCGGCTTCCCCGCCACCTTGCTTGAATAAATTGAGGGTGACCCTCCAATCACCGTCTCCATCAGCGGTCGCCTGAAGTGGCAAACCCTGTGGACCAATGACGGTAATCTCGGTATTGGGATCCGCTTTACCTCGAAGCGTGTATCCACTCATGTTTTCGACGACCCCCAAGACTGGAATCTTGACGGTCTTTGAGAAATTGATTGACTTCCGACTATCGAGAAGAGCAACATCTTGCGGTGTAGTCACAATGACCATTCCATCGATATTGGGTAGATATTGAGCGACTGTTAGTGGCTCATCACTGGTACCTGGTGGGAAGTCGATGATGAGTGTGTCCAGTTTACCCCATGCAACATCACCAATGAATTGCTGAATTGCTCCCAATTTGATGGGGCCTCGCCAAATCACAGGTTTGTCTGGATTTTCCAACAGGAATGCCATCGACATTACCTTGAGGCCATTTGGACCCTCGGCGGGATGAATCTGATTGTCCTCGACATGAAGTTCTGTATCTTCGATTCCGAGCATCTTGGGGATGTTGGGTCCTGTAATGTCAATATCTAGAATTCCAACCTTCTTCCCCTGTCTCGCCAAACTCAAGGCGAGGCCGGTTGCAACGGTTGATTTTCCAACACCACCTTTACCAGACAGGACCATGATTTTGTTTCCAATATCTTCTGCCAGGCGGGTCATTCGAAGTTTGCGTCGCATCTGTGCATAGGCCTGCTCCATCTGCGCTTTCTGGTCCGCTGATGCTTCCGGAGGCTCTACCTTTTCTTCATCCTCACTTGGATTGTGATGAGAAATCGGGCCACTCATATCGCTCTCTCCAATTGAGCCGAACAAATACCCATACTTCAAGTCGTGGCTATTCCCCAATCTCCTTAGAATACTGAGAGGGTTCATAAATCCCAATCTGTGGCTCGATGGTCATGCGCGTCCTCTTTGTCTGTGTTGGAAATACCTGTCGCAGTCAAATGGCGGAAGGTTGGGCTCGTCATCTTGGAATCGATGCGGCCAGTGCAGGAACACACCCCGGTTCAAATGTGGCTGTAAATGCAGTATCTGTGATGGCTGAAAAGGGAATTGACATCTCACAACAATCACCCTCGCAAGTCGATGATTTCGACCATACTACATTCGACAAGGTGTTCAGCATGGGTTGCGGTGTCCAATGCCCCAATATCCCGCTAAATGGTGATTGGGAACTGGATGATCCCGTTGGTCATGATGTTGAGGTTTATCGAAAAACACGTGACGCGATTGAAGCACACGTGCGGGCCCTAATCCAATGATTGGTGCGAGCGCCGGAATTTGAATCCGGGTTCAGGCGTTGGCAACGCCCGGTGATAACCGCTACACTACGCTCGCAGTGCTTGGGCCATCCGACGCCCCTTTTTCTAAGCGTCGGTGGTGAGAAGTGGTCTATTTCCATGGGCCTTCTGAGGGCATCATCTGTTTGAGACCGCCACCCCGAATCCACATTGTGATTCCGACGATTGCTAAAATTACGAACAACCCAATGATACCGAATACCAACCATTCTTGGCTGGCACCTTCCAACACTGCTTGGCCACCACCGCCACCCTCCTCTGATGAACCCAATTCAATTGAGAAGGTTCGGTCATTCACTGGTGTTTGGGCAAGTTGTTGATCGATACCACGAATTTCCACGGTTGTAACGCCACCAGGAACACCCGGTCGAACTTCAACAAGGATTGACCAGATTCCATCTCCAGCGATTGCATCTGGGCCAACCCCATCATCGCGCATTGAAATCCAATTTTCACTTTGTCCAGGTGGAGCGATAACCCCCATTCGTGTTTGAACGATTGATACAGGGTCTAAATCGGTGACTTGAGCAGTCATCGTGTATTCGTTGGAACCTGTGAGTGGGATGCCAAGACTCGATACCACTTCGCCATCTCGATAGAATGTGACATCTGAAATTGCAGGGCCTTGGTTCAAAATGTATAGGCTAGGCAAATCTTCACCACTGCCAAACTGTGTGGTCTGTCCACTTCCACCTGCACCGTCTTCAAGTCGAATGGGTAGTAACTGATCTCCGCTCGGAATGGTATCTGGAACAAGCATTTCACCACTCCAAACTCCATTATTGAGTGTAAGCCACGTGACATTACCGCCCCACTGAGTGGTATCCAATCCAACAGCCGTCACACCTGAGCCATCATTGGCGTCAATTGAAACCGTGGTCAAATCTCCCCGGTTGACCGTGTTTGGAGAATATTCGAACGATGTGATTTGAGGCAGGCGATTGAGAACCAAGATGTCGTGATTTTCACTGATTGTCGCCCAATCATCAGAGACATCGATTTGGATACTAACGTCACCATCAATGACCCCTGGATATTCTATTTCAGCCGTAAAGGTCTCATCGTGAACCGAAATATCCCCTTCAAGACCAATATCGTTCAACGAAATGGTTCCAAGGGAAAGGGATGACAAATCAGCAGACACACTTCGAATATTCCAATCGACGTCATCGACTTCAACTTCCAAGTGAACAATGGATGCGCCTTCATTGGTGATTGCACCTTCCCGAATGGAGACTGAGATGATACTGGGTGCGGTGTTCTCCCCCTCAGTGATAATCGACGGTGAAAGAACACGTGAGAGCGATTGGGTTTCACCGAATTCAAGGCTCTCACCTTGATCCATGTCAAGGGATACATTGCGGGTGACCTCAGCGAGTAAGCCAGCAAGGATACCTTCGCTGATGACCGCTCCTGTCGCTTGTCCCTCACCTCCAAAGTCGCCGTTCCAATAAGTCACTGGGATGGTGTGTCCATCTCTCACAACAGTACCTGTACTCGTGGCTGTAATACTGAGATGCATCAGCTCTGAGCCCATTAAATCGACACGGTCACCTACGGTCAACCCAGCAGGAGCCAAACCTGTTTCGCGTGTGATGTCTACATCCCCAAGTGTACTTGCGGCTTCGGGTGCCTCACGATCAACTTGGATGGGGCTTCGTTCCGGGAACTCATCGCCTTCAGAGGGTTCCCCTCCTTCCATTGAATCCCAGCGCAAGCGTACAGTACGATTTTCCCAGTGCTCTTGTGGGACTTCATAATCCCAAGTTTGGTTGTGGACGGCCTCCATATCGAAGGGATTGTTACCAATACCTGAAAGGTTCAGCCATTGTTCAGTGGCAATGACATTCGTATCGAATGCGACACCGGTCGCATTCTCTTGTGAATGGCCGGTGGCTACGATATCACGAACAATACCAAAGTCACCGTTGACATCTCCTGAAAATGTCCCATCAACGTGCAGTTTGTCACCCGTCTTCAAACCGTCAACAGATTCCATGAAAATTTCGTAAACGGTTGCGTTGACTGTCATCGAACTATTCTCTTCTTGATCGGTGAAGTCGAAGGCACCATCACCTTGGATCCGATTCAATGAAGAATGCAACTGACCATTTTCCCAGCGCTCACGGTTTAGAATTTGGCTGATGTCCAAATCCATCTGGTAATCTTCGCCTCGGATGTCCATGTCGGCCGTCCCTTCAAACTCAGTGTTCGAGAGAATTCGTTGACCATCGAGATCATGTGTCTCAATCAGAAGTAGAGCAAGTGTTCCGTTGGCTTCCATGGATTCCCCACCACCTTCAGATGAGAGGTGGATTCCACCATTTGCTTCGATACGCAATTGTTCTTCGACGATGCCTTGGTCTAAACTTCGAATGATGTATGAATTGACAACATTGCCGAATATTTCTGTATCGACGCCATCATCACTACTGTTCAGCCCAATCGTTCCATTGCCCCGCATCTCGAAGACCTGGCTCTGTAGATCCATGCCACTGACGGTTTCATTCAACCAAACGGTGTCCAACCAAAGAACGATTGCGATGGTACCAGTCCCGCCATCCATCGATTCTTGGATGGCAAGTGTACCCGTTCCC
>NTJU01000037.1 GCA_002457195.1 Marine Group II euryarchaeote MED-G33 | reverse complement strand
ATTGATGGCGCGACGTGGGAGATTTGAACTCCCGTGGGTGAACCCACTGGTTTAGCAAACCAGCGCAATGGCCAGACTATGCGAACGTCGCAGTGGCCGCACGACCAGCATTTTTCATTTAAGGCGAGTGGTTTACTCACTCTTCCCCATCATCAACTTGTTCTTGTTGTGCGGCTTCGAATTCTTCGCGATCAATGACGCCATCTTGATTGGTGTCCATCGAATCAAAATCATCCTTCTCGTCAATCAATTCAGCGGGTAATCGTGCTGTGAAAATAATCTCATCAACAAATCCGTCTTTGTTTTTGTTTCTTAGTTCCATGACTCTAGTTCCCTTGGTTGACTTTCCAGTAGTTTCCTTTGTTTGGTCGGCCCGAACCCGAATCATCATACCTTTCCCAGTCAAGATGAAAAGTTGGTCCCCTAAGTCAGGAATAGTGTGGACACGTACAATTTCATCTTCGTCACCAAGTTTCATTGTTGCTACTCCACCGGCCCCACGGTTCGTCTTTCGATATCCATCTCTCTCCTGTTTGGTTTCACCGGTTTTCAAGTCGATGACTGGTTCGCCATCTTCGCCGATAATCGGGTGCATTTCGCCATCGCCAAGACGGCTACGTTTGGCCATTCCATATTTAGAGAGGGTAAGGACTTGTGTTTCCTCATTAGAAGTGGCAATCATGCCAACAACAGCATCATTGTCTTTGAGTTTCATGCCACGCACACCAGCTGTCACTCTACCTTGGACCTTGACAGTAAATCCAATCGAACCATCTGGTAATTCCTTTGTTTGACTTGGCTTGAATCTACAAGCCCGTCCATTCTTTGAGACGAGCACAACATGGTCATCATCTGTTGCTTCACGAACAGCAACCAGTGTATCGGTTTCAGTCTTGAATTTCAGAGCAAATTTGCCATTCCGATTGATTCGTGTATAATCTTCCAGTTTTGATCTCTTTACAATGCCTTCATGTGTTGCGAAAATTAGGTAGTGACCTTCTGGATTCTCTTGTAATTCTTTAGAAATAGGCAGTATCGTAACTACACTTTCATCTTCGCGTAATCTTTCAATCAGGTTTCTGATGTGGCTTCCACGGCTGTGGCGACTCCCTTGTGGAGTCTCCCATGCCTTGAGTCCATAGACGCGTCCTTGGTCAGTGAAAATGAGTAACCGATCTTTGCTGAAGCAAGTCAGAATTGATTTTGGGAAATCCTCATCTTTTGTGGTAACGCCCTTCAGCCCCTTGCCGCCGCGATTCTGAACTCGGAATGCTTCAGCAGGAAGGTGCCTGATGTAATTGTCTTCGGATAGGGAGATGACAATAGCTCGCTCTTCGACCAGATCTTCTCTGTCCATGGAGAGCGGCATGGGGTCGATTTCGGTTCGACGTTCATCGCCATGCTTCTCTACCATTTCTTCCAATTCGGCAAGTAGAATTTGCAATTGTCTTTGCCTGCTCGCAAGAATCGCATCGTATTCTGCGATGGCAATCTTTAGCTCATTGAATTCATCATCGACCTTCTTTGTGTCCATCTTTGATAGTTGGTAAATTCGACGTTCAGCAATCGCCTTTGCCTGTGGTTCTGTGAAATCAAATGCAGCAATCTTTTCGAAATTTTCCTCGCCCCTGAGTACTTTCTCGAAATGCTCTCGGTTTTCAGCGCCCTTGCCTACTATGACAACCTCGTCAATTCGTTCTTGTGCTTTGACCAATCCCTCTAGCACGTGAGCACGGGCCTGTGCCTTGTTTAGATCGAATTGTGTTCGTCTGCGAATGACCTCTTCTCGATGTCGAACGTAAGCATGCAATATTACGGGCAGTGTCAATTGTACTGGTTCTCGGTTCATGATCCCCATCATATTGGCTGAATATGATTCCTGTAGTCGACTGGAACGGTATAATTGATTCAGTACAGCATGGGGGTCGGCATTCTGTTTTATTTCAATAACTACACGAATACCTTCCTTGCTGGATTCATCTCGAATATCTCGGATTCCTTTGACAGTTTCTTTACTCACAAGTTCAGCAATTGCTTCTAACATTGCAGCCTTCTTGACCTGATATGGGATTGCGGTGACGATAATTCGTTTTCCATCACCATCATCTAAAACTTCACATTGGGAGCGAATATGGAATTTACCATTTCCAGTTTCATACATGTCACGAATTCCATCGATGCCGTGTATGGTGGCGCCAGTCGGGAAATCTGGACCCTTTAGGTGTTGCATATATTCTCCAATATCGATATTGGGGGGTGTTTCAGCATCACCATTTTCTTCACCTTCTTCCATGATACGTTCGACATGTAGGTGGACTGCAGAGGCCACTTCTGTGAGGTTATGGGGAGGGATCTTTGTGGCCATACCGACAGCGATACCATCGCTTCCATTCAGGAGAAGGTTGGGTAATCTAGCAGGAAGAACTTCAGGTTCCTGTTCGGAGTCATCAAAATTAGGCTGAAAGTTGACAGTATCTTTTTTGATATCTTCAAGCATATGCTTGGACAACCGATCGAGCCGACTTTCCGTATATCGCATTGCTGCAGGGGGGTCACCGTCAATACTACCGAAATTACCCTGGCCATCTACAAGTGGATAGCGAAGACTGAAATCTTGAGCCATTCGAACCATTGTGTCATAGATAGACTGGTCGCCATGTGGGTGGTATTTACCCATTACTTCACCAACGGAGCGCGCTGATTTTGAATAGGAGCGGTCTGATGTATGTCCTGCTTCATGCATACCGTAGAGAACTCGTCGATGAACAGGTTTCAATCCATCTCGCACCTCTGGCAATGCACGTCCAATGATGACTGACATTGCATAATTGATGTACGATATTCGCATTTCATCATCGACAGTATGTCGAACTTGGTTATCGGTTGGGTTTGCTGGTAATTCTTCATCACTCATTCTATCACCTCAAACATCTACATCGGCCTCCGCCGCATGTCGTTCAATGAACGCTCTCCGATCTGGTACGTCATCACCCATCAATGTCTCAAATAGCGCTGAAGTTTCCCCATCGTCAGCGAAATCATTCGCTGTCACTTTGAGTAAAGTTCGCTTTTCTGGATCCATTGTTGTAGTCCACAATTGATCAGGATTCATCTCACCAAGACCCTTGTATCGCTGGATCCCGATTTTAGCATCGGGCTTGTCAGATAGGAACTCAGCAATGATGACGTCTCTCTCGGAATCCGTGTATGCATATTTCGAAGTTCTCCCTCGGGTGACCATGTAAAGTGGAGGTTGTGCAATAAACACATTTCCTGATGCGATTGCAGGTCTCATGAAGCGCCACATGAATGTCAAAATCAGTGTACGAATGTGGGCGCCGTCAACATCTGCGTCAGTCATGATGATGATTTTTCCATAGCGAAGCTTTTCGACATTGAAAAATGTCTCAGATTCAGCCAGGGATTCTTCCCCTTCGGCCAATTCAGGAGGGTTCCCCACACCAGCGCCAAGTGCTTTGATCATCGTCTGAATTTCGTTATTTTGATACACCTTTGCCTGATTTCGAAGTTGACGTTCTACGTTGAGAATTTTACCACGCAGGGGCAAAATCGCTTGAGTCCGCCGGTCCCGGCCAGTCTTTGCCGAACCACCAGCAGAGTCACCTTCGACAATGTAAATCTCACATTCTTCGGGCTTCCGACTTTGGCAATCTGCGAGTTTCCCTGGTAAGCCACCGCCTTCAAGGACACCTTTCCTCCGCGTAAGATCACGTGCTTTACGAGCAGCCTCGCGAGCCTTGCTGGCGAGAACCGCTTTGTCGATTACAAGCTTAGCAATAGATGGATTTTCTTCAAAATGCTCGCCCAATTTCTCATTGACAATACTCTCGACGATTCCAGCGACCTCGTTAGAAACCAGTTTGTCTTTGGTTTGGCTTGAGAATGAAGGGTCTGGGTGTTTGATGCTGATGACAACCGCAATTCCTTCTCGAACATCGTCCCCGGACAACTTGTCCACGTTTTTCAGTAGATTCCGACTCTTTGCGTAGCGATTGAGTGACCCTGTTAGTGCACTTCTAAGGCCTGACAAGTGAGTGCCACCATCGCGATTTCGAATGATATTTGTGTAACACTGAATCACTTCGTTATAGGCGTCAGACCATTGGAGGGCCAATTCTACGTGAATTTCCCCATCTTCGATCTCTCGCATACCCTTGATGTAAACAACTTCGCCATGAATGGGGTTTCGACGCTCATTGAGTTGTTTGACGAATTCAGAGATACCACCGTCATATTGATGTTCGACGATTTCTGCTGATTTGCCACGTTGATCTACAATGGTAATTTTCAGTCCCGCATTCAGAAACGCAGTTTCTCGTAGTCTGGTATTGAGTATGTCATAATCAAACTCAGTCACGGTTGTAAAAATTTCTAAATCGGGCTTGAATGTAATCGCCGTCCCCGTTGATTCGCTTACACCAACTTCTTCCAAGCGACCCTGTGGTTCCCCGCGGGCATAGGTCTGCTCGTACAACTTCCCATCACGCTGGATTGTCATTTTGAGCCATTCGGATACCGCATTCACTGCAGAAACTCCAACACCGTGCAAACCACCTGATACCTTGTAGGATGAATTGTCGAATTTACCGCCGGCGTGCAGTTTTGTCATGATGACTTCTGCTGCACTGATGCCAAACTCCGAGTGTTCTCCGACGGGGATACCTCTTCCATGGTCAACAATCGTAACGGAGCCATCCTTTTGGAGGACGATTTCAACTGCATCACAATAGCCAGCCAGATGTTCGTCGACCGCATTGTCAACAACTTCCCAAATACAGTGGTGGAGTGCAGAACCATCGTGCGGGTCTCCTAGGTACATTCCTGGGCGTTTGCGGACTGCCTCCAACCCTTCTAGGACTTGGATACTGTCTGCTTTGTAATCTGAATCACTCATTATTCCACTTCCTTATTTTTTAATGTCTGAGGACCCCCTTAGGGGGTCCTCACTGGATGTTCATAGGTGGTCTGTCGGGGTTATTGAATGATTCGCTATAACAGCCTGAAAAACATCATTTTACACCCTCTTACAAGAACCCAAAAATACACACGTTCGGGCCACTATAAGGTGAATGAACACGGTGTCAATAATCCCACAATCCGGTGCACGAATCTAGCGCAATACGATTAAACAGGGGGTGCGGGTCCCCGGCTCGATGACTGAGACCGAAATCTGCGTATCTTTGCGTGGCCACAGTGTGGGCGACATGATTCGTGATGCCAGCCGGGCGACAGCAGCAGGTGCGGATTTGGTCGAAGTTCGCTTCGATAATTTGTATGTCAATCGGATTGAAATCGACCCCATCGTAACCAAGGGTTCAGATGGTGAAGAAACCATCGAAAAGCAACCACCCATTATGGAAAATCGCCCCATTGAAGAAGTCGATGTGGAATCGTCGATTCAAACCCTTAAAGATGGCATTCAGATTCCTGTGATTTTCACATGCCGATCTACTGGTGAAGGTGGCTACTTCCATGGTGAAGAAAAGACACGAATTTCGATTTTGAATACAGCGATTGAAAGTGGTGTAAGCTGGATAGATCTTGAGATTTCGATCGATGCAAAATCTCGCAAGGCTCTGGTTGAGGCTTGCAGTGATTCGACATCGATTATCGCCTCTAACCATTCTATGGCTGCCAATTCGTCAGAGGAAATCATTGATTTTGTCAAGGCAAATGCGGATGCTGGCTCGATCATTAAGTGCTGTTACCGGGGTGTTGAACACGCTCACAGTTTGCATATCTTTGAGGCGGCATACAGCCTCTCTGGCGGCGATACACGCGTTGCTCTCATGGGCCTTGGACCTGGTGGAGATTGGACTCGAATACACGCACCTCTCCTCAAACAAGCATTGGTTTACACCACGCTTGACAGGGATTATGCTTTGGTCAAGCGAGGCCAAGTCAATATCAACGACTTGCGAACGGCTTGGGGCGTCCTAGAATACGAGTGATTACCCTTGAGGGGGTGCAGGTTGTACTGGGGGTTGGCTCTCTCTCTCAGGTGCTGTATCGAGGTGTGGCATCAAATCCCCACCACCGGACTCGACTACATCCAATCCAGCCTTCATGTAACGGTGGTGCACGAGGAACGGGGCTGCAAGAATCCCGATTAATCCCCCACAACAGACCATGGACACAGTCCAGTTTGGAAGGGAGAATCTCTCTTCGACTTGTATGGTTAAATCAACACTAAAATTCGATTCTTGGGATTTGGCATCATAATCACGAATGTTGTCCCACGATTCAATCATCAGGAACATGGGGTCTGCCCCTACTGCATCTGTTTCCCAAATCGAGTAACTTCGCTCTTCATGATCGAGTGCAACGGCAAAATCGACTTGATTCAATTTCTCATAAGAATGAACATCTCTGAACGGATGCCAAAGTATCAGATTTTGTAGCCATGGTGAAGAATGGGCGATATCGTCTCGCATCCCCCCCCATTCATTGTTTCTCGAGTTAAAATCCCATTCGTATCGTTCATAATCATCTTCTTGCATCAAATAAACATCTGCAAGTGGTTCTTGATCGAATTCGGTTAGTGGTTGTAGGTTAACTGAAATCGTGTATTTCCAGCCCGTGGTGAGGTGCATCCGTAGGCCCACTGCAGAATCGTTGTAGAGTACAAAGGACGTACTGAATGTAGTTCGGAGTGGACATAAATCCTGAACCATGTAATTTGGTCCAGAACTTTCGATTGAGCCCCATTGGTCTTCTTCACCCAACAAGCCTTCACCGGTCATGTTGAATTGCTCAACAGACCACTCATCGATGGGCATTCCAACTTTGCAAGTAGGTGCTTGTTGAGCAGATACATCTGGTGCAATTTGGATTCCAGTTTCGTATGAAATTGCTGTGAGTAAGGGTAGGAGGAGCATTGCGACTGCAACGGTGGAACTAACCCGCCTAACACCAGTCACAACATCACCGCCGGCGCCTACTGGTCACAGGTCGCACATAACCTGAATCCTTGCTGCGCCGATCATCCTTCGTCAAATGACCTGGTTTGGGTGGCGGGGCGTGTTGATCCATGCCCAAAATGCCACCTTCAGTGTGAACTTCTGTAACGTCATAGGTGCTGGCTGCTTGCTCAGCTTCGACTTCAATTTCTTCAGGTTCTCGCATGACCAACCAACCGAGAGTAAGCACCAGTGCGATCAGAATGATGATGTACAAACTTCCAGAATCTGATGATGGTAGCAACTCTTTCCATGACAGATCGCCCAATGCATCGTCTTCTGAATCGGGATCTCGAACGATGAGGTCATAGGTTTCAATCATACATACATCGGTGTCGTCACACACCTTCAATCGGATGACATATTCGCCAGATTCATTCCACTGTACATCGTTTCCACGACCTTCACGGACATTTGGATTGGTGACCCAATCATCATTGAAATTACCATTACCATCCTCATCAACACTGTCGTCAACATCCCACCA
The DNA here is from genome assembly GCA_002457195.1 of Marine Group II euryarchaeote MED-G33. Classification (GTDB taxonomy): domain Archaea; phylum Thermoplasmatota; class Poseidoniia; order Poseidoniales; family Thalassarchaeaceae; genus MGIIb-P. The sequence goes on along the minus strand of NTJU01000037.1, from coordinate 8,776 downwards.
ATAGGTCAGGATATTGTTGAGTGGTGTATCTTGATCGTTATCAGAAATCCCATCATTGTCACTGTCGGTCATCGCATCTTCATCACGCCATGCAAGCATTCCAGCCTCCATATCTGAATCGATTGCATAGGCTTCGATGATGTTCAAATTTTCACTGTATGTGGTCCCGTCACCAATGACATGATCGGAGATGATTGATGGGGCGCTTGAGACCCAGATTCCAATCGTTGTTGAGTTACTATCACCTGTGCCATAACCATCCCGAACGGTTAGGGTTACTGTGTAGTATCCGGGTTGCTCAAAGACATGCCATGCATCGATTACATGCGATGGGGGGGATGCATCTCCCCAATTCCATGTGGTGTCAACAATCCCATTCCAGTCGGGAGCATTTTGATCGGAGTTGAGCATTCCATCGAATGCAAGATCCATATCTCGCGAACCATCAGATGAGAACCGCAAAGCAGTCCCTGGTGCGACGAAAATATCACCTGAATCGGTAAACGTCCGTCGCCATGTGTAGACTGAAAGATCGGAACCAGGCACTGTGACAATCATCTCATTGAGCCAAGCCTCATGGACAGAAATAACTGGCATTGGGAGTGGGTTTGCGATATGGATGGTGTAACTCTTTGGCAAGGAATCCAACCCTCTTTCATCGGTGACCACCAATGTGACGGTGTAAACGCCTGGTTCAGTGAACACATGGTTGACCTGATTGTTGGGTGGAATCGCATCTTCAATCCCAGAAATGGTCCAGTTGTGAGTCATATTCCCTGAGTTTCCATCCGGGTCAAATGATGAGGATAGGAACGAGTACATCGTGTTTGTCGTACCATCATTGGGGCGCGGGAAAATGGCCACAGGTCGTTGATTCAACACTTCGACACGTAGCACGGTCCAACTCGTGTTTCCAGAATCATCTGTTGCGAAGATCGTGACATTCTTCCAGCCAGGGTTTTGCCAAGCAGGAGTGGGGTTGGCCTCCATAGTTTGGTTATTCAAAAACGGTGAAGACATTGTGACAATACCGCCATCAAAGTTGACGTTTTCATCGAACGACCATTGCGTGGTGACGATTGTTCCATCATCGTCAGTAAATACGGTTGGCAGGTGTAGAGGTGTCAATGTCGATGTCTGCAAATCTTCGAACCAAACTTGACGCGGGACACGATTCATCACCAAGATTGTGACGGACATATTGGAAATATGTGTTCCATCACCGACTTGGAGTGTCAAATTGTAAGGCGTTCCATTTGAAGAACCAACAGCCCATTCGTGAGATACTTCATAGAGACCTTGGCCACTGAGGATGGTCCCATCGCCAAAATTCCAAATAAAATTCAATTGGTTCAGTGGTACATTGTCTTCAGTTCTCGCTGCAGAGAATTGCACTCTTTGGGATGTGAGGAGTGTGTAAGGGTCTGAAATCGAAGCTGGTGGTGAACCAACATCGATTCGAGGTGTTGGGGGTTCGGTGTCGTTGACACTGATTTGCCACGCCTGTATATCGCTAACACTACCGCCTTGATCGACAACGGTCAGTGTGACATTGTACATCCCGGGGTTTTGCCAAGAACGCATTGGATCCTTCAAGCCAGAACCGGACAACCCATCACCGAAATTCCAGTTGTAACCAACTGGGGTTTCGTTGTGTGAAAATGACTCATTGGATAGCCCCAAACCCCAGAGGTCGTAGCCCGCTCCGAAGAACTGTAAGGGCATCCAAGTCTGAGTTGCATTGGCAGCAGCACCGCCTTCGGCCACAGGTGCCATATTTTCCAAAGTTAGGGGAAGAGTGAGTGCTTCATCGACAATTTCACCGATTTGGTTTCGCATTGTGAAATGCAGTGTCCAATCTCCATCCCATGGTGGTGTATACCAGATTGTTCGATTGGTGAAACCGACAGGGATGGTATTGCCAGCCTCAAGTGAGAATTCAAGGGCATCATGGAGAGTATTGTTTTCGTATGCCTTGACCTCAATGTCTAGAACTTCGTAAAACGCTGATGAGGTTACGTCAACAGTTGCTTCGACTGTATCGATTCCACCGTCTTCATCACGATCCGCTGTAATTTCCTGTGTAACGGTGATTTCAGCAGGCTGACTGATGATTCCAGCGGTTACATCGAAGGTGGCGATTGGGTATTCGCTCCCACCGGGGAATGCACAATTTGGACTGGTGTAATCACAATCATCCACGCCACTTTCGTACCAAACGATTAGGTAAACATCATCGGTGACATTTCCAAAGCTGGGGATCAATGCTGTTCCGATTCCAGTAAATTCATCAAATCGCAATTGGTCCATCGACCAAGTCCCAGTTGCTGCATCATGGGTCATCACCGTGGCTGCAAAACCCAACTCACTGGGTTGAATCATGATGTTCAAAGGTGCACCTGTTCCATCCAAAAATCTGAATGCATGCACGCCCCAACCTTCGATATCCTGTGTTCCACTTTGCCACATCCCGCCCCAATTGAGGTTGGAACCCGAGAGTTGAATCCGACAAAATTGGTTGCCACCACAGGTTTCGTACATATCGATATTATCGAGCCCGAATTCTGCTTGAGACGCGTGGTCAAGGGTTACGGATGCGGTAAAGTTGGCATAAATGTCACTCATTGTGGTCCCAATTGGTGTCCCTGTCGGTCCGAGTGTTTGAGCTAAATCGACGATTCCTGCGCCACCTGTTAGGGTGTCAGCGACCAATTGTCGAATAGCTGATCCGCCACCCAGATTGTCTGCAAGGAAGAGCATGAACATGAATCCGCCACCGTAATCTCCGAGGCGCTGGTTCCACCATCGGACGGATGCGCTAGCATTCTGTGTCCAAGCATTGGCGTGTCCGATGACCGCATTGGATGCTCCAAAACAGAGGAATGCGGCCATGTCTGCATTTCCTTCATCGATCCAGATGTATTCAAATGGGTCTCGAGCATTATGGAGGAGGTGCTGGAATTCGTGAGACAGAATGGTATTTCTCCATGACAAATCATCGATGTCAACGTACATCACTTCACGAGTTGATGACATGCTGGGCATGAAATAACCGCCAATGTTTGCGCCCCCATCAATGGCATAGATAACAATCTCAATCTGACAATTGTTATCGACGTCAGGAGCGTTTCCGAAGTAGTTTGTATTGGTGGGGAAAATTGTAGTTTCCCAAGTTGAGCCAATATTGTTCAGTGTGGTCGATGAAACCGATTGGCCATTCTCGATTAGAATCGCAGAATTGGCCGTCACATGCATTGCAGAAACCTGAATTTGGCCACCGGTGGTCTGCACCGTCCCAGTTTGTCCTGTCGTCCAAGCATTCTCACAGGCTCTTCCTGCGGTTCTTGCGCTGGTAGTCGTTTCTTCAAACGGCGAAATAAGCCCTGGGTATCCTTCGTCAACCCATTGTTGCTTGAGGTGGCGAGTGGCACTGAAGATGAGTTCGTCTTCTCCACCAGCGAAAAGATAGGGTTTGCCATTGGTTGTCGGATCGAATTCCTCGAGGGTGTAGAACAACCCTGCATTCATGGTCGAATCTTGTTCAGAACCGCCTTCATCAGCCGTAGCCAGGGGCACCCAAGATGCCAGAATCATCAGAGAAACCAAGAACAGACTTTGTGAGCGGTTGTTTGTGGACATTAAGTCACCTCGCAGGAACACTACGTGTTCCGCGTTGACTTGAACCGAGCAGGTATTTAACACAAGGTGGAGCATTGTTCATACATGCTCGGGGGGCGAGGTGTACTGGCGGTCTTATTCACCGCCATTTTTTTGCTCTCAACAACCCCACTTATTGGCGCGCAGGAAGACGAATCGGCCTATGTTCGGGCCGAATCTTATTTGGTGGTAGTTCACGACAATGTTACGCATGATTCCGGCGCCTATACCCAAGGCCTGGAGTTTTATCAAGGACGTTTGTTTGAATCCACGGGGAAGTATGGTGAATCAACACTCCGGGAAGTGAACCTTTCAACAGGTGAAGTCATTCGTTCACTCAATCTATCCGGAGGCGAATTCGGAGAAGGGATGACATTCGTTGGGGATGAGATTGTTCAATTGACTTGGAAAAATGGAACAGCATATCGCTACGACATGGATACGTTTGAGATGATTGCGAATTATTCCTATGCCGGCGAAGGCTGGGGGTTGGCCTATGATGGGCAGCACCTCATCATGTCAGATGGTTCCGATGTGTTACAATTTCGAAACGCTTCTACATTTGAACTAGTGTCAACGCTAAATGTGACATTGAACAATCAATCACTTAACCGAATTAATGAACTTGAGATGGTCGAAGGTCTATTGATGGCAAATATTTACCAAACCGATGAGATTGTCGCAATCGATCTTGTTTCCGGTGTCGTCGTCCAACATATTGATGCGAGTGACTTGGAACCATTCGGGGGTGAGGTGCTGAATGGAATCGCCTTTGATTCGACAACACAATCCTTGTGGGTCACAGGGAAATATTGGCCAAAAATGTACAATATTACATTCACCGTCCCAGAACCAGATATTCAGGATCCACCCGGTTCTGAAATCATCGAAGAGGAAATCATCACCTCGACGAATGTCAATTCAATATTTTCCGAGGCTATTCTATTCTCTCTGTTAACCCTCACAGTGATTCTATGGGCCATGAACTTGAAGGACGGCGGACCCAACCCACCGGATAGGGGGCCTTCTGAGTGAGTGATGATGAAGACCTGGTTGTTCAGTTAAATCTCGATGAAGAAGTCGAAGCCGCCGCCCGCCTTGGTTCCCAAGAAGAGGCGCTTGAATGGTCTAGCAATGTAGCGGTTACTTTGATTGTTGTTGGTTCATTGATGGGCCTTTGGTTCGGAGCGTTACTGTTTGCTGCGGATCCTCAAGATGTGCTTGAAAACCCACTATTTATCGATAATAATACTGCAACCGTAAGTGGTCAAATTTTGTCCGCAGTAGATCAGGGGAACCTTACTGGTGGAGACCCCATTGAAGGCATTCAAGTGATTTTGTTGGATATCGAGGACAAGCCCACCCCTCACAGTGCCTATACCAATCGAGATGGGCGTTTTTCAATGACTGATGTTCCCAAAGAACAATCATTCATTCTCAAAGTTGCTCATTCTGGAAACCAAACCCTCCGAATCACATTCAACCCAGGTGACCAAGCCGATTTGTCATTGACCATGACTCCTGGTGAAGGGGTTATCGAAGAGGATTTGCGGCGTGACTCTCATCTTGAAGGAGCAGTATTACTCGCATCTGTAGTTGCATCACTGACGGTCATTTCAGCACTATTTGGCCTCGTTGGTGCGACTGAAGCCAGGCGGGGCAAGCGTTACCGCAGAACTCAGTACCTTTGTGGACTTGCTCTCTTCAGCCGTGGTGGTATTTTCATCGGACCCATGCTAATTTTGGCAGGGATGGGGATGCTTTCAGCGACAAAGCACCAGTTCGAAGATATCGAAGAAGACGAGGATTGAGGTGCGAAAATGTACCTGATTACCGTTGAGGGTGGGGATGGTTCAGGCAAAGGTCTGGCCACAAAAATGATTGCTGAAATTTTGCAGCAAGAATTCACATTTTCTGGTGTGGACGTTACCGCAGAACCACGTCGGGATGCCGAACTGGGGTTGCTGGCGGTTGAAGCAGTACGCACAGGTGATGCAGGGCCGACTAGAGAGGCCGTATATTTCGCAGCCGATCGAATGGACCACTCGCATACTTGGATTCGTCCAAGATTGGGTCAGGGTCGTGTGATTGTCAGTGAGCGAAATGTCCACTCTTCTTTGGTCTACCAAGGCGTGGTTGGGGACCTCGGAATCGAGGAAGTCGCCCGCATGAACGCAGCTGCGATGATTCCTGATCTTTGCATCTGGGTCGATTGTGATCCAGGAGCAGCATTGCGTAGAATTGAACAAGATACACTTCGAATCACACTCGACAAGTCAGAATATTTTGAAACTGATGAGTATCAGAAAAAAATCCGTCAAGGGTATCATGATTTACTCGGTGGAACTGTTCCAATGCCCTCTCCATTCAACCGGGGGCGCGTAGTAGGGCCCATTGTCAATGACAGCACAAAGGGAGAGTTGCGGAAGAAATTACAACTTGAAATCCGGCGATTTCTGCATGAACGCCCAAAGCCACTGAATGTTTCGACCGAAGAAGTCGACCTTCACATGCTAGGTCGGGCTTTGGTTTCTCAGCGAGGACAAACAACCCTGGATGTGGTCGAATCACGACCTCCTCGTAGCAATTTGGATTGGCTAGATTCACGCAAACCTTGGGAAATTGTTCGCGACTCTACGAAAATCTATGTTGACGCCATTCAGGCGTCGGACGCCCCCTCTCGTCTCGATGCACCTGCGGATCCTCTTAGTCATCCTGTGCTAGCCATCGTCGGGACTCTTTCTTTGCTCCCGAGCGTTGAGATTCATGAGTTGAGGACATGGCTAGGACCGGTCCGGATGGTAACGGAGAGGCACACGCGTAGGATGGTGAAAATATTCCATGAACAATCTGGCTGGGTTAGGGTCTATCGCTCACTGGTCGGCAGCGATGCTTCACGCTCTGAATTGCGTTCTGACTGGCAGGCTTTCGGTCGAATTGGAATTGCTCTGTGGCCACTCAAAGAAGCCCTTTCTGAATGGCGTAAGTCACACCCTGGATCATCTTGGAAACATGCACTCAGTGCATCATTGTCATCGGAACCAAACGCTGCAGAATCATGCCTTTCTCGGTTGGCCTTGCTGGGATCTGGTAAGGCAGAAGTTCCACCACCAAGCAACCGTGAAGAACTCATCGCTTGGTGGCAAAATGGTGCTGTTTGATTACTCACTTTCATCCTGGGTGTTCACTGCAGTTGACAAGCGGGCACCTGCTGGAAGGTGGACCTGGGATGCATCAAAACCGAATTTCTCAGGCCTTGATGACAAGCTTGCACACAAATACCATCCAATGATGAAGCCAAATGGAAGTCCGGTTAGGATACGCATTGGGTTGATTGATTCGTAGTCGGTGATGGCTTGGATTCCACCATCCAGCACAACTGGTAAACAAAATAGTACACCCATGCCAAGCATGGTGGACAATCTCCGATCTTTCATGTAGAGGGGTGCAATCATTGAATCGGGTAGTAGGGTTAGGAATGAGTCGCGTATGGTCCATCGATTCAATCCACGTCTTGAAAACCACCAGCCACCAAGGGCGAGTCCGAAGAAAATACCAACGTCACGGGCACATACTGGCATTTGGTTGCCATTGATCACCCATGAACGTTCATGCTTTTGATGGCAATTCAAATCGCCAAAAGCATAGACGAATGCATAGTATGGGTTGAGGTCTGACCAAGCAAAAGTCCCCCCATGGGCACTTTGGTTGTGCCCCATTTCGCCCCCCTCGTAGTGATCCTGATTGCCCCACGATTCCTCGGATGCGTAATCCATCATATTGGCTCGACCAGACAGTTCGGGGACGGTACCATGCGGCATCATCATTGGAACTAGAAACATCGAGATGCAGTAGAATCCGGCGATTCCGAAAACCCATCGACTGACCTTAATTTCACGTTCACGCCCTCCCAATCCATTGCGGTAAGGGGGCTCCATGTTGGTTGGACTCACAGTCGCATCTAATGTGCTTCCTGTTTCAATCTCTGCCGCCTCTTTGATAGCCGGCGACGTGGCGGCACATACATGACCGAGTTGAGACCGAGGGACTTGTTCACTCTCTCGGGCGTCATGGGTCTTATGATTGGCACAATGTCTTTTTTCATGTATATCTTTGCAAATGGGATGGATGTTTCCAATCTTGATCGGGCCATGGAAATCGGCGGGGTTGTCGGCGGTTCAACCGCTCTGGTTTTCCTCAGTTACACATCAGTACGCTATGTGGAGCGCAATCGAAAGTTGGCAACAGCCACTGTTGAAATCGACACACTCGATCGTTTGCAAATGCTACTTCACCCAATCGAAGAGGCTGCAGTGACCCTTCCATGGGCGGATGAAAAGCCGTGGACCACCTCCAGTCATGTCCGGCGTGACCGCGGTGTTTTGAGTGTGGATTTACATGATTTGGACCTTAAACAAGCGAGAGCGACCATCGAACTCATTATCGCTTCTCGAGATTGGCTCGGACGGATTCGAATTGTCACCGGCCGAGGATTGCATTCGGCTACGGTTCCCAAGATTAGACCGATGGCCATTGAAAGACTACGCCAGGTCACAAGTAGACTCAATTGGGAATTGCTCATGAAGAAAGGATCGGTGACACTTCGCCCAATTGGGGCAGCCCCAACCCTGACGAAGTGGTTTTTGAGATTCATTTTCTTGGGTAGCCCGATTACTGTTGCCTTCGCATTGGCTTTCCGTGACCTTGCTGGCGAGGGAGCGCATACGCAAGGGCTGCAAGTCGGGGTTGTGCTGGGGATTCTTTTGAGCGGTCTACTCGCATCCTACAGAGAGCGTCAGTGACTATTCCCAAGTGGGGGCTCCTTCGCAGCACGCTTCCACAACATGGCCACAGCGTGGACATTCCATGTGTTGTCGTCGGGGGACTGCTCTTCCCTTGTATCCACAGTGGCAGGTAATCGTCTCACAATAGTCTGCCATGCGCAAGGCGTGTCATAGACGGTCGAAAAGTGCTCGTGCCGGAATTCGAATCCGGGTCAGCGGGATGAAAACCCACCATGATGGGCCTGGCTACACCACACGAGCGACAGACTTCGCGCAGTCAATCGGGTTGATGAGGGGTTCGGTCATTCTTCCTCATCAAGAAGCCCATCCCACCA
>NTJU01000036.1 GCA_002457195.1 Marine Group II euryarchaeote MED-G33 | reverse complement strand
CGGACAGTAATGGTGACCCCTCTCCACGCGTTCAGTTGGCTCCTAGCGATACGGCTCTGGTCAACCTAGACGTCACTTTGACCAGCCAAGTTATTGAGGGCAACCACACGATTTACCTGCGTATCCGTGAAGATATCAGCGATATATCGGTTGCTCGATATTTTGACCTTCCAATTTCCATTGAAATCGGGCAGGACGATCCTACAATCGAAATCAAACTCTATTCTCAAATCCCCGTCTTCCAACCAGGGATGGAAGAAGAAATTACGATGATTGTCAAGAATGAGGGCAATAGTGACGTCATGGTGCTCCTAGATGCTGATGTTGGAGGTAATCTTGCCGGATGGTCAGCCGACGCATACAATTCATCAACTGGTGCCCAATTGATTTCAGTCAAGGCATTCACTCAAGAATTCTTCACGGTTAAAATTAGGGCAGGGGAAGATGCGCTGAACAATGACGAAGTGGAGATAATCGTCTCGGCGACACCGCTCTCGGAGGATGAATCCTATCCTGCTGAATATACTGCAGAAATGGATGTCACAGTTCGTGTCAAATTAGGCAATACATTTGCAGTCATTGTGAAGGAATTACAAAACCCTCGCCCCTCGACAATTGCGATTGGATTGGGCATTGTGATTCTGCTGGTCGCTGCGGTCACTGGACGCAAAAATCGTATTGAGTACATCGATGTCTGGGTTGATGATGAAGAGGAAGAGGATGATTCGGAAATGGAATTACCTGATCTCGTCAGTGCCGAAGATGATGACGCATATGATGACGACGATATCGAGCTCGTTGACTTCGATTAACCCCCTTTGGCACTCAGACCCTCCATAGGAGGGTCGTATTCTGTCCGAACGTCGCTCCATTTGCCTTAATACCCTGATGGGCACGGAGATGACTGGGTTCAGCCATGCCTACGAACATATCCCCGACCTCGAGCGCCCTAGGATTCACTCTGCGAACGCAGCGATTCCGTGCAATCGGCCTTACATTGCTAATGATTTTCTCAAGTCTTGCCGCCATCCAATATTCGTCTTGGGAAGCCGCGGCTTCAACCGACCAGGATGGTGATGGTCTGACCCTTGGTCTCGAGTTCTTACTCAACACCCAACCAACTGATTGGGATAGTGACAATGACGGATTGCCTGATGGTTGGGAATATCAGTATGGTTTGGATCCACTAGACGCTTCAACACTCGGAAACAATGGCGCCGCTGGAGATCCAGATGGTGATGGACTCAGCAACCTACAAGAGTACACATATCTCGAACCCTCTGGCTGGGATTCATCTAGCACAGCCAACCTTCTGGACAACGGTGTTTGGTGGAATGGGACCGTCCCAGTTCGAAATTGGGACGAGGAAACCGCCATGCAAGCAACCCCTGGACAAGGTTCAGATGGAACTGACGAAGATCCGATGGGCGATATGTGCAATGACAACATCGACAATGATTACGATGGATTGGTCGATTCTGCAGACCCCGACAATGATGGTGACACAAACTGTGGTAGTGACGATGATGACGGAGACGGAGATGTCGACGAGGATCCAGATGGTTGGGATACCGACAATGATGGAATGTCCGATGGGTGGGAAGTCGCCAATGGGCTCAATGCAACCAGCCCTTCAAATGCGGACGGAATGTTCGGCGATCCGGATGGCGATGGTCTAGTCAACATTTACGAATACATGAACCCGTCTTGGGATACCAGTTCAAACGGTGTGGATTATTTCCAGCCCGGTCCTGCTGGAAGTGGTCGCACAGAAACCATTTCTCCCTGTAATCCAGTATTGGGGATTGGACCTGGTGGTTGTCAAACACTGACAGCTGAGGTAGATGGTGTCATGACGACCAATCCAATGCAAGCGGATACCGATGGTGATGGTCTCAATGATTCTTACGAAGCCTTGGTGCTTTTGACCGACCCAACCGATATTGACACCGACAGCGATGGTATCAACGATGGTGTTGAGGTTGGCGGGATGTATGGTAATCCTCCACAGGCCAGTGATCCACGAGACAACAACACCGATGACGATCTTCTTGATGACGGTGATGAGGACAAAGATGGTGATGGTTTAATCGGGGCCAACGAAACTGATCCAACTCGACGAGAAGACGCTGGCGATTTCGATAACGATGGAATTGAGAACTGGGAAGAAAACCTAAGTTGTACAATGTGGAATGTCTATGATACTGACTTTGGCGGAATTGGTGATGGTGATGAGCGAAATTGGTCACACGGAACCGACCCTTGCGATTCAATGATCGATTATTCAACCTTGATTGTCAGTTACAGCACTCCTTTGCAGCGCCTAACATTGTCCAATGCTTCAGGCTTCAATCCAAATGGAGGTATTGGATTTTACAATGATTCTAACGGTCAGCATACTTCATTCGCTTATGCCTCGTCACAGTCAAACATTCTCTTTGGTGTCGCCTTGGCGCCACCGGCAGGAACCACTGATGCAGTTCACAAAAACGGTTCTTGGTGTCATTTCGATGCCATTCAGTCTGGTACAATCGGTTCAACCCAACGGCATTGTGATGACGACTTTGAGGACACTGATGGGGATGGTCTTGCTGATTGGCAGGAACTGGGTGGTACCTTTGGATTCACCTCTTTACCTACACAGCAAGATTCCGATGGTGATGGTGTCAACGATTACGATGAGGTCATGGGTGGAACTGACCCCATGGAACCTTGTGACAATAATTTAGATACTGATGGAGACTTATTGAACAATTATTTCGAAAACAATACAGGCTGTTTGTTGGATTTCATTCCTGGTATTCTAGGCAACGGTAGTGCCGATTCTTATGTTACGGATTATCAGATTGCAGATACGGATGCAGGTGGTGTTTGGGACGGCCAAGAATATCTCGATGGTACGAATCCACAGAACGATCCGGGCGATGATCGGAATCCGATCGATACCGATGGTGATGGTATTCCAGATAGTGTTGAAAATATCACAGGTACAGATTGGCGTGACCCCGATACCGACGGTGGCGGGATGATTGATGGCGAGGAATGTCCACCTCCATTGTGGGTATTCGGTTGCGCTGGTGGTAATTTCAATCCATGGGATCCTACGGACGATGTCATCCAGAATGAAATTGTATTCTTTGCAAACAACACAACATTCAGCGTCGATTCTACACTCGACCGCTTCTGGAGGGTCCACACTTTCGATTCTTACACAGGTGCGGCTTACGGGAAGAACACGTCTACACAAATTTGGACACCTATGTCCCAGGGCTTTTCGGATGACCAATGGATTGCAAACAACAGTTTCCACAACTCGACTGAGAGTTGGGGTTTTGAGTTCATCAACCCGGTTACAAATTCCAACCTCGCTCACCCGTATGCGACAACAAGTGTGATGGGTTGGGCTGATACACTAGCCAACCTGAGTCATGGAAACATCACTCATGACATCAAGGTTGAAGATGCGAGTGTTGCCAATTTATTCGTGGATGCCCCTGAAATCTGGTATGAGTCGGATGAGTTGAACAATTCTATTCCTTACGCGGCAGCAGGTACGTATGCAATGGATCTTCCACCGGAATTCACAGATTCAAATCACCCATTCTCAGAAGTCCTGAACATGACCAATGATGTGATTGCCGCTGCAGGTGCAGTGAGTTCATACGACAAGGTAATCGCCTTGCAAGACTTTTTGGTGAACGGAAATGCAACGCATGAATATTTGCGAAACTACGATGGAAGTGGATTGCCAATTGGTGAAGATCTGACTTACCACCTCATCGTTGCTGCAAAGGAAGGTCGCTGTACTGAATATTCGACTGCTTTTACCACCATGCTTCGCTTGGCAGGTTTGCCCGCTCGAAAGGTTACGGGATACCACGGAGGCTTCTGGAACGGTCAAGGATACACGGTTACGGGTGCAGATACAGCCTCTTGGTCAGAAGTCCACCTACAGACCAATCCAGCAGGGAACTCCTTGGACATGGGATGGATTCCATTCGACCCCTGTCCTGCTGCATCACCGACTCAAATTGTCAATGAAACTTGGGAACCTTTGACAGTTCACCGCAATCACTCGACAGGGGATATTTGGCTGAACGGTACATTGGAACATACCGAAAACAATACCCCGATTGAAAATCACAGTGTTCGTTTGTATCTCATGCCTCCTGCTGAGGCAGCCAGTAATCCGAGTTTGGGTGCCACAGGTCCACGCCAGCTGGGCAGTGGTATCACTGGATCACTGGGCAACTTCTCATTGCGGGGTATCTCTGCAGAGATCATTGAGCCAGGATATGGTTCATTGGTGGTCGAAGTCGTACAAGGGGGCTATGTCGAGCACTCGTACAAGACTTTCTCTTGGACAATCAATGTCACAGATTCGCTGAATATTACTCAAGACACACCTGCAATCCCGGGTGAACCGATTGTCGGTGCAGGCACCACGACATTGATTTCTGGCAATGTCCGATGGGAGAATATTCCATTCCACGACCCAAGCGATGTGGGTTCATTGGTTCTATTCATGAATTACACCAGTACCATCGATGGGGCTGTTTCATTGCAGACTTTGGTCGGTGAGGATGGTTACTACGAATTCAACGTGACACTTGATGAGAATGAAGCGATTGCACTTCTCCCCGCGACCATTGAGTTCCCTGGCTGGCATGTTGACAGTTTACATCTGAATCCAGTCCCGACATATCACGCGTTCCCGAGTACCTACAATCTGAATTTCAACATCAGTGCGGCTCCAAACCTGACAGCGACATTGGAAGGGCCAGGTACAAATGCTTCCTTGTTGTCAATCGATGAAAATCTCTACATCAACGGGACCATCCTCAGCCGTGGGCAAAACGTTGTACCCATGGAAGGAACACTATGGCTACAGATGAGAATGAATGGTTCGTCCGGCCCCATGGAGAACATTACCTCTTGGGTTCTCAATGCATCAACTTGGTCTTCAAGCCCAGGCAATTACAGCCTCGTTTGGAATTTCTCTGCGGCTTTCGCACAATCGCTAGACCCTGGTTTCCTCGATGTCGAATTGTTGTTCATTCCTACAGCCCTTGGTGCGAGTGATACTGCTGGATTACTCAATCAATCCACCTCGTCTGGATTGAGTTTTGGTTTGCAGACAACCCTGAATATTGAGTACATCATCAACCCCTTACAACGAGGTGAAGCCACGACCACGAACATTGGATTGACAGATCATCGTGGTAACTATGTATTGCCCGCGAATGGAACATATACCTCTGAATTCAATGGAATCCTGATTACGACCAATAATTCTGCAGACGTAGAATTTGGTAGTCTCAATATCGATTGGACACCAGATGCAAACACACCAGTGGGCGATTATCTCTGGTTCACCAACTACACATCCTCTACACAATGGTACAAATCTGCAGATAGTCAGGGTGACGTCAGAGTCACTGGATACATCTTGATCAGTACAAACCTTGCCGATGATTGGGTGCATATCGGAAATTCATCCTACATTACAGGTGATATCCGTGATGACTTGACCAATGCAATCATCACCGGAAATCAAACATCACTGATTTTCGAATTTGAATTCCCAGGCGTTGGTCCTTCAGACCCCATGGGCAATCCACCCCCTCCAACATTCGTACCAATCGGATCAACTCCAGTCAATACGACAACGGGTCTTTTCAACATGTCATTCACCATGCCGACCAATTTCCCGGGTGGGATTTGGGGTATCAGTATCTCTGCCGATTTCTCAGCGGGTGCTCCTATTGGTGGATCTTATTACAACTTGGAAGTGCCTGAACAAATTGATGTTGGGACTGAATCTGAAGCTGCGCTTCTCCTCAACACATCGGTCGTACTCGTTGAAGTCAACAATCAACTTGTTCTCGAGGTAGATGTGAAGGATGTCGCCTCATTCTATTCATCTCCACCCCCCGGGCAAGAGGATTCGACTAACATTTCTGCTGCAGGTGTCGAATTCTTCTGGGATGCCAATGGAGTCAACACATCACTTGGTGTATTCTCTACCAATGCAAATGGGCGCGCAACGCTTTCTTGGACAGTGCCTCTCAGTCAGGAGCCAGGTTACTACGATGTTTGGGCGGTCATGTATGATGACGTTACGGACACACTTTCCACAAACAACGGTGCTCGATACACTGGAAACAACACGTTGGCGAACGTTACCGTTCAAGTGTTGACCACAGTGGTGTTTGATCAAAGCGTCCCCTCTACAGTGGTTGCAGCCACGAATTTCCAATTGTCTGGTGTCATCGAAGATTCAGTCGACCCAACACGTCCATTCTCTGGGCCAGTGGATATCGAAGTATTCTGGCTTGATGACACTGAAGAATTGCTGTCTGCTGGTCACACTACTGCGATCAATGGTTCGTTCAATCTGACGGTGAATTCGGATCCACTCGGCGATGGAATCGTGAGTGGGAACCACGAACTTATCGTGTCTGTAATCAATGGTTCAAACCCATTCTACCTCACAGATACGGGCAACAAGACAATCCTCGTAATGGGTGTGACCGACTTTGAGAATGAATACCCACTTTCAGGTATCGTTGTTACACGCGGTGAATCCGTTGAATTTGGTGGTAAACTGGTTGAAACGACCGACTTCAACTGTAGCACCTGCAATGGTGCGCCACGCATCATCAACTTCACCTCTGTAGGGGCGCAATTCGATGAAACTTGGATGGCGGAGAATACGACTGATGTGGATGGCAATGTTGGATGGAACTACACCATCCCTACCGACCAACCATTGGGTCCAATCACCATCACTCTGTATTACAATGGGACTTGGCATATGCTTCAAGACCACCATGACATCAATACGGTGACGGTTCGTTCCATCACGATCCTCGTGGTTGATACGATTGTAGACAACCCAATCGCTGGTGGTGGTTTCAACGTTACAGGAACATTACTCTCGGACAATGGTTCTGCTATTATCCTACGCGATGGTACACCGATGTTGCCCACACTTACTTTCGATATTGATGGTTGGACAAACACATTCAGTGTCGCAAATGGAACTGCGCAAGGAAATGGCACCTGGTGGGCTTGGGTCACACTCAATGCAGATTTCGCACGAGGGACACATACAATCAGTGCCGAGTATACTCCTACTGTGAACTTCTACACATCGAGTAGTGCGAACAACACCTTCGATAGCAGAGGATACTCCGTATTGACAATTACACGACCTATTGACCTCAATCTCGATGATCGAACTGTACGTGGCGATAATTTCACTGTGAATATTTCTCTTGTGGATAATGCTGGTGATCCGATTGAAAATGAAACCGTTACAATCGATCCAGTCGGTATGAACAATCCCGTAACTGTAACAACAGACTCAAATGGGTTGGGATCGGTAGTCATTGACGTTCTGAACACAACCTCACAGGGCCCACACTGGGTGAATGCAAGTTATGCCGGTTCGGCTGGGACGACCGGAGTGATTGGAGATTCCATGGGCACTCGGATAGTCATCCTCGCACCGACAGTCCTCACAGTGGATAGCATAGAAGGGGATCTAATCGCAGGTCAAACTCTCATCGTCAATGGAACACTACTTGACGAATGGGGTCAGCCTCTATTGGGCAATGATGGCAACACCTCTGGTGGCGTCATCCATCTATTGCTTGATGGCAATGATATCGGCGGAACTTGGGCGGTTATTTCAGATGCTGACACAGGTGCCTATTCACTCACTTACACGTTACCGCAAGGCATTACAGCAGGAGCGCATGATATCGAAGTCCGCTTCCTAGGTGGGTATCTCTGGGTCGATCCTGTGGGTGCCGGAGATTCCGTGAATCCTGAATATTACTTGGCATCTAATGCCAGTGCAATGTTCAATGCAACACAACCAACACAGATCAATGTCCTATCTGGTGGTGGCCCAATCGATCGTGAAGAACTGATTTCGATCACGGGTATCTTGCTAGATTCAGTAGATCGACCGGTGGCCAATATGACGATTGGAATCTATCTGGACGGAATATTCCTGACCAATGTAACCTCCAATGTGAACGGTACATTCGATGTGTTCTACCCAGTTCCATCCGATATGACTCTCGGTCCAGTCACTATGGATGTTGAATTCACGGGTGCAGCATTCTATCTCGAATCAAGTGCAACGGTCGATTGGCAAGTATACAGTCCGGTCAATATCGATATTGCTCCAACAGATGCGGTCGCTATTGGAGACACTGTGACCATTTCTGGCACTGCTCGTGACAACTTGCCCGCAGGTTGGGTCTCTGGCCACAATGTGGATATTCGAGTGGGTGGTATGTTGATTGGAAACGCATCTACAGACTCAAATGGTGTTTGGTCGTTGAACTGGACCATTCCATCTTCAATGGCATTGGGCAGTCACCCCATTGACGTCTATGCTCCAGCACAAGGCTGGTATCGTAGTGGGGAGGCCAACAGCACACTTTGGGTTGCCCATCACTCTGCTCTCACACTAAATGCGCAAGACGGTGGAGATGCAACACGTGGATTCGATTGGACTCTCAATGGGCGATTGTATGACAGCGATGTTGTTGGTTTACCAGGTATTGCCAATGCCACCATCCAAATTGCATTGGATGGTGCTTCATTCACAACCCTAACGACTGATGAAAATGGCAACTTCACTGTAATCATCCCAGTCGATATGTCTAGTACACGGGGCGATCACATCGTCACAGCCCTCTATGCAGGAGACACATCTTGGTTGGGTAGTGAACGCAATGTTACAGTCACAACATGGGCGGATGTCAACATTCAGATTACCTTCGTATCTGACAATTCTATTCGAAGCGACCCAACACATCCGGTCAGACTTGAAGGCCGTGTTGATGAGATTGGAGGCAATGGCAATTCCCTGACAAATATGTCGTTGGTATTGATGACTGGAAATACTTCCTTACCAACATCGAATTTAGTTTGGAATAACCTAACCGGTGGATTCGTCATTGAATTCACTGCAGACCGATACATCAATCCCGGTGATTTGACTTTGATCCTCACCAGTGAACTCGATGATTTGCGATATCTCAATTCTGCCAACACCAGTGCAGAGTTGTTCTTGCGCGTGCGCGCGACCTTTGACATAGAGTTTGATACCGTTGAATGGGGTGGTCATTCCATCAATGGTAGTGTCATTGTTCGAGATTTCTTTACTAGCCAAATCATCCCAGGTATTGCGATTGAAGCGCACCTTAGCAATGATTCACAGGTAGATCCATTCGAAATGTATCTGGCTGGATTCACCAATGATGGTGGTGTATGGGAATTCGAATTCTCTGTGCCTACGAGTCTCCCTCCACTCTCCGATCAATCACATTGGGGTACACTGCATCTACAATTCAACAGTTCAGCCGCTGAACTATCAGATGAAAGTAAGCAAACCCTCTCACGTGACTTGTATCCATTGGAGTATGAGGCTCAGAGTGAGGCTTCAGAGGGTGTATCGTCCTGGGTCTACGGGCTTGTACTGTTCATCGTCGCAGCTGCAGGTGCAGCTGCATGGGTTCTTTACATCCGTCGCCGAGACACCATCGATGAGTTGGCAGAGATCTTTTCCTATACTGCTGAATTATTGGCAGCCGGTGATGCGATTCGCGAATCGATTTTCCATTGCTATGAGGAACTCTGTGGCGTGTTGATGTCCCATGGTCATCTTCGACGTGATTTCGAAACCGTTCGTGAATTCGAGATGGCCATTCGTAAGGCAATGCCAACTCTCAGTGATGAAGCATTGACTGCACTTGACAACATGTTTGAGATTGCTAGATACAGCCGGCAAGAACTCGGTGATTCACATCGTAGTCAAGCGACAGCAGCACTTCAGCGAGTGGTTGCAGAAATTCAGAACGTATCTCAGATGCCAACTGCTGCGGCTACACTACCTGCTTAGTCGTGGGAAAAATCGAGAACCAAATCGTTCCCGCGCCAACCAGCGCGAGCGAGTTCAGTACCCTGTGGTAGTGTGAACGTTCGAGATATTTTCTCGCCGTCAACGCCTTCGGCATTGAGTCGTAGAGTCGCCAAGTCACCCTTGGAACTCATTTCTAGTTGGACTCTGTCCTGTATGGCACCTGAGAGTGGCAATACCAATGCATCACCTTCTCGGAACCCGCCAAGATTTCCAATCACAACGTCTGCTGTTTGCAATGATTGAATCTCTGTAAAATGCGTATCGATACCCTCACTGGCCATTGCCAAAAGATTGGCATGTGCAGTTTGTGCCTCTGCGAGGTGAGGTAAATCGGAAAGGAATGCATCGTGTAGGTCAGACGGTTGTGCATTGAGGCCGGCTAGAATGGGCTCAGGAGTCACTTTTTCTGAATCTTCAGGGATTGAAATCAACTCAACTGTCTGCCAATCCATGGTATCTCCCCGAATCGTGGCATCATTGGGTGTCCTTGAACCCATCCATCGCCCTAATCACCCTTTGCTGGGTCGGGATGCCGCTCAAAGAATCGCTTTGCCATCCGACCGGTACGCTTTGAATCGGTTGCTGTAAACGGTTTCAGTGTAGTGGGTAAACACGAACGATATTGCCCATTCAATAATCGATTGTCAAGAAGCAAGACAAAGGCACGATCATCGACTTTTCGAATCGCTCGACCCATGCCCTGCAGGACGTTATTGACAGCGGGCTGTATGACGCCATATTTCCATCCTTTACCTCTGCCATGATTCTTTTCGATGTACTCGCGTAAAGCCGCTTGGGGGACTGATTGTGGCGCGATTGGAATCCCTACACAAATTACAGCATCGAGGATATTGCCTGAATAGTCGACACCCTCAGAAAGACGTCCGCCGAAAACCCCTGCAAGGAGGACCTTAATACCCCCATTTCGCGCATTGTACAGATCGTTGATCCTGGCATCAACGACTCTTTTTGACCATGTTCTATCTTCGATGTATGTCCTCCGTCCTGGCCAGTATCCCTCTCCAACAACTTCCTCTAACATCTTGTATGATTGACAGAAAATTGCAACATTTCCAGGAGTTTCTCGCAAAACAGCGTGGATATGATCACGCATCCGTTTCGTGTTTTCGGGTCCACGTGCAGTGAATTTTGAGGTTACATCTGAAGCGATCATCACCGGCCTACGGTCTTCAAGGAAAGGAGATGGGTAGGACTTGAATGAACACCTTGAGGCTGGGATTCCGAGAGTTTCCCCATACATCTCTGGCGGTGTCAGTGTTCCGGACATCAGGATGCCCCCAAGAATCTGATTGAAAATATCCTTGCTTACAATTCCGGGGTCCAACAAGTGGGTTGTGATGCGATCTTCATCTCCTTGCGAATTAAATGCTACACACAATGCAGTATCCAGTTCATAACGGTTCAAAATCGAGAGGAAATTGGCCACTCTGTGGGCATCTAACTCCTCTTCGTCATCATCATCTTCTTGGTCAAGTTGTGATTGGTCGACAAGGTTGAGTTGGTTGATGAGTGTGTCCAAATCGATTTCCTCTTTGGACAATTCCTTGCGGAGCATGGCAAGGACCCGTCCAGCATCGACTTTCTCTTCGATTTTCTTGCCAATATCATTGGCATCAGCAGAGTCGCCTCGCATTTTTTTCGTCCATAGGGAAAACTGCTTTCGGAATTCTTGCAATGCCCTCTCACAGTCTCTTCCATTGGCAATACTGGCAACCATGGCTCCGGAATTACCTCCTTTCTTTTCCACTTCATCACAGTATTCGCGCAATTCATCGACTGCTGAACCCATCATTCTGTATGTGAGATTTAGATTGAGACTCCGTCGGATCCGGTCCGGTAGGTTGTGGGCTTCGTCCACAACCAGCACAATATTTTCGAGTTCAATGCCCATCGATGAAAGGGATGCTTTCCGTACGTTTTCGAGAAATACATGATTGTAATCACAGACCAAAATATCTGCATCTGGTACTGCTTCACGTGCGGATGCCCATGCGCAAATACTTCTTTTGTGGGCATATTCAATTGAATATTCGACATGTTGTGGTTCACTCAGAATATCCTTAATGAGACTAAATCTTCGATTTGACCGCTCACTTTCTGGAATTCCTTGTTCACACGAACACTTCCCGGTTCTCTGATCAACATCTTTGCACATCGATGTTCGGCCAATCATGTCTACCAAAGTGACATTTCGACCATTGTCTTGGATCAGCTCATTGATTTTTCGAACAGTGTCGACAACAATTCTGTGTTGGGATTGCCGTCCGGTCAGAAATAGAACCTGTGTACCTGCTCTCGATCTGGCTATCGTCAATGCTGCTGCAAGGGATGCAGCTGTTTTTCCAATCCCAGTTGGTGCGTTCGCTAGTAGAAAGCCCCCATTTGTCAGAGCGTTATATCCATCATTTACCATGTTGATTTGCCCATCACGGAGTGTACTGTGTGCGAGAAATCGCACGTCAGAGACCAATTCCTCCGGGGGCATGGAACTTGCCCTGCGACTCGGCCCCCCTTGAAGATTACACTTCAAATTCACGAAACTGACGTTCTACCTTGCCAATAGGGGGGCCCCGCCCGAAGGCGGGGTTGGGGTGACGAACGGTCTAAGCATCCGTCGAAGAAGGGGGTGCCCCCGATATTCGGGGGCGGGGGGTTTGTGAGCGGAACAATGCCTTCATTGCCTCGCGGGCACGAAAGCGGAGATTGGAGAATCCGAGAGTGAAAATTGCTTCGCCGGCATCATCCATTAAGCCGGCTCCACGACTGTGTGTTGTAGTAGACTTCGCTCGAGCTCGAAGCCCGGTGAAGCCAGGAGAAGTTGCGGAGGGGTTTTCAGGCCCCCCCGCGTGGTGCATCCCATCATCATTGTACGTTGCCACGTCTCTCGCCCCTGGTTGGTGCATCTGCCTAAGCAGTATGATCCTCATGTGGTTGCGTATTGTCACGCGAAGTCTCCAAGCGCTCTTGTAGAGCCTCGGTAATTCTGTCTGGCTTTGCCAGTTGAGCAATGTAAGTGTCGAGTGCCTTCTTGGCAACGGTCGAAGCATCATCACCATGTAAACGGTGGATCAATTCGAGTCGCTCTCGGGTGACTCGGCCGATTTCAAACTTGACAGTTCTCACATCGGCGTTAGAAGGTGTAGAGTCAAGGTAATACTGGATCGCAGCACGAATCAAGTCAGACCTGTTTCGCATGCCATCGAATCCGACTCTTTGGTCGAGTAACATCAGGTGTTCCTCGGAGATTCGAAGGCTGGTCATCTGGCTGGCTGGCATCTGTAATCACCTCTCGGGTAAACTGCCCTCCAACGACCCCGGTATTAAACGTATTGCAAAATGAAATACAAATGAAATACAATTTGGGGGTCTATCCTATGTATGTTTATACCAAGCAGTACCTCGTTCCAGACCACTCAATTGTCAAAAATGAACAGTATTTCACAATTCATTGTCATACACTTCGAAATACAGGATTCTACTCAATTTTAGGGCTGGGTTAAGTTACATCAAATGGATTTGTCTTATACACACGAACCGGGTCGACGGATCATGGCGCTATCTGGAACACGTGGTTTGCACCTTTACCTTCGAACTCTTGAAGCCGCAGTTGAAGATGAGATTGTCACCGATGACGAGATGTCAATTCTACGGGTCATCGCCAGAGCATTCGCTCTTCCTGAAGATGTGATGGGCGACGCCTGGGACATTTTGCGCAACCATATGGTCAACCCGATCAATCCTACAGATGTACACGCACACGAGAAGAGACAGATTGGAGATGCCACCACTTACCAAACCGCATTGATTGCAGCCCTAGTGGATGAAGTCATTACAGAGGATGAATGGTCAATGCTCGACGTCATGCGCCGAGTCATGGGTATTCAATCGGGTGAGCACGCATTAATCGAAGAAGCCGTTAGAGCCATGGCCTCAAGTGTTGAAGATGGGGAATCATTCGTTTCTCGCTTAGATCGATATGTATCTCTCCATCCTTACCGCTGAACACATCCCTGTGGGATGCGTAGCAATCCTCTTGACCGGTGAGGTGCGTCGTGAAACTCATGCGCCCACACTATGTTGCGTTTTTTTTAGTCGGTTTGATGTTAATCGCTCCAGCGATTGGCTTGTCCGAATCAGTGCTTGAGGACCATTCTGAGTCGGAAACTTCCGCACGTTCTTCTAGCAATGCCTTGCTTTGGGGTGCCCAAGTTGCAGGTTCAGGAAGTACAGATTCAGTTCAGAGTATCGAAATGGATGCATTGGGGCGTACTTACGTCTGTGGCTATTTCTACAATTCAGCAACATTCGGGAATACCACATTAACCTCTTCCGGTAGTTACGATATTTTCGTTGGCCGGTTGAGTAATGGCATGTGGGATTGGGTTCAGAAAGCCGGAGGTAGCAGTAGTGATCAATGCCAGGATATCGCTGTAGATGACGGTGGCAATATCACCATCACTGGTTACTATTACTCTTCGAGTTCAGCCACTTTTGGTTCACAATCTATTTCTGGACGAGGTAGCAATGATATCTTCGTATCCCGCCTGGATTCCAATGGCAACTGGCTGTGGACAAAATCTGCTGGAAGTAGCAGTTCTGATTATGGCTATGGTGTAGCCATGGACGCAGCTGGAAATGCCTATCTTACCGGCTACTATTACAGCACGGCATATTTTGGTACAATCACTCTAAATTCCTACAGTTATGATGAAGCATTCCTGGCCAAGTTAGACAATGCAGGGAATTTCGTTTGGGCAAAGCGCTTCTACGGTTCGTACTATCAGAGAGGGCGCGACATTGATGTCAATGCCAATGGTGATATTGCTGTGACTGGAGAATTCAGTTACCGAATCAATATCGATGGAACCGAGTTGTCACCCAGTTACCAATCGAGCAGTTACTATCGTGTATGGGTTGCCAAATTCACCAATTCAGGGCAATTAACCTGGGCCAAGATGGCCGGTTATCTCCAGTCATCTTACAGTTCGTATGGGGAATCAGTGGGTATTGATGATTCAGGAAATGTCTCCGTTAGTGGACGATTCCAGTATCTGATGGATTTCAATTCCAATAACAATCACAGAATGTATGCATATCAACAATCCAGTAATTGGGATTGCTTTGTGGCCAAGTGGGATTCTTCAGGAGCCTATCAGTGGGCACAGAATGCAGGTGGTTCAAGTACCGATTATTGCTATGACTTGGACGTGGACAAAACCACTGGGAACTTGACCATTGCAGGGATGTATTACAACACGGCTTGGTTTGGGAATTCACAATTGTCTTCATCAGGATCGTATGATGCCTTCATCGCCCATGTTCCTTCTACAGGCGGTTGGGACTGGATGAAGAAATTCGGTGGTTCAAGTTCAGAGTATGGTTATTCAGTCGCCATGCGTAATGGAATGTATGCATTTGGTGGTTATTTCAATGGTCAATCATCAGATGGCACTGGACAAATTTCCTTCAGTTCATCAGCTGGTGCTGATGGTTTCATTCTGATGTATGGTGCAGATCAAGACGGGGATGGAATCGGCGACCAGGTTGATGATTTCCCGTGGGAACCCTCACAATGGACCGACACTGATGGTGATGGATTTGGTGACAATCTCAATGGGTGGCAAGGTGACAGTTGCCCAACTATCTATGCAAATTCGACCCTGGATCGTTATGGCTGTCCCGATGCGGATGGCGATGGTTGGTCGGACGCTGGAGATGATTTACCCAATGAACCGACACAATGGGTTGACGGCGATGAAGATGGATTCGGTGAAAATCCGAACGGTGTCACACCTGACACCTGTCCCAATGAATGGGGTGACTCTTGGCGAGATCGACTTGGTTGTAGAGATTTAGATTCAGATGGTCAATCGGATTTGAACGATTATTTCATGAACAATCCAACCCAGTGGTCAGATTCAGATTTAGACGGTTTGGGGGACAACTGGGCGAATGGCGAATGGAACGAAACCAGGGCGAGTCATTGGCCAGGAATTTGGGTCGAAAATGCCACAATGTCCGATCCTTCCCCGCTTGATTTTGATGGAGATGGATTTGAGGACTTGGGCGCAGGAGGGCCTTGGGGTCCTTACGACGATTGTATTTACCAAGCGGGAACTTCTGTTCGCGATATGATTGGCTGTATCGATAGTGATGGCGATGGTTGGTCAGATGACGGTGACGCCGTCGACGACAACCCCACTCAATGGGAGGATGCAGATGGTGACGGATTTGGTGACAATCCCTCTGGAACAGAATGGGATGCTTGTACCAATCGTCCAGGCACTTCCACACTAGATCGATTTGGTTGCCC
>NTJU01000035.1 GCA_002457195.1 Marine Group II euryarchaeote MED-G33 | reverse complement strand
CTTCATCTTCAAAATCTTCTTCGATTCCATCCAATTCATCGAGATAGGATTTAGAGGCTTTTTTGGCACGCTTGGTGACACTTCTGATGATGGCCAGAACGAACAACAGAGCGAGGGTGCCCGCTGCAGCATAGGCCCATGAAGGGATATTCATTGCGGTCAAATCGAGGACACTTTCTTCTGGTGCAGTTGTGTTGATTACCAATGTTACATCAACTGATTCTGAATTGTCAACGTTTGATTTGACTCGGATCACAACTGAAAATGACTCCTCTTGCATGTTCGGATTGGGATTGAATCGAATCGTGTATGTCTCAGATCCACCTCCTGAATTGATGGTGTTACCTTCCCCGCTACTCGTGATGTTCCAACCGATATCCCTCTCATTGAGAATGGCTGAATTTTGGATGGTCACAGTCACATCATCATCGACATTGCCGTCATTGGTCACGATGACACTGGCCGACATGGGCTGCATCAGTTCGGAAGAGAGAATCATTGAACTGGGTTGAGAGGATACTCGTAAATCGACAAACTCTGCCACCTGCGCGACGATATTTGCTTCATCAGATGGTAAAAACAGTTGTAGGAAAGTAGCCCAATCTTCGGGAGTTCCCTGAACCGATGTGACTTGAACGCTGACAGTCATATTGTAGATGGTAGATGCCAGTGAATCGCTGGACACTGCAATCTGGATGGTTTGCTCATCTCCCGCCGCCAATGTGAGTGATTCAGGACCGGCTACTGAAAGGCCATCTCCATCGTACTCGATTTCAATCTCCTCATTGAAAGAGGATGGGTTTTCAATTGTGCAGATGGCGATTGCTTGCGCGTTGCCCGAAATGACCTCTAAATCCAGCGTGTTCTCTTCATTGACACAGGTGATTTCAATCCCGGGAAGAGGACTGTCTTGAGCTGAAATTGATGGTACTGAACACATCGACAATAGAAGAATGGCGGCGAGGACATGCGTCCGTCTCGGCATCGACATCGACCTTCGGTCGTATGACTTTGTTCAAGAGGGTTCGTGTCAATTAGGTGGACCCCACCGGATTTGAACCAGTGACCACCTGGTTATGAGCCAGGCGCTCTGACCAGACTAAGCTAGGGGTCCTGTGATGTGGCGGCGACGCCGTAGCACTTCAGCCTTCACTCGCCAGCCATCGCTTGTCGGATGGCATCCTCAGCAGGTTCACGGCATTCTTTGGGGACGAATAAGAGGATGTGATTTAGGGGCGCTGTGATGCTTGCAACCAGTGTACTGACCTCGATTATGTCACGGCCACCTTCGATATGGATTCCATCTGTATAGGGCCTGTACCCCTCCTTACTTACACGTGTGACAATCATGTCCTCTTCCGGGTCATACCCAGCGTCGGTGAGAATTTGCTCAACCTTACCCTTGGCGCCCCAGAAAGCAACTTCGGTGAGGTTGCGAACGCGGACGCTCTTGTGCATTCCTGAGCGACTGGCGAGTAAAGTGGCCCACTTTGAAAGAAGGTGATCATCGTGGGTCACAAAAGCTGTCAGTTCAGCCTGAATGAGGCTGTCCGTCAATGCAAGGTAATCACGAACGGAGAGATTCTCATCCGTCAACATTCGATTCATTCGTACGCTTACGGTCATCTTTCCATCGAGGACCAAATCCCGTGCGCGCACGAGGGCGCGGATGACGTAGGCTGTTGTCAGAGCGTTCAACTTGTGGAAGTAGACATTGTGATACATGTGGTAACGCATCATCAGATAAGATTCAACTTCAGCGACGCCACTACTCGTGACGGTGAGGTGCCCATCTTCACCAATTCGCAGAGAGCGGAAGATACGGAATACATCGAAGGTGCCAATCTTGGCCCCTGTGTTGATTTGGTCACGCATGAGATAATCAAGGCGATCGACATCCAACTGACTACTCACAATTTCATGGAGAACGGGGAATTCACAAGTTCCATCTAAAATCGAAAACATTCGTGCGAGTCCATCTTCACCGACCAAATCGATGAGAACTTGGCGAAGATCGTTATCAGGATCTTCGAGAATCATTCGCCCCCACTTTTCATGGTGATGATAATTGGCAAACACTCGGTCATTCTCTAGAGCGTGGCTGAACGGTGGGTGGCCAATGTCGTGCAAAAGTGCTGCATATCGAACCAGACGTGCATCTTCGGGTGTGATTTGACCAGGATTGACTTTTTCCAAATGCTCCAATAGCACACCGGCCAAATGTTGTGCACCCAGACTGTGGACAAAGCGAGTGTGGGTTGCCGTTGGAAACACATAGTGACAAGTCGCCAATTGCTTAACATCACGTAGACGCTGGAAAGTCCGAGTATCGACCAAACGACTGATGTCGTCATCCAATACAATGTCTCGATGGACATTGTCGCGAACTACCCTGTCATGTCCTACCATATCTTCACCTCAGAGTGTTTCAAAGCCACCTGTTGGCATCACTGTTAATTCGGCCATGTTTCCACGCAGTGTTGGCCCCTCAATTGTTGTCGCAAAGATTCCGATGTCTTGTAAATTGTGTGATAGTCCAAACCATGGGCGACCATGCTGGTCGACAGCCATATCGAGGAAATCACCCAGACCACCACACCGATTGTATCCACATCCCGCTTCAGTAGCGATTGGATCCCCGGGTTGATTGAGTTGAACGGTGGTGAACAGAGGTGCATCTCCAAACGCATCGGTCACAATGGTGAGGTAAGCGTTCCAAGTATCCCCCCCCGAATCAGCAACGTATCCAAAGGCAACTTTGCCACCTGCACCGGCTGTCACAACTGGGAATCCAGTACCGACTAAATTCGCTGGAGGTGCAATCATCATCGCCTCACTCCATGAGTTTCCTTCGTCTAAGGAATAAGCATAGTAGGGCATGTTATCGGAACCCATCCACATGGCATGCACGTTGTCGTCGTCATCAACGGCGACTTGCGCTTCTTCTGCATTCCAAGTATCTGCAGTCCCAGAAACGTCGGTGGGCAATGGATGTTCAGTCCATGTGATTCCACCATTTGTGCTTCTGTAAATTGAATACCCTTCGCCATTACAACCCGCATTCCCACGGTAGAAATTACCATTTTCCCCCCCTTCAAGATGCGCGGTTAAACCACCACTTTGGCAATTGATTGGGGCGCCTGATACTTCTGGACTCCATGTATTGCCACCATCAAAACTGGTTGAGCACAAGGGATGGGGTGCATTTCCATTGATGCAAAAGACCCACGTTGTTGGATGTAATGCAGCAGGATAAGGTGCAGAAGTGATGGTTTGGTGATCTTGCACTGATCGAATATCTGTTGCTACTGTTGGGACGGACCAAGATGCACCTTCATTGTCGGACCACTCAACCGTCATCCCCAATAGAGCATGCATGTCGAATTTCATGATTCGATCGGTCCATTTGTCAACATAGACATACGGGTCGTTACTATTCGCAACAGGCAACAATGGTGGGTCGTATACATCCACACAAGAATAGTCGGATAGATTTGACATTTCGATGAGACCAGAGCATTGTACGATGGCTGTAGAACCCGATGCACCATTGCCCCAACTGGTCATGTAGAGATTATCGTCAGAGGTGATGCCGATCGTAGGCTCAAAGGTACTCAAACCGATTCCGTAGTAAGATCCTGCAGTCCAGTAAGGCGTATTGTCCCCTGTTAGATTCACAGTGATATTCGCCTCGAGAACTGCGGTCTGATTGAGTGCATCAACACCGCCACTATAGTGGTACCAAGTGGTATTTGAGATCGGTCGGTCAAAGTCGAAGGGAGATGGTTCTGCAAGGATAGGCTCCTCCTCTGAGCCAAAGCAACCGGAGAGAACGGAACACAGCATGAGGAGGGTCAGCGAAATTGCGAACTGCATCCGACCCATGGTCATCCCCCGGCCCTATGGGGCCGGGTTCTCCGCTTCAATCCAACGGTTTTGTAAAAAACGCTAGAAACCAGTATTCTACAGACAATTCACTGCTTTTCAGGCACAATAATTTCTGAAGGTTTTGGGCGATTTGCATTGAATGAATTTATTTTTTCACCACTTGGATAACCCAAGCAAATTCCGCAAAGCAACGAGTAATTTTTACTGATGTCAAATTCCTTACGGACCGCATCTTCCCAAACTGCAACAGCGCCTTGTGGGCACGTCCCCAATCCTTTGGAGTGTGCTGAAAGTATCAGATTCTGCATAAATAAACCGGCATCAGAGGCCGAATATTTACCCAATGATTTGTGTGTGAAAATAAACAACTCAACAGGTGCTCCGAAAAAATCATAATTTCGAGCCCAAGATTCATCACGGGCTTTTTTGTCATCTCTGTCTATCCCAATAAATGAAAAAAATTCTTTCCCTTGATTTTTTGATCTCTCGATCAAATCTTTGTGATAAGGCCGGGTTATGATCCAATTACTCGTCGGTAATCCTTTTCTTTTTAGAACGGCTTTGATCTTTCCAAATATACCACTCCGTGCACCTTTTATTGCCTCCCATCTCGAAAGAAACTCTTTCGAAAGTCGATCGCGGACATCACCTTTGGCAACGGCTACCCGAATGGGTCTAGTGTTACTCCAACTCGGTGATGTGAGTCCATCAGCAATTATTTGTTCAATTATTTCATCGGAAACTGGAGTGGATAAAAAATCCCGAGTTGAACGTCGTGAAGATACAAATGACTGAAAATCATTAGAATCGAAATCCATGTTTCCAATCCACCGAACTAATTTTACGCGCCCCAATAGGCCTCACGAATATCCTGATTCGCTTGCATACAAGCGACAACATCTGCAGGGCGGTCTGGCATGGATTCGACGCCTGAAAGATGATTGAAAATGGGCTCAACATTGGACATGTTCACCACACCCCAACCGACCTGTGTGCAGGGTGCGATTGGAGAGATGGGCATGGTGCCGGATGTCGGGTCCCAAGTTGAAGATCCAGGGTACCAAGCCGACTGGTTCAGCGCATCTCGCAGTTGGCTGTTTGTAATCGAAAGATTGGTTCCATTGACCAAGAAACCACCACGTTCCTCAGAGGCGCCGGAACCCATGTCACCTGAAAGGTCTCGAAGTTGTGTCAATATCAAACTCAGAACGCCAGCTGTTCGTGGTGTCGCAAACGATGTCCCTGATGTTTCATGATAGCCATCAATATCATCGTGATTGGGCAAAACCTGTGTCCAATCCGCAGCGATATCAGGATACGAACCACTCATTGTTTCCTTTTGGTCGTCCCCTTCTTCAGCATAGCCAGAAACACCGATGGACCATGGCGGCCCTGCTGTGGAATCCTGAACTGCTGGTGAGGGTGTATTGTCAGCAGCACCGGTGTGAACCTTGTTTTTCTCAACCACACCCACGCGTGTTGCATCTTCAATACCAGGAACGGGGACGCTACCAATGGGTCCGAATGAAGTTGTGATGATATCGACAAGGGGCTGGTTTGCAGCAGCGAGTACCGCAGCATCACTGAAACCTTCCACGAAGAAAATGATCGCATCAGGGTTGGCATCGAGAACCGCACCTGTTACCGCCGTACCGTGACCATCTGCTGGATCATCAAGAATGGGGATGTTGGTATCATCATCCGGTGTAGTCCCGATGATTCGAGTCCCAGGGAAATAGACGATGTCAGTCGCAGTAATGACATCCCAGCATGTGGGTGCATCGGCTTCGTATCGTTCTTGCCAAGTCCCATTCGTAGTCAGGTTGCACCACATTGTCACTCCGAGGCCATCGAGTAACCACTGAGGCAATGTTTCGTTGAGAATGAAACGCTCGTGATAGACATTGATTCCTGTATCGACTGGAGCGACGACGCTGTAGGCCCCAAAAGATTCCACCTGTAAGCCGTCTTCGTCCCCGATTCCTTCCTCGTTTCCGAAGCAACCCGAAAGGGCGGAGCAAAGCATCAATGCCGTGAGGAAAATTGTGTAATGCCCCTTTCGCATGTTTGACCCCGGCCCTATGGGGCCGGGTTCTGGGCTTCAATTCGACGGTTAGATTGGAATCTCAACCAGAACGCTGCTGGAACAGATATTGCCGCAATCGATGCGGCCCAAGTAAGGATTGAGCCAGTCACAACCCCATATTCTGGCAATGTGTGAGTTGCCAACAATGCATAGAAACTGACTGACATCGCCCCGAGCATCATCGGGCCCACCGCGCCACCCGGTACATCTTCGCCTTGAGAGATCCAAAGTGCAACCATACTGGTCAAGAAAATGGCAGGGAATACTGAGGCCATCCCTGCCAACAAGGGTGAGCCCAATTGCGAAAGCCAAACAGCCACACCAATCGCCGTGGCAGCTGCAACACCACGCATGGCCAAGGTCAGTGGCCCGACACGATTCTGACCCTTGGGTGCGTGCCGATGTTCAAGTGTAATCCACAGGCCAAGGGCGACCCCGATCAGTAAGGCGCCGATGCCAATGGTCATGGAATCCTGTTCAGAAAATAGGGTCACTGAAATCGCTGCACCTGTAAACCAAATGCCGAGGTTGATGCTTGTGATGACAATCAACCGTTTGCCAAATGTCCAGTCAGGGATTATTGGAGGGACCACGCGCCACATCCATAGGAAAATTGCGTTGAGAAGCATGCCCACGGGTACCATTCCCATCGCTGGTTGGAATGCCAAATCGGTTGGATCAGCCAACCACATGAAGGCTGCAGCTGGAACGATGGTGGTCGGTATGGTCCCGAGAATACCACCGATCAGTCCACCAAATTTCTCAATCGCAACCGTCACCGCAATGGCAACAAGACCTGCGAGGAATGCGGCCAGTAGAATCTGACCTTGAGGAGTCATTCCTAATCCTCAATATCAGCGTCAACGGTCTCTTCGCCTAGGACATACAAGGAAGGATCACGAAGATTCTGTAACTGCATGAAGAGCACAACCGCTGCTGCGATTGAGAGCAGTAGTAAGAAGGAGAGTCCGCCCACAATCATGCCTGTGCTGAGGAATTCTGAATCATCACTCATCGGTGCTTTCTCACTGCCCATGATGTGCAAGTGGGTGACGACATTGGCACTGGAATTTGTTCCCTGAAGGGCACGAACCATTAGTGTCTGATTGCCTTCAATGGTATTGCCTGGCAAATACTTGAGGCGGTCAACAAACATGTCATGCTCGATTTCGAATTCGCCTGAGCCTGGCTGATAATTGTTCAAATCCATCCACTCATCTCGCATATCCCAAGTTCGCCACTGAATCTTTTCTGCCGTCCCATCAATGGTGAATTTCACAGATTGGCCTTGGCCTACGTGGACCTTGTTGTCACCCATGCTCGAGGTTGAGAGGTTCACGGCGACCGTGTCTGTGAACCCGTAGACTTGGTTTGCTGCTTCCATGACGGCAGGGTGGGCTCGAACTTCGCCGTGCCCATACACATTGTTTTGGCGTGGCTTGACGGACAAATCATCAGCACATGGCTCGTTGGCACCGGCATGGTGGCAGGGCCTGTACTCTGAGGTTTCCTGCATGATATTGCGAACATCAAACGGAGACAATTCTGGATTGGCCTGGTACATCAAAGCGGCAACTCCTGCCGCCCCAGGTGTGGCCATGCTGGTACCGGACATACCGGTGTAACCCGTACCAGAATTCGATTCTACAGACATGACGCTAGAACCGACGAAAGCGATATTGGGTTTGACTCGACCTTCTTCGGTTGGACCTTGGCTTGAGTAGATGGCAATGCCTGGATCATCACCCTTGTCGAGGGCTCCAACAGTAATGACGTCCTCTGCACTACCCGGTGTACCAATTTGAGCAGATACACCATTGTTGCCAGCTGCGATGAAGAGAGCAACGCCTGATCGAACCATTTCATTGGCCATGCGTGCAACACTCTCATCTTCTGAACTGGTCAATTCGATGACACCAAATCCGCCCAGACTCATACTCGCTGCTCGGATGTTGAATTCATGGCGCTTCTCAACAGTCCATTCCATGCCCATCATGACGCCGGCAAAGGATCCTGAGCCGCCCGCATCCAATACTTTGACGCCGACCAATTGAGCCTGCGGTGCAACACCGGTGTGCTCGTAGGTGGGGGCGCCAGTTCCTGCAGTCGTACCTGCACAATGCGAGCCGTGACCTTGATCATCATAGGGGAATACTTCGGTACCGTTGGTCAATGTTGGATTGTTGACCACATCATAGAAGGCGATGATTTTCGGATCGTTTGTACTATTGTCATCATCCAAATCATCCAGTCCAACGTGAGAACCGTCGATGCCTGTATCGATGATGGACACGACGCTACCTGTACCATCGTATCCTGTTGCTTCATAGACATCCCAGACACCGTGAGTATCCTTGACATCTGAGTTGGCAATTTGCATAATCCCATCCAATTCAACCATCACTACACCAGGTAGAACTGAGAGTGCTTCGATTCGATCGATCGAAACGGTTCCAGCGATACTGTCAATCAAATGGAATGTGTGTTGGTGGATGAAATCTACTTCATCCTCCAACAACCGCTCATCTGAGGTCGTGGGTTGGTGATCAAAATCAACGATGACGCCAATGCGATCACCTTCGTCAATGAACTCTTCAGGGAATACTTCAATCGCAATCCAAATGTTGTCCTGGATACCATCCTTGTCCTTGTCCATCAGTGTATCATCCCACCATGGAACCTCTTCAGATTGGGTAGTTGGAACGGGTGCTGCAACTGCTAGAACAGGCAAGAGGAATAGTCCGATAGCGGCGATTGCGAGGATGGCTCGATGGCGGTCAGGCGACATTGTATCACCCTACGGGTGAAAGGACTGATTATTCAAGCCCACGGTTCCCCGTGAAGGGTTCTATTGAAGGACTCAGGGTGAAGTCGAGGGGTATGCGCAGGCTTCTGGTCGCGGTCTTGGTCGTCGCCCTGCTCGCCCCATCAACCGCTGCTGGGATGACGATTACTCAACCCAGTTACAATACTGGAGATTGGTTTGAGTACGACGGTTGGACAGCCGCTGTGTTCTCTCAATATGAATCTCAAATGGATGCGGAAAGTGAAGACTTCAATCACTTGAATTTGGTCGAAGAGGTTCCGATGCGAATGACCATCGAGGACAGTGAGAGTATCAGTCTCGGTGGCCTAGACACAAACTGCCGTGTGAGTCATGTCGAACACTCGGTAAACATGACGGTACACTTCACTGAAGGCAGTACAGATTACGACAATGATACGATGACACTTAACGTAACCACCACCATCCAAGTTTGGATACCTACTGGTGCGAGTGCATTCGAGAAACGCGTTGAAACCATCTATCTTGAAACGTGGTTTAGCGGCGGTGGTGAAGACAACTACCTTGAGAACCGATTGGTCACTGAGGAAATCATCGAACGCGATGGATTGTGGCCTAGTGGAATCCAAGTGGGTGATGAATGGGATTTTTCGGAAACCATCTCACGTACATCAATTGTCGAGCAGAGAATCAACCGAGCACTTTGGAATGAGACGAGTCGGGTGACTGAAGATTTGGCTCGCCAGGTAACTTGGACGGCCACCGAGGAAACGACGATTTCAACAGGAGAAGACAATCTTGACAATACACCAACCATGCGGATGGAGCAGCAGATTGTTGGTGAATCACAAACCAGTATTGATTGGTATCATGAAGAAGGGTTCTTGGTCAAGACGCAACACTTTGTGAACGGAACACTGGTTCTATCAGCGACTCTTACGGATCACAAATACTCAGCTGAGAATGTCGTCGCCACGGTCGTCACAGACAATGGCCTACCAGCGCCATCTCTATTGGCTGGTATCGGCATCTTTGCTTTGGCCGCAATTCGCCATTCAAAACCGGAATGAAAGGCCCAACCGCAAAGCGGTTTGGTGACCCACATCCAACACCAATGGTGCACGGTCAATCGCATCCTGGCGCAGCAACCCACCGATGGCACTGCCTTCCAATGTCAGTGTCGAAGCACCACAAATCATCGCAATGCCATCGGGGTCAAGGCAAGCCAGGATTCCGTGTGTACCCCAATCGATACTAGTTGGCGTGTCGTCCATTCGATTGTTGGCTGGAATTTGCAATGTTGCCGTGCCATTCACCAAAGTGAAATCATAGGTATTCTCATGATGCCAAAGTGTTCCCATTTCATCATCTGTTCCTGTAATCGTGATGTTGAGCATTTGATTGAGCGAGGCGGTCGAAGGTTCGATTTGAACCGTGACATCTGAAGGTGAACCCGGTGTGTGAGAAGTCAACCAAAATTTGGCATCAACACCGCCGAGTGCGATGTCGTCAGTCCACCAATAGACATCGTTGCGAACTGCTGGACACCACCAATGATCCTCCAAGAGATCCCCATTCGTATTGTTCCACCAAATGTGGTAAGATTCCTCACATCCCGAGTAGGTCGCTGGACTTCCACCGATCTCTGTGATATTGTAGAGGGTGACTTCCTCTCCAATCTCCGGTTCTGAATTGAGCGCGATTGGACCACCATTACCGGACCAAATTTGCGTGCGTGTAGAGACCGTATTCCATGTCTCATTGATTCTCATCGGGAAATCATAGACTTCTATTGGCGGGTCATATTCGTGCGTGTGGGTGAAATCGGCAATCCCAGTTGTCCATATTCCAAAGGCATCAAAATCGAGATCGATTGATTGAGCTCGATGGATGATGGCCAAATCTGACGCGCGTACCCAGCGTGTCTCGTGATAGGTGACGATCAATTCCCCTGAAGCGAAGATCCCTGTATTGGGTTCAGGAAACCGCCCATCACCTTGACCGCTCGCATCGATTTCCAACCGATAGGCTGGAACCCAATGACCCGATACATTGTATGTCGTTACAGAGGCGACCAAGATGCTTGCATCACCTGTGATGATATCGAGTGTTGAACCGGATAAATCAGGGCTGTCTTCAACCAAAATCACAGCATCCAATTCAATGTCGTATTCCCAGATATCCCCCACGTTCCAAGTAACGATATTTGCTTCTGGGGAAGACGGCTCAGTAGCCCGAATAGCAGGGGCATCCAACATTGTTGGAACCGAACTCATCCCCAAGAGGATTACGATGACGAGTGAGGTCAATGCCCTAGCCACACCATGGCCAGACAGTTCGGGCAAATGAGACCACCGGCTCGTTTGGTAATCTTCATCCCTATTGGGATGACACGGATGTCCATGACGAAGATGTGGTCTGCGTTCTTTTTGTCGGTTCTTTTGGTATCAACACTGAATTTCTATGCAGTGGTTCGAGAACCAGATCGAGTCGAAATCAATGAGGTGCATGAGCATCTCTCGGAGACTGTCAAAATCGAAGGGACTCTGATTTCTTGGGTTCGCGACCCATACAGCGATGGTTCTGATCGTGTCGATTTGCAGGTTGAAGATGCTCCCGACGTGGTTAAAATCCGTTGGTATGACACCAGTGAGGTCCCACCGATCGGTTCTCGAATCATCGTTGAAGGTGAAGTTGTTCAATACAATGGAAAGATTTGGATTAACGCCAAGGGAATGGGTGCCATCTCCGAAAAAATTGGTGCTGAAATCACCATGATTGAAACATCGTTAAACGATATATCTGCAGATGCTGAATCCTACCGCTCGAAAGTTGTAAACCTCTCTGGTTACCTTTCAGATGCGATTGAGCCCAATGTGACATGGCAGAGTTTTACTCTAATTGACAACCCATCTTATCTCGACAGTGACCACAGGCTCTATGTCTCACTTCAGGGACGTGTTACCGAATGGATTGAGGCCGGATCCAAGGTCAACCTCACCGGTTGGATCCAATGGGATGAGAGGAATTACCGTTGGTCAATCGTCGTTCAGTCATCAACACTGGATGTCACTCACCCCGCGGGAGCCAAGCGACTTTCATGGGCGGTTGCAGCAGAGACATGGTCCTATGACATCGGCAAACTAGTCTATGTCGAAGGAACCTACAATTGGGTCGATGACGAGCATTGGATTATCGCACCAGGTGGAGAAAATGTGGGTATCATTTGTTTGATTCCAAATCTCAATCTTACCGTCAATGGTACCTTACCCGAGGATGGGTTTTCGGGTCGGCTGATCTGGTCGGAAGATCGTGCCCAAATCTGCTTGCAGATGAGTGATGAGGATCACAGTGTCAATCCGGTGGGTATTCTGATTGGAGACTTCACGACACTGGCAACAATCGCAGCAAATCCTTCCGATTGGATTGGGGAGGAAGTGAATGTCGCTGGATGGACGACGGGCTCAGTGTCACCAGATTATGACAAAGGATACCTCGGTGATGGCAAGGATTACTTTGAGCGTTCAACCACTTTACGGTTCCAAATTGCTGGAGCACATGCCGAGTGGATTGAGAAGGGCACATATGTCGAATTCTACAATGTGACTGTCCTGTGGAATGAAGCTGAAGGAAGAATCATGCTCGATGTTCCATTGTACGCGATTGGAACCGTTGACATCCCACCTGATACATTCTCTTGGTCGGCTGGATGGGATGCTTGGACATGGCAGGTGAATACGCTCGTCAATGTCAATGGTGAACTCAATCAAACCACCGATGGCAATCTCTGGTTGCTGGCATCAGGAAGCGAACAGCGAATTTGTTTGTATGATGATGGAACTGCGATGGAGACTGGATTTGATGAAGGTGGAAACAGTACAGGCGTCCAAGTCTGGACGGGCCGATTGGTAGCCACCGATGCATCGGGTGACCCGGGTACACAACTCTGTCTGACACTGTGATTGGAGGGATTTCAATGTTGGAGGGATTTATGCTTGATTGGGCGTGGCTCATGGGCTCGTTCTTCATCGGCGTTTTCCTCGGTTGTATGACTGGATTGATTCCTGGTTTTCACGTTAACAATGTCGCTCTATTAGCACTCTCAATGTCCCCATTGGCGGTCAATGCTGGAATCCCATTGTCTTCTGTTGCAGCCATTATCGTCTCCATGGGGACGGTGCATACTTTCCTGAATTATATCCCAAGTGCGCTGATTGGCGCACCAGATGGGGATACGGCTCTCGCACTGTTGCCAGGCCACAGGATGTTGATTTCTGGACATGCTGCCCAAGGTGTAGCCTATTCAGCCCGTGGAAGTCAACTTGGATTGCTACTCAGCATACCATTGCTGATCGTTGCAAGGCTACTGTTTGGAACCAATCCGGGCCTTGGTTTGTATGAAATGAGTCGAGACATCTTGCCCTGGCTATTGTTGACAATCTCGGCATTCCTGATTCTCACAGAAACAACCCGACTTGCATGGCCACGCTGGGTTCAAAAAATCACGTCATGGGCACATATCCCTCTGCCAAAATCATTTGAGTTCACAATCCCCATTGGTAAATGGAAAATTTATCGGAAAATCGAATCAATCGATTTCAGACTCGGAGACAATTCACGCGCTGCAGGAATGCTCGTCGCAACCGCATTCTTCCTCTTGGCTGGTTTCTATGGATGGGCCGTGTTCGAGTTGCCTGGTCGTAGCCCTGTCGGTATGCCCTCGGCCACATTACTGATGCCAGCACTTGCAGGATTGTTCGGCATCGCCAATCTCATCGACATCTATGTGACCACATCTGAAATGCCACCTCAGGAGCAAAATTGGGACTTGCCACCGGTCAAACCACTCATTGTACCGTGCTTGCTCTCATCCTGCTGTGCAGCGGTCATGGCGATTCTTCCAGGGATGACGGCTGCTCAAGCAACGGTTGTTGTCATGAGTGCGCGAAACTTCTGGGGCCGATTGACTGACCCCGATTACATCCCTGCTGATTTTGAATATGGACCGGGCGGAATCAATGACCCTGCAGCCCGTGCTAGAATTGCTGAATATCGCGCTGAAACCGCCCGACTACATGGGCTAGATGATTCAAGATTTGTCGATGTTGCAGCACCGATGATTGTCGATGAAGTCGGCCTTGATGCTGCAAGTTCCGAAGTAGACAGCGATGGAGGTGGAGACTGGGATTCCATGGTCGGTGGCGAGGTGACCACAATTGGGGATGACCACACAGAATTGGTTGACCGTGAAGACGAGGATGAGGCGATGTTGGCCAAGGCCCGAGAAGTCAAAGAAGCGAGCCCAGATTTGGAAGATCTCGATGCTCAAACTAGACAACAAGACCTCGAAGTTATTGCGGTTCTATCGGCCACCAACACCGCCGTGACCGTCATGGTCCTGACCTTCCTTTACCTTGTACTACGACCACGTTCCGGTGCGGCTCTTGCGCTCAATATGATGTATCCAATCGATCAGTGGACTGGGCTTGAACCCCCGTCTGATTATATCCGTCTGATGGCCATTACCATCGGAGCTGGATTATTCGCCGTGCCTGTGATGATTAAAGTCGGGCAAGGAATGCTCAAATTGCATGAATTGATTCCTCTTCGAAGTATGGTCATGGGTGTGGTTGGATTCGTTACAATCCTCGTTTGGTTGTCCACTGGTTGGATTGGAATCGGGGTGTTGATTGTCGGGACTGCGATGGGGCTGATGCCCCCTAGAATTGGAATCAGACGAAGCCATGGCATGGGCATCATTCTGGTTCCGATTATGATTTACACATTTGCACAGAAACTCGACGGCTTTGGTTTCATCTAATCTGCGGAGGCACTAAGGGCAAGATGCCCTCACGCGTGAGCGCAGGGCTTCGCCCTGCGGTGAACCCCATGCGTCGTAATGCCTTGCTGTTAACCACACTGATGATTGTCATGAGCCTGTCTCCATTGGTCCAAGGGACCAGTGCTAGATCGACCGCTTGTAGTGGTGATATCTGTATCAATGAACTGATGCCGAACCCCATGGGAACCGATACTGGGAACTACCCAGCCTGTGAATGGGTCGAAATTTACAACAGTGGAACTACGGACATCAATCTGCAAGGATGGACGCTCGTAGACGCTGCACAATATTCACACCCCCTCGATGCCAATACATGGGTTGACTTTGCCAATTTGGCGACACCATATGTGCTTGCAGCAGGTGATTATGCGATTATTGCTGAGAACTCGCAAGGCACGCTCAAACTCAACAATGTGGGGGAAACGTTAGACCTCTTCGATGGAAATGGAGTTTCAGTCCACACTGTGACCACAGGTACATCGAGTAGTGATGTCAGCAAAGTCCCAGCAACCAATCCAACTGATGATTTTGTTGATTCCAATGTCAACACCCCGGGTGCAGCGAACACCGGAGGAGGCACCGGCGGCCCAACCTATGTGCAGAGTGAATTGCGAATTACAGAGGTCATGCCAGACCCCTATTGGACCAATGACAATGCAACTTGGCCTGGTGGCGAATGGATTGAAATCGCAAATATCGGTTCAGTGGCCATCGATCTTGCAGGTTGGTCCATCGATGATGCTGCTGGAAACACGATGGTGATGAACACAACTCACCTCGTTGGAAGTGGGACAATGATTGATCCAGGCCAGCATAGAATCGTGGCCGTCAATGGCACACGGACTTACGGGATGCTCAACAACGGTGCTGGAACAGAACTGGTCAAACTCAGAATGCCAAGCGGAGAAATCACGCATCAAGTCGAATACTCCGGCCCAACACGTACCGGACATTCCTATGTCAATACAAGCAGTTCTACTCCAAATTGGGGACAAAATGCTGACGACCTGATGACTGCAAAATGGCCTACCCCAGAAAGTATCAATGCGCCTGTGACAATGGTTCCTGGCTTGCCGTTCCAAATCAACGAAGTCATGGTGAATGTCACAGCTGAGAATTCGTCTGTTGGAGGCAGTTGGGTCGAATTCTATTACCCACCTCAAGGTGGTTCGGGGCAACCGATTGGTAGCAATCCCTACTCATTGCGTACAGGGAGTGGGATTCACCATACACTACCAAATACGGTCAACCAATTGACGCCCAGTGATTTCTTGGTTTTTGGTCCAATCGATTTACTGAACAATTACGATTCAATCTCTCTTGTTGATGGTAACGGAGACATTCGCCAAGTTGTCGAATGGCAAACCCCTCACCCCCAGAACATCAGTTACATCCCTGCCGACCCATTGATGGTGGATGGGCCATGGATGTCGTCACCCTACAATACACCGGGCGCACTCAACCCCGGACAAGGTGGTGACAATGGTGGTGGAAACACTGGAAACCAAACCAATGTAAGTGGAATGAGAATTTCTGAATTCCTGCCAAACCCAATCGGTGCCGACTCACAAACGGGGATGAATGGTGAATGGGTTGAAATCACCAATGTTGGAAACCAGAGTGTCGATTTGACAGGATGGGAATTGCGTTCAGGTTCTGGTTTTGCACTCCCGCCTGCAACGCTAAGCCCTGGAGCATTCATGGTTTATCCACTGGGCGGGGAATCGATTACCCTGACAAACAGTCAAGGTACCCTCGGACTCAATGACCCTGATGGGAATTCAGCCCATACTGTTGTTTGGGATCACTCGGCCTATGGCATGAGCAT
>NTJU01000034.1 GCA_002457195.1 Marine Group II euryarchaeote MED-G33 | reverse complement strand
TGCTCAGGCTGGACCCCAAAAGGTCCCTCCTGTTGATGCATCCCAGAACGTCAGCGTAACCTGCTGCTTATACAGTTTATTGGCAATCATCACCATCAGACCCATGGTTTGGGGGTCTTATTCTTACACGGGCGAGATGTCTTTTGCAACACCCATGATTCTCATTTTTCCTGCATCTAATTGTGCAATAATCACTGGCGCAGCATCCCGTTTTTGTATCCACAGTGGTTGTTCCCATTCAACATTAATTTCAACCCCTTGAAGACTCGTAATTCGACCGACTTGGAACTGTAAGTCTACAGCGGCGTGAATGACGTCCCCTTCAGAGAGTTCACGTTTCTGAAATGGGGCGAGTAAAAGTGTAAATTTTGAGCCATTGTGACGTTCCAATGCATCCGCATCTCCGTGGGTCAAAATACAACCGCGGTGGAGGGCTTCTTCGCGAAGATTTCGAAGGGCTACACCCACCCGATCTCCGACCAAACTTTGTTCGACATCATCGTCCATTACTTGCAGACTCCGAGCAATGCCAGTTTCTTGAGCTGGCAGCACGAGAATTTCATCGTGCTTGGAAACCGTTCCTGCTTGAACATAACCGATTGCCACCAAGCCAACCCCCTTGACATTGAAATGTTGGTCGATTGGGATGACTAGAGGGGCCGCCTCGTCACCTGCTTGTAGATTGGAGAGGAGAGATTCTCTAAGCATGTGTTCATCGGGAGTACTCTCGTGCAAAGTCCACCCTCCAAGTCCAGCTTGATTGAGAAAGACCTGGACCTGCTCAGGATCAACCCAACCTCCTTCTTCAGGCGAAATAATCGCATGCCCAACATGAATGCCTGCAGAACCAAAGGCGACAAGGACTTCACCAAGGGCAGCATCGATTTTATCAATTTCAACCACTCCAGCTTTGGCAACATTGAGGACGCTGAGTAGGGGCCGGAGTCGTTCGGGATGTCTAAGCGGTCTCAACAAAGACAAAATTCGCGTTTCTCCTTCGACAATTTCTTTGTAAACATATGATTCAATATCACGAACATCCCCCTTCTTTGCCAGCGTTCTGGCCAGTTCCTCTGAACCAACGAAAGCGACATTCAATACGGGCATGTTGTCCACCGTCCATTTGCCATTGCAATTTACTGGCCAGCGGCCTTCATCGCATCTCTGGCTGCTTGGGCCAAATCCCACATTCTCTGTTCGTCATCACCATTGGGTGTAAATTGGGGTATTGGAATTGGCTTCATCTGGGAATCAATTGCAACCATGAAAAAGAATCCAGAACAAATTTCTTCCGTGACCCACTCACTTCGGTCTAACCTTTTCGCGATGACATGTACGCCTGCAGTGTGTGTACTCGTGTGTACTACGCGTGCAGTTGTTTCAATCAGGTCTCCCTGATACGCAGGCCGTTTAAATTTCAAAGCATCCACTGAAACGGTGACAAACTCGCGGTGTGCAAATTTACTCGAAGCCATACCAGCAGCGGTATCCATGATACTCATCAATCGCCCACCAAAGAGCGTATTGTACGCATTCGTATCCTGTGGAAAAACCTCATCGATTTTGGTCACGGGCTCGGTCGAGTAGGGGTCCGACATCTGTATCTCCATTCCCCGGGCGACGCCTCCCCCTCTTGAGGCTGTCACTTCTTTTGTCCCGACCCATCCCATTATGGGGGTTAAGCGGTAGCGGGGCACATGGCCAGTGCACCGACTTGCATCGCTCTGGTTTCAGGCGGCATTGATTCTCCAGTAGCAGTTGCTCGGATGGTGCGTGCTGGATGGCAAATTGTTCCTGT
This sequence comes from Marine Group II euryarchaeote MED-G33, assembly GCA_002457195.1. Classification (GTDB taxonomy): domain Archaea; phylum Thermoplasmatota; class Poseidoniia; order Poseidoniales; family Thalassarchaeaceae; genus MGIIb-P. Next base: position 14,807 of record NTJU01000034.1, on the reverse strand, counting down.
TCATTGTTCACAGGAACCGATTACTGGGACTGAAGCTGAGGATAAAACTGCAGCAAGTCTTTCCCACTTGATTGAAAGTTTAGATGAAGACGGATTAATCGATTCGAATCTCCGTGTTGTGACTGTCGGCGAGACGTTGGCAAAATTCACAGATCCAGCCGCACATCGAGATTATTTTGTACACATGAAAAGACTGTTCAATTCCATTGGAAGTTCTATCGCAGAAGAGGTCGGGGCAACCGCTATTTTGACCGGCGAAAATCTCGGTCAAGTGAGTAGTCAAACGTTGGGGAATTTGGGTGCCGTAGAAGAGGCGAGTAAGTATCGAATTTTACGCCCTTTACTGGGGTTGGATAAACAAGAAATTATTGATGAGGCAAGGGTGTTGGGTACATATGAAATCTCGTCAGGTCCAGAGTTGTGCGATGCACTCGGCCCAGATCGGCCCACCACTGTCGCTGATCTCGCTCGTTTACGCCAAAATGAGGAGGTTCAAGGAGGCCTTGGAAATTTGGCCAAAGAATGCCTTGAATCGCTTAGAATGCGGTCATTAGACGGAAAATGATGCCCCTTTGGCCCCCTACGGGGCCAACCAGCGAACGATGGGTGTTATATGCGGGCTTTGAGTGGACAGCGCAGAACCACTACGTGGTTCATTTTGGAAGTGACATAACATGACAACACGAACGCGTACCCTATCGCTAGCCATGATTTGCTTGATGGTGTTCTCCACCACCTTGGTTCATGCAGCAACAATTAGCACCTTTGCCAACGGTAATTCCGATGTCGATGTCGAACTTCGTGATCAAGGAACTTGGGGCGATGATTTGACTGCAGGCATTAGCATGCCAGCTGGTGAAACAGTGAATGCAGCCGGCTTCATCGTCGGCACAGATTATGCAGAACACAACGATGTCCAAATCATCGACAGTTCATTGGTAGCCAATGGGGAAATTTGGAATCCAATTTACAACGGTGGCATGACCCAATATTCCTCAAGTGGGGATTTCACTGTTGCAGAAGAATATCTACAACTTACCAGTCAAGGTTACAATGCTGATTTTGAATCCGGTTCAGAGGGTTGGACTACTGGCCCCGATCAAGGTATTCCTCCGCTGGTGGCGAACTGGGCTAGAGGCAATACAAACGACAACGTCCTACCCACACTGGGCTGTGGTGTTGGCGATTGGTGCTGGGGTACTGATTTTGAAAACCCAGACTATACCGCCAATATCCCAGATGGGGAATTTGAAATGACACTCACCAGTGTTTCATTCTTCGTCCATCCTGGGAAGGCCGACATGACGTTCCGAAGTTACCACTCTCTTTTCTACCGAGAAGCCGGTACAAACCAATACTACTACGACGATTGTGCATATGTTACAGTGCAGAACTCAACAAACAATGTTGATTTCCAAGATCCAGTATTCGCCCCATTTGACATTGGAGCAACCACCGGGATATCATCTGGGGATGGTTTGCATCAATTGGGAGCCTCAACCAATCAAGTTCCATCAGGGAAATGTGGAAACCACCTCAACAATGGACCACAGGCTGGCGATTATGTCCTTGCTGGAAATGGAACTACGTCTTCTAACAGCCAGACCGGGTGGTCCGACATCAGGCTTGATCTTACATCACATCAAGGGCGATACATCAAACTCACTTTCATCCATGAAGTGAACCCTCGTCAGGGAGCATTCCCTGTTGAGATGATGAATGCGGGATGGTACATTGACGGTGTTCGTGTGGGTGATCCTCTCCCTGCTCAAGGTGATGTTACTCTCCGTTCATTCGCACCACAGAGTTCTGGGCAGCCAGGATTCCCTGATGGCTACGGTTTGTTGAATCTTGAACTCCTGAAGTCAGCCTCTGCAGATTTTGGCGTTGATGTTTTGGACGCAGGAACAGGGTCTGTTGTGATCGACCGTTCTGGAAATGCCATGTCCAACCTTCAGGGTAGTCTGATCGAGTTGTGGGATATCAACGCAGACACCTATCCTCTAATCGATTTCAAATTCACCTTTGGCTCGGGCCCATCCAGGCTTTCCACACCGGTATTGCATGGTTTCAGTTTGGGTACGATGATTGGTACTACTTTCAACAATACAGATGGTGTCTTTTGGGATGGTGGCTCACATGATGGGGACAAGTGGTCTTCAGCCTTCACTGGCAATTCAACATTGATGTTGATGACACAAATTTTGGATGATTCGTTCTCACCTTCTGCAGTTCGCTCTGACTTCTCAATGCCGGTGGTTGCGATTAAACCGACCATTGTCGATAATTGCGGCGGCCCCAATTTCATCATGGGCATGAGCCTCAATTCTGATGCGTCGTCGACTCTATTGCCAAACGAACAATGGACCGAACTTTCGTCTCCATCGTTCACAGTCGGTGTTATGGCAAATTACACCTCATTCTGTGAGGTTTATTCTTTCCATGCTGAATATCGGTTTGCACACCACTCCCGCGGAATCACAATCGATGTGGCTGCAGATGGAGACATTGAGTGGGGGATGACCGATCCAGGATTCGGCCGATTTGGTCGACAAGATATGTTCCGCACAGGAATCGTTAACGGTGTCAATGAAGGTTCGACCGAGCGTACAATTGCGTTGGACATCAACCTACAAGGCGAAGGTGCCCCCTTCCTTCTACCCAAAGGGTCCACGGTTCATTATGCGGAATTAAACTACGATAGTAACACCATTGGTGAATTTGATTTATCAATTGTGAGTGGCAATGAAGAGGTCCTTATTGCCGAGAGCCTGTTCGAGGGTGACAGCCATATCCCCTATCCAGGGAGCCCTCTTGTATCCATTCAAGATAGTGTTCAGAGTCTGTTAGACAACCCATTGGTGCCTGTTGCCTGGGTGGATGATTATGGTAACGAATGGTGCCTGTTCCGTTTGTTAATCGATGCACCCAATTCAGCATCCGGGGCCTCGATTACATTCCGAGACATAGACATCCTATACGATTGGAATCGTGCGATTAGTGATTCAAACAACATCGCGCGCGAGATGAACCAAGGCGTTGCGCTCGCTAGCAGTAATGGTGCGACAGGCAATGTCATTGTTCCAATGAGAATCGTTGGAGGTTCCGGGGGTTCGATTTCCTTGTCTTCACTTTCGATTTCAACCACGAGTGGATATGACTCCACTTACGATGACGGTGGGATCACGGGAATGTATCCGAATGGAGATGTGATTGAGATAATTACAACTCACGATGTGGATTCATCTACCGGCCAAACATTGGGCGGTGCCAGTCTTCTTTTCGAAACTGAAAATGGTAACATGGAATTGCGTTGGGACAATGCCAACGGCACTTTCTGGGAAGAGAGTGATGTGGATGACAAGATTGACTTCATGTCGATGCAATCACTTGCAGCCGATGCCGATGGTGGAGGCAAGCAACTCAATTGGCGCTTCCGTGTCAACCCCACATGGGACGACACTCAGAGCGTACGCCTGTATGCATCTGCAATCTCCAGCACTGGAGTCAGTGGTCTTCCAGCTGGGAATTTGATTTCCCCCTCGATCGGTAATGCTGTAGAGAACGATGCTGGGATGACTGGCTTCCAACTCTTCAATCAAGGTGGTGTTGAGCAGACTGATTTGAACAATGCCTACTCAAGTAACACAATTACACTTGACTTCAATATTCGATACGAAGACTTGGATGTTGCACCCAACCCGAACAGTTACGAAGTTGTATTGCAAAAGCGCAATCAATCCGAAATCATGTTTGAGGATTGGTTGTTTGTTGATTCAACCGCTGCAACGATTGATGGGGATTATTCATGGCAACCAGCGCTCCCTGCATCTGAAGCAGGTAATGAGCAGTATCGCTTGCTGATGCACAATTATACTGATGGAGATACCATTTGTCCACCAAGTAATTACAACCCGGACAGTGATTGCGCGATTCGTTTTGCCATCACTCTCGATCCATTTGCACCGCACCTGATGAACATCTCAGTATTCAGTGTGCAAGGAGATTGGCGTGACCTCACTGACGATACATGGGTGAAGGCGAGCAACAACCAGAAGTTCCGGGTTGCGGCACAGGATTTGCCATTGGCCCCTGAGACGCTGACACTCAATTACTGGGTCGAATATTCGGATGACTGTGGTCTGGATGGTCTCTGTTCCACAGATCCTGGATACGTCAATGCCGATGCCGGTGAAAAAGACCGTATTGCACAATTGAACGAGTACACTCAGATTGGTTTGGTACGTCAAACGATGGCTGACACATCCTACTACCTAATCGACCACCCTTGCGAATGTTTCAGTGATTATGCAAACAGTGGAATCGACCCCCCACAAATGGTCAGTATATTCGTGTCTGGTGGAGATATTGGTGGCAACCAAATTGATGGTGGTGCCCCTGGAATCAATGATGATTTGGTCACATATATCGCTATGGAGAGCCGAACACCACTGGTGGAAGCCTTCCACATTTCTGACTCGCATGGAACCCTGCTGAACGAAAACAATCGCTCGATTTATGCAGGTAACACATACAATTTGCTTGTCGATGGAAAGGACGACAATGGATGGCAAGATATCGATTTGATTACAGTCACCATGAACCCCGCAATCTGCAATGAGGCGGGTGGTTCCTACGATCCAGATGGTTGTATCGAAGTATTCTATTCACCACAGAACGATACAGCTTGGACGACTAGTACTTGGTTGGAAATCATTGATGATTTTGAAAATACGGGCATCAAACCACGAATGCTTACACGTGATGGCACTGTATTGATTTCACCATTCGAGCAGCAATTCACTCTCGACATCCCAGTTCGTTTGCAATGGGGAGTACCATTGTCATACGTGGGTGGTGTGAAGACACCAGACATCGCAATGAAGGACAAGGATCTCAACAACAACGAGGTTCACATCAGTGCTGCACGAAATCCGCAGCGTTGGTCCTATGCGAGTGGGATTGAACTGGATACGACAACCTTCCGAGTTGAAGATACATCTGGATTCCCAACCGATGGTGTGGGGACCCAATCTGGTGGATTCGTTTACCAGGGTGACATTTTGGTCATCGAAGGTCGATATGTATTCAGTGCAGGAATGAACGATTTGATTTTCGTCAGCCCAGAAATTCCGATGACTTTGCAGATAACCCGCTCACCACTTTATCCGGCTGGAATGCCTGACAAGGGTTACTCGCCTGCTTTGGTCGATGTGAATGAATATGAGATCGAAAACGGTTCATTCCAGTTAATCGTACCCGCCGCTTCAGCAACCAACGAATACACCTACACGATGGAGTTGCTCAACATGCCAAATGGGGCGTCCGATAACACACCAGCACCATCTCGTTCATTCATCGTAAAGGTGGATGGTGACAGGCCAGATGCAGTGTTTGGTTCATGGGATTTGTCCAACTCGGTCACGGGTGAAACCATTGAGGGAAGCATTTCTTCATCGATTATGGGTTGCCTTGATGCCGAGATTCTAATTGATGAACTACAGGGCATGGATACTTCTTCAGTCGAATTGAATTGGATGTTCTACGAAACCCAAGAAGTCGGTGGATTCGAGTACAATTGGACCGAATATCTGAATGCATTTGATGACACAATCGGTTGGGAAAGTACACCCTTGTATCTTGAATCTTCACAAGGACGAATTCGGGCAACATCGACATGTTTCAACCTCTGGGACTCAACTCAACCAATCCCTGATGATATGGAAAATATCATCGTTAAATTCTGGCTGACTGGTCATGATTCAGCCGGACAGACAATCAATGGTGCGGGCTCATTTGGAGATTCGGTGAACAGTGGAGCTGGAACATATCAAATCGCTTACGAATCAGCCAAGTTTGATATCACTCGTGTCGACATGTCGGTTGACCGACCGATGGCAGAATCCGACTTCGATCTCTTGATTGATTTCAGTAACGCAGGTAACAAAGAAGGTGTGCTGGAGATTCAGATTGTAACATGGATTGGTGGAGAGGCGGGTGCCCCTGTCAGTTACACCTGTCCATTCAGCGTCCAACCTGGTGAAGACACACGTTGGCGAATCTCAATGGATCAGTTCCCGAACCCTGCGACAAATGTTAGTTACGTCATCTTGGATACAGGCAATGAAGAAATTGCCAGTATTCCTGCATTCAATGTTGCAAAGTATAGTGAAGCGGATGAGAGCAGTAACTCAGGACTTTACATCGGTATTGCTGGTGTAGTCATCGTCCTGATTATTGCCGTCGTGGTCGTTCTATTGGTTCTCAACAGAACGGTTGAAGATGATGAATTGGAATACATCGAAGAGGATGATTTCCTACCAGCATCTCAACCGGTTACTCCAATGCAAAGCCGAGGGCCCCCCGCTACTCGACCCGGTGACCGAAGAGGCCCACCTGGCGCATCTCGAGGACCGCCAGCGGTAAGCAAGAGTCCAATGGATATCGCCAAGGAGAAATTCCCATTCTGGGACGAAGCAACCATTCAGGAATACTTTGACCAGGGCTGGAATGTCGAGCAACTCGAAGAGTGGCTCGCGAGTCAAGAATGAGGTTGGAGCATGGCAGGTTCGGCGTCCTTGAGTTGGTCGCCAATCGATTGGGACGACCCTTGTGGGGGAACCATTCGCCTGTGGCCCTTCTTGCCCAATGTGGTTCTGACAGATTCACTTCGACGTACCGCTGGAGATTGGGATGGTTTGGCATTTCTTCTTCCAGATGATGAACCCGAAATTTGGAATGATCAATTTGACCAAGAGAAATCGTCACCAGGAATCAATCGTGATTCGATTTCATCCAGTGGGGGAACATTGGCGCGAATGATGATTGGAATGTCTTCTATTGAAGCCATCCAATCTTGTCGATTTCCTGATCCTGAACCTCGTCGCCTCTTAATGGCCGCAGAGAGTCAATCAGGTACTGGGAGTCGCCCTGTATTTTTTGTAGAACCCGAAGATGAAGAATGGACAGAATGGGTTGAGGACTGCGCAGATGAAATGGTTCGTTTACGCCATCTGGCCCGTTCGATTTTTAGTGGGCGAGTTTGGAAAAAATATCTTCGGGAAGCCATCCAAAATGCAAGCCCTCCGACCGAAGGACGTGATGAAGCGAAGGCACATGGTTTGGCGCAAGCTAGCGCTCTTGCAGCCGCCTGGTGGTATCGTTCAGAATCAGTACTATCTGAGGAATTGTGTTCGCGTAGGGATGCGAGACTGGCTTCCCGTCTTCGGGGTGCCTTGGGCACACTCAGTGGGGGGCAGATTGATGATGAAGGGGCCCCCGTGCTACTCGTGCCAGTCATGCAGGCATGGATGCCCAGCATTCATTCAGCATTGGTAAAGACCCCGTTGCCGGAACATGTCGAGGAGGAAGTAGAATGACAGAAGCCCATGTCGAAAATCAATTGTTTCGATTTACTCCAGCCATCAAGTTGGACCCACAGAGGGTTATCGATGAGGTCGGTGGAAAGCGAAGTGGAGGGTATGTGACACTTTCTTTGGTAGCCCCTCGTGCAACATTGCTCATTGATATGGATGGAAAAATCATCGTTCATGGATGTCGTAAACAGGATTTGGCTCATCTGGCTGCCAAAGAGGTAATGCTACGACTTGGAGAAGATGAATCTGGTATGACATTTGAAGTTGGACCTGTTGTTGCAACATTCGATTTAGATTCAACCGTGTCGCTCGAAGGAGTTCCCGATCTCTATCCAGATGCTGTATTCGATGCCGAATTGGATTGTCTCAGAATTGATGACACTCGCCATGAAATCAAAATGCTCCTATTCCGTAATGGTCGTGGCATTGCAACAGAAGCTCGGCATGGGAAGTTGGTTTCAATGGCCGCACGTAGGTGGAAACAACGCCTCTCTGATGAGAATTTGTTGGGTTGATGAAAATGGCAATCGTCGAGGGGCGATGGACCGGTCCAATTTGGGATACTCACCTTCACCTTGATCTCAATGGGAGGGGCATTGCGGCGGCCCAAGATTTTGCCAATGCAGGAGGTACTCACCTCTGTTTGGTTCACAAACCTGGATTCCCCAACCGCTTGCCGGATTCAATCGGTGCAGTCAAAGATGCTTACACTGGGACATTAGAGTTGGCGAGAAGTGTTCGGAGAGAGGTTGGACTTGACGTTCGGGTGATTTTGGGACCACATCCGGTTGTCTGGGAGAAACAAATTCACACTCTGGGATTGGATGTGGCAACCGAACTACATCTGGAATCTGTGGCACTGGCATTGGAGTTTTGCGCTGAAGGGGAAGCGGTTGCTTTAGGTGAGGTGGGCCGGCCACATTATCCGGTATCGGAAGCGATTTGGTCCGCAGCCAACGAACAATTGGAGACAGTCATGCACATGGCCTCACAGGCAGATGTCCCAATCCAACTGCATGTTGAGGAAAATGGTGCTCAAACAAATGCAGAATTGGCCGCACTTTGCGATCGTTCAGGTTTGGCTCGAAAACGTGCCATTCATCACTATGCTCCTTCGGATGTGAGTGGCTCATTCACCCACGGTTTGTCATCCTCTGTTAGCATGGGGAAAAATAGCCTTGCGAAAATCATGGAAACATATCGATATTGCACCTCAACATGGACAATGGAGACAGACTATCTCGATGATCCCGCACGGCCCGGCGCTGTGTTGGGGCCGAAAACTGTGCCCAAAAGAACCCAAACGTTGGTCCAAGACTTACTCAAAGATTTGGATAAGGGTGAGGTCGAAGATTTACTGCACCATGTCCACTCTTTCTGGCCCAATACACTCTACGGTGAAATTGACCCGTAGGGTCAGTTCTGAGGGGCACCATCAAAACCCGTCTGCTGTCGAAGCCAACAGCCCAAAGGGCTGAGAGTGGTTTCATGTTGCAACTTGAAGGAAAAACTGCACTGGTCTTTGGTGTCGCCTCAGAAGACTCCATCGCATGGGCCATTTGCAATCGTTTGGCTGAAGCGGGTTGCAAACTGATTCTCGGTTATCAGAAGCGATTCATGAGTCGTGTATTCCAACTAAAGGACAAACTCGATGCGATTGAGGCGTTCTATCCAATCGATGTTGCTGCAGAGGATACTACAGCTGAATTTTTTCAGGATTGGCAGAAATCAGCACCGGGTGCAAAAGCAGATATCATCATTCATGCGATTGGATTTGCACCCAGAGAATGTTTCGATCGACACATGTTGTTTGTCGAAGATGAGCCACTCAATACCGCGATGACAATTTCTGCACATTCATTGCAACGGGTGATGCGTCATGCATTACCACATTTAGCACCAAATTCCTCCACAATTACTCTCACTTACGCAGCCAGTACCCGTTATGTCCCCAATTACGGTGTAATGAGTATCGCCAAAGCAGCGCTTGAAGCATGGGTTCGTGAATTGGCAATGCGGGTCGGGGAAGAAGGACATCGTGTTAATGCAATTTCTTCCGGCCCTATACAGACATTGGCAGCCAGTGGGATTCCTGGTTTTGGTGATATTCTCAAGCATGTAGAACGTAATTCACCATTGAGACGAAATGTCAACCAAGATGATGTTGCAGGTTGTGCAGTTTGGCTCTCAAGCCCTCTTGGTTCTGGGGTGACGGGTCAAATCATCCATGTCGATGCAGGATATTCTAGCACGATGGTACCAGATAGCATCAACGATTGAGGTGGAAAATTGACGACCCTAGATGAAAATCCACAGGATCCGTTTGAACCCATTGCTGTCATCGGTGTTGCAACCCTGTTACCCGATGCACCTGATGTCGATACATTTTGGCAGAACATTTTGTCAGCCAAGGTTTCACTGAAAGAAGTACCAAACGGTCGTTGGAATCCATCTGATTTTTGGGCGGAGGGTGGACCAAAAAATGTTGATGAAAACAAAACCTATTCGAAAATAGGAGGTTGGATCGAAGGTTACGAATTTGATTGGCGACGATGGAAAACCCCTCCAGGGTCCCTTCCTCAAATTGACCTCACACAGCAATGGGCAGTCACGGTTAGTGCTGCTGCATTGGAAGATGCAGGATACATGGGTGAAGGGGCTAGGGAATTACCGAAGGCTCGCACCGGTGTAATTTTTGCAAATGCATTGGGTGGCGAGAATCGAAACTTATCGAACCACCGAATATGGGCAGATCATTTCGCTAGACATGCCGTTGAAGCAGGTGGAATGCCCAGTGAAGGCAAAACTGCATTCAAGCAAGCCATCCTCGAGGGACTCCCTCGCGTTACTGAAGATACGATGCCAGGGGAACTCGCTAACGTCGTATCAGGTCGCGTTGCAAATCTTCTTGATTTACAGGGCCCGAATTATTCCACAGATGCTGCATGCGCCTCTACGTTTGCCGCCATTCTTGACGCCTGTCGTTTGTTGCAAACTCGCCAAGTTGATCTGATGGTCGCAGGTGCAAGTGATCGAACGATGGATCCAGCAACATTTGCGAAATTCAGTGCAATCGGTGCTCTTTCAGCCACCCATTCTACTCCCTTTGATAGCCAAGCAAACGGATTTGTCATGGGGGAAGGTTCCGGTGCTCTCACATTGAAACGCCTCTCGGATGCAATTCACGATGGCGACAATATCCAGGCCGTAATTCGAGGAGTAGGCGCTAGCAGTGATGGCCGTGGAAAGGGCATCACCGCACCCAGTACTAGGGGCCAGATACAAGCCGTCAGTCGCGCCTACATGCAGGCGGGTTACGATTCAGCAACGGTGGAGTTAATCGAGGCACACGGCACTTCAACCGTGGTCGGCGATGCAACAGAACTGACCAGCCTTTCCTCTGCATTTTCCAATACCCCCTCCGGCCAAACGGTTGCAGTCGGTTCGATTAAGAGCCAGATTGGACATCTAAAGGCAGCAGCTGGAATTGCGGGTATAATCAAAGCCATTCGGGCCGTTGATACGGCTACAATACCTCCCAGTGCAGGCTTTTCGACCCCGAATGCAAATATCGATTGGAGTACCAACCCATTCTACGTTCCAACCGAACCTCAAACGTGGACGACCCCAAGTGACCACCCTCGTAGAGCAGGTGTATCCTCATTCGGATTTGGCGGAACAAATTTCCATTGTGCAATTGAGTCCTACGACCGAGATTACCATTCACTTATCGCCAACGAATTTGATGCAAGGCGTGCGGCTTGGCTCAACCCGGGTCAGTCATCCTCAGCACCTTTGCCTTCAACTGCAACATTATCCTATTCAGAACTCAAGGAAATTGAGGGTGGTGCCTTACTGATCAATGCACCAGATCTAGAATCATTGGTTCAGAAAATCAGTTTAATCCGAAGTGAATTGTTCACTGGATCTAACTTTGATGATGATCCGTATGGAAAGCGGCTATCCATCGTTCTCCCAGAGGCGAGTAAAGGCTACGCCGCAGAAGGTGTTCGTTGCGCGATTGTGGCCAGCAATTGGGCCCAACTCTCCAAGCGATTTGACCTCTTGGAGAAATCGATTGAAGATCGTTCAAAATGGGATTTCTTGGCCAAGCAAATGGTGATGGTTACAGATACGGCACCTTTGCCTAAACAAGCCAAGGTTGCCCATCTCTATCCTGGCCAAGGGAGCCAATACGTGGGTATGACATTGGATTTATCCAAACGATACAGGTGTATCGGAGACACTTGGGATGAAGCAGATCTAACGATGACAGATGTACTCGATGGGGAATCATTGTCTTCATTCGTACTTCGAGAAAATCTTACAGAGGAACAAAAAAAGGAATCTGAATACAAACTCAAACAGACAGAATATACGCAACCCGCGATGTTAGCTGCGGATTTAGCACTATATCGTCTGATGAAAGAACATGGTCTTGAGCCCGACATGGTAGCAGGGCATTCTTTGGGAGAATATGCAGCGCTGATGGTCGCGGGCATCCTCGATTTCGATAGTGCATTGCGTGCAGTGGCTGCAAGAGGGACGGAAATGGGCGGTGTCGAGGTACCAGATTGTGGGATCATGGCTTCGGTTTCAGCACCCTATGAACAAATTGAGGCTGTATTGGATGCAGAAGAGGGGTATGTGATTGCAGCCAATAAAAACAGCCCAAAAATGACAGTCATTGCAGGTGAAACAGAACCGATGAAGCGTGTGATGAGAATCTTCGACGAAGCAGGTGCACCCTGTGTACAACTTCAGACCAGTCATGCATTCCATTCGCGAATCGTTGCCCCAGCAAATGAACCATTGCGTAGATTCCTCGAAGGTTTGGAAATCAATTTACCACAAATCCCCATCACCTCAAATTTTGATGGTGGTTGGTACCCCAACGTGGCTTTGGCAGGAAGTAGTCCCAAGGAAGCGATTCTCGCCAAACTCGCACCCCAAATGGCCTCAGCAGTTGAATGGACCAAGCAAATGGAAACAATGTATGATGGAGGCGCCCGCCTCTTCGTCGAGGTCGGGCCGAAACGAGCCCTCGCATTATTCGCAGAACAAATATTCGAAGACAAACCAAAAATTGTGGCAAATACAAATCATCCGAAAGTGGGTGGTATCGCATCATTCCATGCAGCCCTTGCAGCACATGCCCTGTCTGGCCGAATTCCAAACATGCCTGATGCAGATAGCAACATTCTGACAGAGGCGTTCAAAGCAGGTGTACAGGCATCATCATCGACGACCTCTCCACAAGATGTACGGGCTGTGTCTAGACAAATTACACCCACACCCAAATCTTCTCAAATTATCGAAGATCCAGAGGAAATAGAGCGCAAATCGAAGGAAATAGCGATTGCAAAGATTGTTTCTGAAATCAGTGGATTCCCGCTACGAATGATTCATGGTTCGACAAATTTAGAGACAATTGGTTTGACGGAATCAAAAATTTACAATATCCATGACAAAATCAAATCCAATTATCGTGTGAAAGGAACGACTACCGCAAAGACACTTCCTGAATTGGTTGAATGGATGGATGAAGTCCCGAACGTTTCTCTCACAATGAAACCACAATCCCATTTCCGCGAAAATTTTGTAACACCTGAAACCACTCCATCTCGTCGTAATGATGCCTATGTGTTCAGCGGAATCAGTCTAGGGCTACCTGGAATGGAAGAGGTGTTTGCACCAGATACATTTGACAGAATTATTCGCGGTGACAATTTCATCTCAGAACTTTCAGACGAGATTAAACAACGTCTTCTGGATCGTAATTTAGTTCGAATCATCAAACATGCAGATGGTTCCGCAGAATTTGTGCCATGCAATGATTTTAGTTTGATTCCACAACTTGCTGGCAGAAGCGGTCACTTTGATTTGGCTGAACAATATGGTGTCGATCCCAAGATCGTTGAAGCCATGGACATCACCACATCTCTCGCCCTTGCTGCTGGCCTTGAAGCACTCAAGGATGCAGGTCTACCATTGGTCGCAGTCGAGCAGGTCAACAAAGCTGGGAAGCGCCTCATTCAACAATGGCACCTTCCAGAATCAGAGCGAAATCGTACCGGGGTCATCTTCGCATCCTGTTTCCCTGGGGTCGATCAAGCCATGCGCCATGCACAGAACAATGGAGCCGATGAAGAGGGCCATTTCGATCGTCGATTCTTGTTACAAATACTGACCATGGGTCATTCTCAATTCGCACAGTATATCGGTGCTAGGGGGCCCAATATATCGATTAACAATGCATGTGCATCCACACCTTCTGCAATTGCAGTTGCTGAAGATTGGCTGAATACAGGTCGGTGTGATCGGATCATCATCGTCAGTGCTGATGATTCAACCAGTGATGAATTGATGACTTGGATCGGCGCAGGTTTTGCAGCAGCTGGGGCCCATGCAATGGGTAACGCTGTAGAAGATGTCAGCCTTCCATTCGATGCTCGCAGAAATGGAATGTTACTCGGGATGGGTGCGGCAGGCTTTGTCATCGAAAGGAACAGTCTCAGTGCCGAACGAGGTGTTACCCCCTACGTCGAACTCCTTGGAACGCACCTTGCCAATTCAGCTTTCCATCCTACACGGCTAGATGTTGAGCACGTATCCAATTCATTGGAGAATTTCATCACCAGGATGGAGCAGGATTGGGGCCTTAATCGACACTCGATTGCATCTCGTACATCGTTTATGTCTCACGAACCAGCAACTCCTCCACGCGGTGGTTCAGCCGCAGCAGAAATCCAAGCGTTGAGGCGAACCTTCGGCGAAAGTGCATCGAAGATTATCATCACGAACACGAAAGGTTTCACTGGACACCCAATGGGTACGGGTATCGAAGATTCCGTTTCCATACGGGGTCTTTGCCAAGGCGAGTTCCCGCCCATTGCTAATTTCAAGCAACCAGACCCTGAATTGGGCGACCTTCGCCTATCGGTTGGTGGCCCAGTCGATGTAGAATATGTTGTTCGACATGCGGCTGGATTCGGTTCACAAATGGCATTCACCATGGTTCGGCGTATAGCGAATAATCTTGAGAGATTAGATCGAAATCGTATTGCAAATTGGACTGCGAAGGTGGCGGGAGGAAATACAGATTTACGTATTCTGGATCGTAAATTAGTGGCCTACATCAACCCTGATGAGATGATTATTGGCGGTGTACAGGGTGAGCCCTGGGCATTCGTTGAATCGGAGGAACCCAAACCCGAATTAATTTCACCGCCTAAACCAGTGATGATTGAAGAGGTGACTCAAGTAAAATCCCCCCCACCACCTGCAAACGATGTTTCTTCGAAAGTTGTCGAAGTCGTAGTCAAGCACACCGGATATCCTGAAGACTTCATTGAACTGGACCAAGATCTTGAAGGTGAACTCGGAATTGATACCGTGAAACAAGCAGAAATCATGGCTGAATTACGGGAT
>NTJU01000033.1 GCA_002457195.1 Marine Group II euryarchaeote MED-G33 | reverse complement strand
GGCGTTATTGATAGATAGGGTTCTGCCCGCGTTAAGTTATGGAGTCGGCGTCAGGCGTGGAAACAGCCAGTATGTCTGATTGGTTCCGTTTGATGAAACCCGGCGTTCTGGCATTGCTTCAAGTAACGGCAATGTGTACAATCCTCATCCATGATCTGATTGTATGGAATGCCGAAGGGCGAGTTGGATTTAATTTTCTGAATACATTGGAAACCATGGGGGTCGTCTTTGTTGGCGGTTATCTGACAGCAGGTGGTGCTCATACATTCAACAATGTTCTCGATCGTGATATTGACCCGATGATGAAAAGAACAGAAAAGCGAGCGATTGCACGTGGAGTGATTTCTCCAAAAGCCGGTCTCGCATGGGCATTATTCCTCTCGATATCTGGTACGATTTGGTTGATTCACTTCGCCAATGAGGTCGCTGCCTTTTGGGCTGCCTTCAGCATCCTGTTTTACGTATTTATCTACACACTTTGGCTGAAGCGAAGCAGTGTGCAAAATATTGTGATTGGAGGCATTGCTGGTGCGACTCCACCCTTGGTTGGTTGGGCTGCTGCAATGGGGGGCGCGGTATCGATCTCAAATCCATTTGATTTGGGGAGTTTTCTCCCTTGGCTCATGTTTTCGTTGATTTTTCTCTGGACGCCTCCACATTTCTGGGCCCTGGCACTGTATCGCAGTGATCAGTACAAAAAAGTCGGCATTCCTATGATGCCGTGGGTTCATGGCCCTCATCGAACCATGATTGAGATGCGTGTTTATGCCCTCCTCCTCATTGGGATTGCAGCCATGCCTTGGCTGAATCCAGCTGAGGTTGGTGAACTCGCTGCTTACACATACACACTGATTGTATTGGTACTCGGAATATGGTATAATCAATCAGTCATTTCAATCGATATCCATGAACCGCGTGATGCGGATGGAAGAATTCCTTCAGCAGCTCATTCGTTTTTCGTATCATTGAATTATCTAGCGTTGATGTTTATCTCACTAGTCTGTGTATTATTGAGTCCCGAATTGACAATCTTGTTCCTCGTTTTGGTTATGTTCAAAATTTTGTCAAAACGGAAGCCAAAAAGGCGTATATCTGTAGCCGCATCTGCGTCGGATTGATACACCCCACCACCCCATCGGGTGGTGCACGTGGTGCTAGAGGTGAAGCCAATGGAGGAAAGCGACCTGATTTATGATTGGAACATAGTCGACTATGAATTCAAACGAAATGCCTCAAATCACCCACATGAAATTTGGTTCGATGATGAAACATTGCGAGATGGTTTACAGAGCCCGAGTGCTCGAAATCCGACCATTGAACAAAAGATAGAGTTGCTTTCTTACATGGAGCGACTCGGTGTTCAGAAAGTCGATCTAGGTCTACCTGGTGCAGGTCCATTCCATGTAAATCACATCGATGCCATGCTATCTCACATCGTTGAAAACGACTACAGTATCCGACCCGGATGCGCAGTCAGAACAGTGATTTCGGATATCGAACCCCTTATCGACTTGCAAGCCAAACATGAAATTCAAATTCAAGCCAGTGCATTTCTAGGTACGAGCCCGATTCGCCAGTATGCAGAAAATTGGACCATGGAAAGAATCCTTAGCACCGCAGAAAAAGCAGTATCATTTGCGGTTGACAATGATATTCCTGTGATGTTTGTCACCGAGGATACGACACGCTCAAAGCCAGAGGAAATCAAGGAAGTCTACACCCGGGCCATCGAATTGGGAGCCGACCGAATCTGTGTTTGCGATACTTGTGGGCACGTTACACCGAACGGTGTCAAACAACTACTCACCTTCATTCAAGATGAAGTCATACCAGACTCTGGTGTGAAACGACGCGACATCGAAGTCAATTGGCACGGACACCAAGATCGCGGTCTTGGTGTGGCCAACAATTTGGCTGCAGCAGAAGCAGGTGCTGACGTAATTCATGGCACTGCATTGGGCGTCGGCGAACGCGCAGGTAACGCTCCTTTGGATCAAACGCTTGTGAATCTGAGTTTGATGGGTGTGATCGATAACGACTTGACCCTACTAAACGAGTACATGCAGAAAGCACACGATTACGTCGAAGTATCCCTCCCTCGTAACTATCCAGTCTTTGGCGAAGATGCTTTTGAAACTGGAACTGGTGTTCACGCAAGTGCTGTTATCAAAGCGATGAAAAAGGGTGACCATTGGCTGGCTGACCGAGTTTACTCCGGTGTCCCCGCACAGGATTATGGCTTACAACAAATCATCCGAGTCGGACATATGAGTGGTCGTTCAAACATCGTCTGGTGGCTCGAGCAGCACGGCCATGAAGTCAGTGATGAGCTGGTGGCACATCTGTTTGAAATCGCCAAGAGCCAACGTCGTTTGATGCCAGATTCAGAAGTTGAAGCCGCAGTGCAAGAGTTCCTTTCAAATTGAACACCACAAACATGGTTTCAATAACAAAGTCATGGCCCTATAGGGCCATGAAGTGGCTGTGTCTCACAGTTGTGATGATTTTCGCAAGTATTTCACCCATCGTTTCAGCAACAGAAATCTACGAAGAAACAGATTACCTTTCAGATTACTCAGTCGCAGTTCAAAACGCCTTTTCCCGTTGTGCAGAATGGCCATCCCATGATGGAAATTGGTTGGTTGTCAGCCCCCATTCAATGGGTGAAGCAGCACCACACCTTCCGAATGCATGGTTGGTTGAGGCCAACCCTCCTGAGATCGACTTGTGGTTGGATATCAATCGAATCGAAATCGCCTGCCCAGAGATTGAGCGCCAACATGAACCACGTTTAACGCCGAATGATCCGAAATTTGGTGACCAATGGCACTTGGAAAATACAGGACAGACAAGTGGTGGTCTTTCGGGAGAAGATGCAAATCTGACAGGAGCATGGGAGTCCTACCAAGGCACGGGTGTAACCATTGGAATCATCGACGACGGTTTGGATTTGAATCACCCAGACCTGTCCACAAATTATGATTCTACCAACGATTACGATTATTGTGGGAATGACGGCAACCCCTCGCCATCCAACTCGAATGCTCATGGGACAGCAGCAGCAGGTGTTGCTGCTGCAACAGGAAACAATAGCGTGGGTGTGAGTGGGGCGGCACCCGATGCAAATCTCGCAGGCTTACTCCTCATCGCTTGCAGTACACCCGATTCCAAAGAAGCCGATGCCCTCAGTCACGAGAACCAAGTGATTGACATTTACAGTAATTCGTGGGGTCCAAGTGATGATGGAAGTACACTGCAAGGCCCTGGGCCATTGACAATCGCCGCCTTTGAAGATGATGTTGCGAATGGCCGAGGTGGACTTGGGAATATCATCACATGGGCCGCCGGCAATGGATTGGATAATGATGATGATTCCAACAAGGACGGGTATGCCAATGCACGCCAAACAATTGCAGTGACTGCGATTACACATCAGGGCGACCAATCATGGTATGCAGAACCAGGAGCCAACATCCTTGTTGCAGCCCACAGTGATGGATCTGGTGAAGGGATCACAACCACCGATATTGAAGGATCATCAGGATACACAACCAATGACTACACCGATAATTTCGGTGGCACATCATCTGCGACCCCATTGGCCAGTGGTGTCATCGCTCTCATCCTCGAAGCCAATGCCAATTTGACTTGGCGTGATGTGCAACACATTTTGGTCCATAGTTCTAGGAAAAATGATCCTGGTGACAATTCATGGAATGTCAATGGAGCGGGTCACGATGTATCTCACAAGTATGGATATGGAGCCGTTGATGCTGGACATGCTGTGGCCATGGCAGAGAATTGGACCTTGGTTGATCAAGCGATTAACGTCACGAGTAACACCCGCACAATCAATACTGCCATCCCCGATAATTCGGCACAGGGTGTCAACGATACAGTGACCATAAACGATGGACTGAAAGTCGAGCATGTCGAAGTTTACGTGGATATTGACCATGTCTACCGAGGTGACTTGATCATCACCCTCACCTCCCCATCGGGCACTGAGAGTACATTGGCTCAGAAACAAAGTGATTCGAATAACAATTATCGAAATTGGATGTTTTCCACCGTTCACAATTGGGATGAACAATCTGCAGGCAATTGGACTCTGAAGGTCGAAGATGATGGCAATGGGGACACGGGAACTTGGAATGATTGGGAACTCGTCATCCATGGTGTTCCCACGGTTTTGGATTCGGATGGAGATGGATTGACCAACGACAATGAGACCGATGTTTACGGAACAGACCCCTATGATACTGACACCGATGACGATGATTTGACAGATTATCAAGAGGTCATGGTGACCAATACAGACCCACTTGATTCCGACAGTGACAATGATACATTGCTCGACGGAATCGAAGTCAATTTGTATGGAACCAATCCACTGTCTAACGATACCGATGGTGATGGCTTAACCGACGCCCAAGAAGTGCTATTCTTTGGTAGCGATCCATTGGTATTCGATCCAGATGCCGATGCAGACGCGTGGTATTGGTTCCAAGATTGTAACGACAGCAACCCTCTGATTCATCCAGGAATGTCTGAATTGCTCAATGGGATTGACGACAATTGTAACGATCTTTGGGATGAGGGTTTCAACATCACAGATTCAGACAATGACGGCATTGCTGATTATCCCGAATACCACGTTTATGGAACCAATTGGACCAATCCAGACACCGATGGTGACAATCTAACCGATGGTGACGAAATTATGATTCACGGTACCAACCCTCTGGTTTTCGATGCAGATTCTGATGAGGATGGGTGGTATTGGTTCCAGGATTGTAACGAATCGGACCCGTGGATCAATCCTTCCATGCCCGAGGCCTTGGATGGTATCGACAATGATTGCGACGATTTGATTGATGAAGACTATGAGGGGCAGGATTCAGATAACGATGGCTTGTTCGATTTGGATGAATACAATGTACATCTCACCGATCCACTCGACAATGATACTGACGATGATGGTCTCGACGATGGTATCGAACTCAATGTGACATTCACCAACCCGCTTGTCCCTGATCCCGATTCTGATGGTGACGGTTTCCGATGGTTCGAAGACTGTGAGGACAACAATTCCAATATTCATCCCGATGTCACTGAGGTTTGGGACGGAATCGACCAGAATTGCAATGATTTAATCGATGAAATGGTCAACCGTGCAGGACAGATTTCCGTATTGCCCCTCGAAACCAATCTCGGGCTAAACGCCACATCAGATTCCCTTTTCTTGCAAACTTTTGTCAACTTATCATCTGATTCAATCCTAGAGATTGAGGTCACTTGGAAACTAACCCTTAGTGATGATTGGACCGAGGTGATCTCTAGTGAAACATGGTTGGAGATGGGACCATTCCAATGTGAAGGTGTTACGAGTGGATTTGTGACTGAAATTTGTTCATACAATGGAACGACCCCCTTCTATTCGATCACAGTCTCAATCTCTGATGGCTATGAAATCATCACGCACACTTGGTCGGTGCAATACATTGTTTGGCACCCCCCTGAACCAGTTCCTGAACCCGAACCAGTTCCTGAACCTGAACCCGAACCCATCGAGCCTGATGATAGTGGTAACACTTCAGCAAGTGGTGGATTCACGCTTGATGCAAATACAAAAGTTATCATTGGCATGGGTGGTGTCGTTGCTTCACTCGGCATCATAGTGCTGATTACTGGAAGAAAGAGGTCTCCACCTCCGCCGATGCGCGCACCACCCACAGGGTTACCTCAGATGATCGGTGAAAGGTTCCGATGATCAGGCACTGACAAGCATTGCAACAGCATTGCCGCCGCCGAGGCATAGGGTAACAATTCCCTTCCCTCCACCGGTTCGGCGAAGTGCGTTGATGAGCGTCATCAGACACCTTGCTCCAGTTGCACCCAATGGGTGGCCAATGGCGACCGCGCCTCCGTGCGGGTTGATTTTGTCATCAGGGATACTACAAGCCTTGGCAACCGCACAGGATGCCGCAGCAAAGGCCTCATTGTGCTCAACAAAAGATAAATCATCGATCGTTATTTCATTTCGATTCAGCAATAATTCGATGGCGGGAATGGGTGCAGCCATCACTCTAGCGGGTTCAACTCCGGTCGTGCAATAATCCAAAACAGTTCCAAGAATAGGCCAACCGTTCGCTTCTGCGGCTTCACGACTGGCGACTAGAACTGCCGCTGCTCCATCTGAGAGTTGTGACGCATTCCCAGCAGTCACGCGTCCATCCTCTTGGAATACTGATCGCATTTCGCTAAGGTTACCCCCTGGGGCGATTCCTTCATCACGTTCCAACCCAGGGGTTGGAACAACTTCGAAATCCATCCACCCTTGATTCCAAGCCGCCAAGGCAAGGTCATGGGAGCGAGCAGCAAAAGTATCCGCAACTTGTCTAGAAATTTCGTATTCTTCAGAAACGGTCTCTCCTGTGTTTCCCATGTGTTCATCATTGTAGACATCCCACAGGCCATCATGAATCATTGTCGGTTTCATTTCACCAAATTCACTTCTAGAAATCTTGTGCCCAAAATATGGGGCATTGGTCATCGACTCCATCCCGCCGGCTACGATTACGTTGTATTCGCCAGCTCGAATGCTATTCGCAGCCATCATGACCGCTTTCAGAGAGGAACCGCAGACCTTGTTGATGGTAGTCGCCGGAGTACTGAATGGCATTCCAGCACCGAGTGCTACTTGCCGTGCTGGTGACTGTCCTGCACCCGCTTGCAAAACTTGTCCGAATAGAACGTCGTCAATGATTCCACTTGCGGGATCAATCCCCACACGTTCAAGCAGACCCTTGACGGCATGAACACCGAGATCAACAGCGGATTGATTTGCCAAAGCACCGCGGTATTTTCCAACGGGCGTTCGTGCAACTCCACAAATTACGACTTCAGTCATTGATCTACCTCATTGGTTCTCGGTTGCACCGGTGAATCCATACATTTCCCCATTTATCAATGTGGGTCTAAGACCAGACTTTACCAGAATTGTACGAACACCCCAAAGGTCACCAAAGATTCGATATTTTGTGGTTGCATCAAGATAATCCACACCCGATGAGCCGCCAGTTCCTACACGACGTCCAATGATTCTCTCCACCATGCGGGCGTGATGGGTGCGGAAGAGAACCATACTCTCTTCCAATTCGACTACGGCATCTACGAGGACACGTGGCCAAGCGAGAAGTGGTAGTTCGCGATATGACTCGATGAATAGTAACCCTGCACGGGCCCGGTTGACTTGACCATCGGGTTTGAGGAAGTCGGTTGCCCCTTGACTTGCTGCTGCAAAGCGGGCTTTGACGGCGTCAATATTGTCTACACCTTGTGATTCCATTCTTGCACTTGCTTTTTCGCCAATACTGGCGTATGCGGTTAGGTGTGCGTCAACATAGGCTTGGACCGCCTCAGAATCCCCTTCCGAGCCATACAATGAACCCATGATGGGTGTTCGCGATAACCATGTTGTCAGCGCGGAAACAAGCGTTGTTTCTTCCAACGCGGCTTCTAAGCGAACCAAAGCAACAGCATCAGCCTCACTCCGGGTTGCGAGTTTACGGAAGTGACCAAGTGGATCCATTTCGGAAACGCGACCAACAGGTTCCAATCCGAGAAGAATTTCCATCTCTCGCATTTGATACGATTCAAATCCACTGGCTGTGCCCAAACCATCTCGGAAGGCAAGGAACCCTTGGGGGGTCAGTGTTTCCATCACCTTCCACTGATTGGCCAAAAGACGGAAAATCTCAGTCACACGTCCGAGATGTTCGACTGCTTTCGGGACTTGGGATTCAGGGACATGCTCAGTCGCTAGAATGTCACGAATTTCTCTCAACTCTCGGATTACCTGCTTGAACCAAAGTTCAAAGGTTTGGTGTGTCACAATGAAATGCATCTCATCGTTGCTAACACCTTCATCTTCGCGTTGCAATGAGAGCAACTCATGCAGGCCGAGATAGCCACCATATGTCCGATTGGAGCCGTCTCCAGCACCCGAATATCCTCCGCCCATGTTGTTTCGCATCGGCCTGACGCTTGAATGTCTTGCCCCACTCACCGTTCAGGTTTAGAATCGATTTTGAAGCGGTTTGCGAAGGGAACATTCGATTCAAATTGAACAAAATCCTCCGTGTATGGATGAGTAAATCCGAGTGAAGTAGCATGCAAACAAATTCGATTGAGAGGATTTGTTTCCGCTCCATGAATGGTGTCACCGACAATTGGACAGCCCAGATATTGCATCGCCATCCGTATTTGATGACGCCGTCCGGTTTCAATTTTGATTTCAATCAATGATACGACCTCATCCTGATCTTCGATTCTCCAATGTGTAATCGATTGCTTCGAACCCCTGAAGGTTGATTTAACACGCTTTACATGTAGATGTTTATCCTCTACAAGCCAAGATGAATCAGTTCCTTCTGAATGCTCAGGCACTCCTTCTACAAGGGCATGATACATTCGTTGCACCTCCCTTTGAGAGAATTGAGTTTGCAAGATTTCTTTGATGTCGCTGTTTTTCGCAAATACCATGACTCCCGAGGTGTCTCGATCAAGTCTGTGTACAATGTGTGACCACGCTCGCTCTGATTGGCGTTTCACGTAGTCGACGCAACGACTGTGCAACGTATCTTTCTCAAGTTTGTCAGTGGCTACAGAAAGTAGTCCCGCAGGTTTCTCTACAACCAAAATAAACTCATCCTCAAAAATAATTTTTAGCTTCGAAAATTGTTTCTTTGGTTCTGGAGGTGGTGATTTCTTCATTGCCTCGGAACGGTTGATAATCGTCACAACATTTCCCTTGACGAGTGACTCTTTGGCTTTGTAAACCGGTTCACCATTGACCAGGACTCGACCTTCAGTCAACATTTTTCGCAATTTGGATTTCGTTGATTCAGGATACATCAACTCTAGTGCAGAGAGCAGAAAGATATCCTCTTTTACATTTAATTTCATTTCAGCACCTGATGGTAAATCTAGACCTGTGCATCAATTTCACTCATTTGTGTAGTTAGTACGTGGCAGCGTACAGACATATTGCAATTAGTGTGGGGAAAATTACCAGCGGGGGCACAGGTATCTCTTCCAAAAAGCCCCTGAATTTAGCTCCCAGAAGGGTGCTCAAAATTACTACCAGAGCAATTACGTTGCCGATGAGAATAAAATCACCCTCGCTTGCAAGTTCATCAATCATGAAACTGCAGTAGACATTCAATCCTCCAAGTCCGGCAAAGGCTCCTCCGATCAACATTCTCATTGATGCAGCAGCCCCTCCTTCTACGCCCTCGACATCTCCAAAGACATTCTTGTTGAAACCAACAGGGTCCCAATTCTTCATGACCCCGACGAGGATCATGACGACCCCGAAGATTTGCATTGCCAGTGTGTGTTCCATGGATTGACTTGTTGCAAGGCGGCTCTTGAATGTCTTGCCCCTCCACCGTTAGGTTTCACAGGGGGTTTTGACATCCTCAAACATGCTCGTATCTGAATCCCCAATCGTATTGTTCCTCGCCGTAATTCAATTCGTCGTTCTCGTATTCCCACTCTTGAATTTCTTTTCTCAGAAGGTCTTCCGCATTGTCAAATTCCAATCTTGTAATCCACAGCCCCATCAGTTTCATTGCTCGACTTCTAAGTGCGCTCTTCTGTCCGTGCAGTTCATCCTCTAGTGTTGGTATCCAAAGTTGTATAAGTTCCATGACCATTTTCTGAATTTCTCTAGCTTGCTTCGTGTTCTTGTTCTCTTTTGTAATATCCATCTAGCGCTTTCGCTCCTGTGACCAATTTGGTGCAGATCAGGTTCGCTAAGACAACAGAATCACGAGTTTCTTGGTTATGCCTTCACCTATTTGAACCAGACGAAATTTTACCCCTCTCACCCCACAAGAGTGGATGCGGTTTCCGTAACCGATAATTACCGCGTACGGGAGCCGTCCCTAATGGCGAACACCCATCCGCACCTGCCTGAATGGCTCGCGGCGTACAATCCTGCCGAGATTGTGATTGGCGTAATCGCCTCGCACTCATCGCTTCAGATTCTTCATGGGGCTCGAATGGAAGGCTTCCGAACACTCGGTATTTGTGTCGGTAAAGAACGCCAAAAGATGTACAAAGCATTTCCAGGGGCAGAACCAGATGAATGGATGGTTCTGGACAATTATCTCGAACTTTTAGACAAAGCCGAGGAGTTGCGCAATCGTAATGTCATCATCATCCCACACGGTTCACTAGTTGAATATCTCCGCCCTGACAATTTCATCGCTCTCGAAGTACCTACCTTCGGCAATCGTCAGATACTGAAATGGGAAGGTAGTCGCGAGTTGCAGCGCCAATGGCTTGAATCCGGTGGCTGCACCATGCCCAAAGTGATTGAAGACCCACACGACATCAACGGGCCAGTCATCGTCAAGTATGCAGGGGCCAAAGGGGGTCGGGGTTACTTCATCGCGCGAAATTTCCGTGACTTCCGGCGCAACGTTGACTTGGAAGAGGAATTCACCATCCAAGAATACGTTCTAGGAACTCGATACTACTTCCAATTCTTCTTCGATCCAATCGCCGATGACGGATATCAAGTCGAGGGCATGGGAAGTCGAGAAGGCGAAAATTGTGGCCGTCTCGAATTGATGAGTATCGATCGCCGTGACGAAGCCAATGTAGACGAATTCTACAAGTTGGGAAGTCTACGGGACCTTCGAGATATGGGTTTGGAACCATCTTTCGTAGTCACAGGAAATACCCCTGCCGTTCTACGTGAATCTCTGCTTCCCGAAGCTTTCCGTTTGGGTGAGGGTGCCGTGGCTGCCTCGCTTGAGTTGGAGGAAGACGCTCGAGGGATGATTGGACCTTTCTGTCTGGAGACGATTGTAACGGACAAACTTGAATTCCGTGTCTTTGAGGTCAGCGCTCGAATTGTTGCTGGTTCTAACGTTGCTGTCGGTGGTTCGCCATATTCGGATATCAACGAGCCAGGCCTTTCCACAGGTCAACGTGTTGCACGTTGTATTCGGAAAGCCATTGAACGCGACCGTCTCAGTGACATTCTATCCTGAGTAAAGGTTAGCATCTGTATCGGCCCACTGAATGCCCTTCAAACAATTAGGCTTTGAGATTGAGATTCGCTAGCAACACTAAGTACTCGATGCTCTAAGGTTATTACATGGAAAACGAAAATAAAGGTCTGACATTGGAGTTACTGCTGAAAATAAACGCTGCCTATCTCATGATTTTCGCTATTGGGCTGGTATTTGCCGGTAAGACATTCCTTGAACTGATTGGGCACTCGACCACATCTGAGGGGATGATCAACGTAGGTATGTGGGCAGGAGGTGCGGTGTTTGGTATTGCAATGCTGAATTGGACTGCTGAATCATTCACTGGTGAGAACCTGAAGCCATTTGGAATGATGCAATTCTACATCTGGCTTCCATTAATCATCGTCAACATCTACACCCTTGCAACAGGCGTCATCGATCCAGGTATGAACATGGTCACAGCAAATCTACCCTGCGTGCTCCTTATAGCTGGCCTCTTCTACATGAAGTCGAAAGATTGAATGATTATACAACCCATGTGAAACCCTCTGAAACGACGGGTTTGCAATGGGTACCGAGACGCTCGTATACGAGCGTAAGGGCCCCATGCGATTATGAACAACAATAATCGTCTATCGGGCTTGTCATAACATCATGAAACAGAGGATTATGACTACGGCTCTTGCATTGTTGATGATTTCAATGGCCCTTTCGCCAATTATCAATATGTCCACAAGCGAAACGACGGTGTCGGAAGATGAGCAATACATGTTGACCGACTCTCGTTCGTCAGATGAAATTGATTCGGACCATGATGGCTTTACGGACAGTGACGAATTAGAGTGTAATTCAGACCCACATGATGCCAATTCAGTTCCATTAGACACTGATTGGGATGGCCTGTGTGATTTGATTGATCCAGATGATGATGACGATGGATGGACTGATGTGGATGAAATTTCATGTTTGACCGACCCTCTAATGGACATTTCATTTCCAGATGATTCTGATGGCGATGGGGTATGTGATACTCAAGATGCATTTCCGGGAGACGTGAACGAATGGTCCGACTGGGATGGGGATGGAATCGGAGATAATGCAGACCCCGACGATGATAATGACGGGGTTGACGATGCCAATGACGACTTCCCCACCGACCCCTGTGCTTCAATTGATACAGATGGTGATGGGTATCCTGATTTTGTGACTTCAACCGATTGTAAATTACAACCTGATTTGGATGACGATAACGATGACTATTGGGATGTGAATGATGATTACCCACTCGATCCTTGCTTTGCTCTTGATACAGATGGTGATGGATTGCCAGACAGCGTCCTACCGAACAAGAACTGCGACCAAACTGTTCCGACAGATATGGACGATGATAACGATGGACACCCGGACAAAGGTGATGCTTTTCCTACAGACCCATCCGAATGGTTAGATACTGATGGAGATGGAATCGGAAATAATGCTGACCAAAATGATGACGGTGACGGGTGGAGTGATATGTTTGAAATTCTCTGCGAAACAGATCCATGGGACATCACATCGTTCCCAGTTGACACTGATGGAGATGGTAGATGCGACCACATCGATGATGATGATGACAACGATGGTATTTTGGATGTCAATGACCCAGAACCATTGGTGACTGATGGCTCATGGGAATGGGCCACAGGAACTGGCGATATGATTAAAATTAACGATATGCAAATGGATTCAAACGGAGACATTTTTGTCACAGGTAGTTACAAAGGAGCCACCGCGTTGGGAAGTATTAATCTGGAACAGTACAACAAGGAAGATGCATTTGTTGCGAAAATGAGTAGTGCTGGGGTGTGGCTTTGGGCCACTACAACTTCTAACAATCCTGTACACTGTGCCAATTCAGGTGGAGCCGTATGGACCCAAACCGTATCTTCAAGTTCCATTGGTTTCCAAACAACTGGAGTATATGTCGCCAACAGTTCAACATATGCTATGGCTCCGATTTCAGATACAATAAATACCAATACATCTCTGGTAAATCCTACACTACATTTTGAGATGGGGGATAAAGTCTACAATAACGCCACAACACCGCCAAAATTCATCGGTGACGTGTCTTACTCCACAACATCAACTATTGTGCTACAAGAGGAATACGATGAACTGCTACCATTGGGGGTTGAATTGGTAAAAATAGACCCATACACGCTAACTGTATCTACGTCTACCTCACTCCAAATTAACCAAGGTCAATGGGATAAGACAAATTGGACCGATAGTTACGCAGTTTCCAATTCAATCGCTGTAGATGACGCAGGTGACGCCTACATCACTGGATTTTTCGATGGCTATGTGAAATTTGATGGGGCAGGTATGTTTGATGTAGTGAAATCTTACAATGTCAGGAATGAGGGGGATTGGCTCAAGAAGCGATACATAGAGGACATGGAAACCACAGATCCGACTTTTGGGAATTCGATAAACGGATATCCATGTGGGGCGCCAAGCGATTATTTCCTAACAGGCACGGATATGTTTGTTGCAAAAATCAGTTCTAGTGGTTCATGGGAATGGGTAAAAGGTGCCGGAGGGCAATCAGCAGATACAGGTGAACACATCGTACTGTCTTCGGATGGAAACCACGCTTTCATCACTGGTAATCTAAGGCAAAATTGGTGCGAACAAGGGTATTGGTATCCACCTGAAGTTCGTTCGCAACTGGGTGGTGGACCTGGATGTAACAATTTTGTGGTGGAGTGGGAACGAAATCACGGCTGTGAACCACTTGAACATATTGGATTATCTAAGAATTTGTTCGGCAACTATCCTCAAAATAATCATCAAGGAATGTTCAATGGCTGGGATGGAATTCCAGAACTCAAAGGATGTGGTGCGTACATTGCGAAAATTGGATTGGGTAATGGAGCATGGAAAGAAGCTACTGAAATCACTCCTCCTAATCAGTGGCTTGATCGACCGTCGGGCACTCAACTTCCATTGACTTTTCGCCCTTCATGTGCCCCGTCCCAAGGCTTGTCAAATTCAAATCACTGTAGCGACAAATTTGTTCGAATTACAGGAATGGTTGCCACTGGCACTCCAGAGCGATTGTATATTACGGGAATTTATGGGAAGAGTCTGAAATTGGGCGGCTTGGATATCTACTCAGGTGGATATGATGATGAGAGGGCTTTCATCGCAAAATACAATCCAATTGCCGATGATTGGGATTGGGTTGCAAATGGCTGTGGAGCAGTCACCAATAAATGTAAAGAAATTCATGATATCGAAAGTGATGGGAATTGGTATTTCTATGTCTCAGGTTGTTATGATGATCAGAAATTTATTTCAAGATATAATGAAAATGGACTGGAATTGTGGATGCAAACATTTGGTTCAAAGTGCGATATGACCAAACTTACTGTCGACGGGAATGGGGACGCATATGTCACAGGTACATATTCGGAAAATGACCATACAATCACTATTGGAAATACTGTTCTTGAACATATTTACAACCAAGGTCACTTTGTAGCTCATATTGATGCAAGCGGTAATTGGATTTGGGCTGATGATAGTGAACATTTACGTAGTTCAGGTGGCGGTCATGCAGTGTACAGTTCATTCCCTTATGGAAAGAATTTTTACAGTGGCGGAATACTCAGTTCCACACCAACTGAAGTCATTGTTGATTCAAACGACAGGGTTTATGTTTCGGGATGGATGAACGGTGCGGGATTCTTCAAGGAAGACGTCTATTTCGGTTCGATATCTTATGTCGCAGCAATTGACGGCCCATTACAAATTGTTGAACCGGACACCATAATCAATCCCGATGGGGGGGCAATTCCCAGTATCTCAATGATGAATACCATCCTGTTGATTATTGGAGCGACTTTGTTGGCCCGAAAACGGGAAAATCAGGATACTGGTACAAATCAATAACTGGGAAGCGTGATTATATCGGTTTTGCATAGAAGCAAAGGGTCTCTTCATAACACCCCCACGCTCACAATTGCTGACTCAATGGGCTCGCAGTGGGCTTCCCGCCTCGCTAGCGTCTGTATCGACCCACTGATTCACCAATCGAGACCCAATACGCCTCGGACGACTCGTTTGGCACTAACGATTCCATTGTTGTGATATTGCAATCCAGATCGACAAGCCTGGGTCCAGAATACATCCGTGCACTGAGAATCGATTTCACGCCAAACTGTATTCCGATCGACTGAATTTTCCAGATTGAAAATTGGCAATTTGGGTTCATACAGTTTGACCATGGTCGTCTCATCCATTTGATTGGCTTTGAAATCTAGATAATTATCTGTATTGTACACATACGTGATTAGATACTTGGCATTCAAATCACCCATGACTGGTTTGATGGTATTCGTGATGTAATAATTTCCAGTGGTTTGATTTTTGTGTGTTTGATGTAGCCAAGGGCGGTTTCCAATATCTGAAAAATCTGTGTGGAACAAAACATAGCAATCCATTTGTTTCCATTTTTCAAGTTCATCCATCAATATTTTCGGAGCCACTTCATCAAGCATAGGGCGCGCCTGAGTGGGTTGTGTGGCGACAATCACAGCATCACAGGACCAATTCTCACCAGCGGTAGAAGTTACTGTCAAAGACCCATTTTCCAGTCTGTTTATTTTTTCGACCTTCGTGCTCAAACTCTGGGTAAACCGTTCGTTGGCCAATAATTCGTCACGCATTGCATGAATCAAACGGCCATCGAGTACACACCAGTGATCTTCCTTGAATTTGGCAGTCTTATCACGGATATCAACAGTCAATGCATACTCAAAGATGAAACTTGCAAAGACATGAGCCGGTTGGCGTTCTACATCCTCAAACCGACACCATGTATTGATCCCGACCCATGGCATGTAGAAATGGGTGAATACGGTTGAATTTACCAAGCGTTTTCCAAGCACATCTGCAACGCTCTTGTTCGATTCAGGGCGCAATTTGAACTGGCGATAAAATTTCCAGAAAATAATGAATCCATCAAACAATTCTTTGAGTGATGCTTCGCGATAAATAAATTTCAGGAACCCTCCGATCCCTGAACCCATTTTGGTATTAAATTCCCGATCACCGAAAACAATCGACCCTTTTTGGTCCTCAAATTCGTGTGGTGTTTGCTCCAGTCCGTAATCTCGGCAAAGCTGTAGGTAGTGCGGTTGTTGGGCTGGCAGGGTGATGATGACTGTGGTTGAAAGGTGTTCACCGTTCTCCAAATATGGGTCATTGTTGCCGCCAACAATATCTCTCTGTTCTAGCAATGTGACATTACAGCCAGCTTGGATCAGGTATTTTGCGGCGGATAAGCCACTGATTCCACCCCCGACGACGACAACCGATTTCCCTTCACCGCCGGTTGTTGGCATCTTGATCGGTTTTGCATCATCTCTGTAGATTCGAGCGGTTGATTTTGGGTGTTCAAATTTGAAGATAAACAAAACCATGAGGTACAATATGATGATTAAAACAAATATTTCCAAATGGGGCGTTGTAAACCAAACTGCGACAAGGACAAAGACTGCGAGAAAAACTGCTGCTGTTTGCCGCATTAACGCCATGGTAATATCTCCGCAGTATGGCGTTTCGGTTCTCTAACCACTTATAACCAGATGTTTACAATCTATGTAAACGAGTGACTAACCTGAATTTTCAGTGAAATCTAGGTCTCCAGAAAGGAATAATGCAATCACGATCAACAGTAATTGGGCAATCAAGCGAAGAATATGTGCTTGAGTTGAGAATGTCGATCCATTGAATCCAACATCGTGGGTCCACATGTATAGATTCGCTGGATAAACACCAATCAAAAACAACGCCAATAATCGGCCGGCCAATACTCTTGTTTCAGGATAAATGATGGCTATCCCTCCAGCGATTTCCATCCCCCCTGAGAGATAAACGAGGAACAATGGGAAGGGTAGAATTGCAGGAACAATCTCAACAAATTTGTCAGGTTCTCTGAAATGAGCAACGCCAACCATGATGAAAGCAAAACCGTAAACGATGGCTATCAAGTTCATCATAATCAAATCGAAATGAAATCATTTGAATTACTTTTCTTTTTGTGGTCCAAATATTTCTAAGAATATTCAGGCCATATTCTTGCAATAGGATTTCGTCATTAACTCTCTTTGACATTTGCCATTCATTATTAGAGTTCAATGTCACACCTTACTTAATCGGTCGGATATTTGATCTCGATAGAAGAAGAATTCATGCTTACAGCGAGATATAATTCGTTCGTAGCGGAAGTAGGCCCTCCCGGATTCGAACCAGGGTCGTGGGATCCAGAACCCCACATGATGGACCGCTACACCAAGGGCCTAAGCAAACCTGCGATTGGCCGCCCGTATTTCAACGCAA
>NTJU01000032.1 GCA_002457195.1 Marine Group II euryarchaeote MED-G33 | reverse complement strand
TGAAGAAGAAGTCAGCAGCATGTTCCGCAGAGAAGCAGAATTGGGGGCCTTTGTTGAATCGGCAAAATCCGAAGCTGATGTTAAAGCCGAGGAAACTCAAGATGAGGTCAAAGCAATCGAGGCTGAGATCGAATTGCTAGAGGCCAAAGCACGTCTGAAGGAAATGCAGGAATCATTGGAAGAGTAGGTCTGGTCAAGAACCGATGAGAAGTATGACGAAACCCGTTATTGCGAGCATTAAAAACACCCCTAATCGACTCAGTGCCGAGGTTTTCGGTTTCAACACAGAAAATTCTGTGCCCTTCCGGAGTTTTGCTCGACGCCGCACAGCATCTTCACCTACAGCCATCAATGTATGATGGACGCGCGATGAATTGTTTGCAACCATTCCCTTTGGAATTTCATCGAACGGCCTGGAACGAATTCGGGCCATCAAATAGACCGGATCTCCTAGTTGTAAGGCCCACAATTTCCATTCATGTTTGCGGATATCTCCCTCGCGATACAATTGGTCACCACCCATTTTACCTGGCTCTGTACGAGACCAAATTGGTGGGCCAATATCTGTATTCTGGAATGATTTCAGGTCGACAATGATTCCACCACTTCCATCATGTAGCATGAAATCTCGTTGGTCACTAGCACCGCGAACATGGTGCCAATTGCAAACCGTTCTTGTTTTCCATGACTTTGATTGTTCATCATAGTATCTCTCTTCTTTGCATTTGTAGACGCGATAGTTCCATGACCATACGGCCAGATTATCAAAGGTCCAGTCTGGGTCGCGATAACCATCGACATGCACAATATCCATTGGCAGGAAATTCGCAGGACGAACCTGTCCAACCAGTTCAGTATGTCCTTCGTCTACGAATTTGATAATCGAAGTGACTGTATCCCATGCCTCAGTAACTCCTTTGTTATACCATTGAGAAATGATGGTTCCAATTGCTCCAAACATAATCAGAGCGGTCGCATACATTGCATAATTCCCTCGGTCTTCACTTGGCATGCCGAGAAACATCCCTGCAACAAACATGACTGCCATGGCATGGTACAGGAATCGAGCGGTGATTTGCGGTGGCGTTGCATTGTACAGTTCCCGATATCGATGATTTCTCGGATGCTCAGTGAAAATGATTGATTGAGCATCATCCCCTTCATGTCGCGCAATCAGTTTCTCCATTTTTTCAGAGGCCTCGGCTTCATTGTCGAATCGGATCAAATCCACTCCACCACATTCTCCACATTCTTTTCCTGGAACTTTATTTCCTTGACATTTCTCGCACATTAGTTCTTGATTGCCATAGTATACAGCCCATCCATCTTCCATTTTTTCGCAACGAATTTCAGGCCCATCCATTTCAAAACGCGTCAATGGGTCAGGCAACCACTGCTCATACTTCGCATTCCATTTAGGCCTGTCAAGGTGCCATTGTGATGGGTCCATAGGCGGTAATGGCTGAACCGACCAGTCATCGGAAGCCCCTGGTACATATTTCTCCATCATGACTGAAAATGGATTCCGAACGCAACTACCCATGACGACCAAACCGATAATGATCAAGCAAAATCCATCAATATCCATCATAGCCAGACTCGATATGATTCCATATCCCATACTTAGCAGTCCCATGCCCCAAAATGCCCATGAGAATAATGAACCAGGCCAAGTCCATGAGAAAATCGGGGGTAAGGACAGCTCCTCATCCGAAAAGGGGTCATTGGGGATCATGCTACCGCCAAACCAAACCAATCCTTGAACGTCACCTACGGTGACAGTTCAAAATCATCATCATCACTGGAAAATGGATCATCCCATTGCGATGAAACTTCATCGGTTCTGAAGTGTTCGTATAATCGTTCAATTGTGCCATAGGGCCAATCTCCTTGTTGGCCATCGTATCTACGGATGAGGTCTGGGCCATTACCGCCGTGAAACCATATGGGGACGTCGAGGCGTCGGAACAAGCCCTCGCTAAAACCTCCAAATGCATGTAAGCGTGAAATCCCATGTAGGTCCTCTATCCAATCATATGGTTGACCCCCATCTTCACCCTGTTGCTGTGGTTCACAAGCCTCGATGATCAAATCAATCACCCGGTTAAAGGCTGCATCAAGCCCACCTTCGTCAACTTCATGTTCAATTAGAGGGAGAATTCCAAGTGGATCGATTTGCCCCGATAAGTGTTGTAACCAGATCATATGCGACAATGCATTGAATGCTCTTTCATCCATGGCGGCCTGTTCCCATAGCGACCAGGGTCCTCTGGAGCCATCGAGTGGCTGAGGCAGTATTCCATATCGCAAGAAGGCTTCACGGAGTCCACCCAAACGAGTGGGGTCTCGAGCAACGTGTGCATTCGCAAGTGCTTCTTCGATTACGAACCACCATTGTGGTGCAACTCTTGAATCGTGTAATCGATTGCTCGATTCACGATATGTAGATCGTAAATCAGGCATCGGTTGACCTGCTGCATGCAATCGAATCATGTGGAGGCTGATTTGTGCATCGACGCAGTGGTGAAAGAAACAATGATCAAATCCGAAAACAAATGCAAGATCGAGTGACAATGTCGGTGCATTGGCAATTCCATCTCTTTCCATTGCTGTTGCAATACCGGCTGCCCATTCGACCAACGCATCCGCATTGACATGGATTCCCCAATCGGGATCAACTTCTGGAGAATCGGTCTCAGCACGTAACAAATCTCGGTACCAGAACATGGCAAGGGCTTCATCAATCTCCCCTCCTACATCACTTCCGGGCGAAGGGGTACGTTCAGGTCGATTCAAACCGGCGAGACCACCCCCCGGGGATTCTGTTTGCCGCACAAGTTGCGCTGCACGCCGTATGTCATAAGCGATTGGCTCAAGAAGAGGCAGAGCGCGCCTTGGCATGAGGGCGAACCATGCGTGACCAGATGTCATCATTCGATATCGCTCGCATGGCTCTAGACATCAACGCCTTGGCTGGTGCAAGATGCCGGAAGATGTACCAGCCCCATTATGAACAAGTTGTCTTGCGACTGAATCCCAAAGGAATTGCAAAATGTGATTTGGTTATTGTTCGTGGTCAGCGTGTTTACTTCAGTCAAAGAGACCGTCCAATGCCTACTCAGCCACCACAATTTGCGATGTTACTGCGAAAACATTTGTCGAATGCACGCCTAACAGGTGCCAAACAGCTGGGATTTGACCGGATCCTTGTACTCGAATTTGACACAAAAAATGGTCGTCGTGATTTAATCATTGAAATGTTCAGGAATGGGAATGTCATTTTGGTTGATGAAGATGGTGTCATCATCCAACCATTGACTCATGTCACGTATGAAACTCGAACCATCAAGCGGGGCGAGGTCTATGTTGCTCCCCCTGAACCAATCGACCCTCGAAACTGGTCAGTATCTCAATTGCAAGAGACTCTCAAGGATTCCGATCGAGATTTGGTACACACATTGGCTGGGAAAATGAGTTTGGGTCGCGCTTACGCACACAATCTCTGCGTGCTTGCTGGAATCGAACCGACTCTAAATGCCACTGAAATCAAAGACGTTGATCGACTTTACGAAGCCTTCCAAGGCATGGTCGAACAAATTCAACAATCAGGCGCCTTTGCAGTTGTCAACGAATTGTTCACACCTTCTAGTAATCCATTGGAACTCGATCTCCAAATGGAACAACATTGCGTTGAAGTGGGTCCTGTTGCTCTTTCAGGTGACACACTCTCGATGGAATTCGAAACTTTGTCCACTGCGATCGATGCATGGAAAGGTGGTCACGATTCAAGTGCCCTCGCGCGTCGAGAGGCGGAAAAAATGGCAGAGATTACTGCACCAGGGCAAACCGATTCCGAGGCTGAGAAACTAGCTCGTCGCGAGGATCAACAGGCCTCCGCCATCGATAAACTGACAGTCAAAGGTGAGAAACAACAAAACATTGGTAAATCGATTCAGAATAATTGGGGGCATGTTGAATCTCTTCTCAATCAGGTGAAACAATCCGTAGATGATGTCGGTTGGGATGAAACTCGTAAAGCCATCAAGAAAATTGGTTGGATTGAATCTGCAGATCCAGCTTCGCGAACCATTCGAGCCAAGTTGCCCGATGAAAATGGTGAACCT
This sequence comes from Marine Group II euryarchaeote MED-G33, assembly GCA_002457195.1. Lineage (GTDB taxonomy): Archaea > Thermoplasmatota > Poseidoniia > Poseidoniales > Thalassarchaeaceae > MGIIb-P. The sequence continues at coordinate 13,362 of NTJU01000032.1, read as the reverse complement.
GGGCCGGCAGTCGAATTGCACCTGGACAAGTCAGTGCATCAGAATGCCCAGATCTATTTCGCCAAGGGCCGAAAGGATAAGCAGCGCTCAGAAGGGGCAAAGGCCGCACTTGCAGAGACACAACAACGACAGAAAAAAGTCGACAAGAAACGCGCTAAAGATGAGGCTGCGGGACGAGTATCCATCACAAAGAGGACCAAGAAATTCTGGTTTGAACGGAACCGCTGGACGATGCTATCCAGCGGCCAATTGTTGGTCGGGGGACGGGATGCCAAAGGCAATGATCAGATTGTCAAGAAGCATTTGAGCGCTGCAGATTTGTATTTCCATGCGGATTTACACGGTGCCCCCTCATGTTCACTGAAACTCAAGGAAGGGTTCGAAGAAGATCCGAATCCGAACCCAATGCTGCCTGAGGGGGTGCCCTCTTTGCGTTTGACACAATCTCTGGAGATCGAGGAACATCCTGAAGAATCACTGCCTGACGCGGCTCAAATGGCTGTTTGTTGGTCGCGTGCCTGGGGTAGTGGAGGTGCTGCTGCCACGGCATTCCACGCCAAGCAGGGTCAAGTCAGTAAAACCACTGAATCAGGAGAATCTCTAGGTAGAGGTGGCTTTGTAGTCCGGGGGAATCGTCACTGGTACAAGGACCTCAATATCGAATTGACCCTCGGCCTGGTTGCCATCAATGGGATCCCAATGCCCATGGTCGGTACGCATGCAGTCATCAGCGATGTATGTCAGCGCTGGATTCGTTTGACCCCTGGGACACAGAAGAAGGAACTGGTGGCAACCAAGATTGCCAAGGCGACTGGGTTGTTGCAGGATGATGTGTTGTCAGCATTGCCGCCAGGGAATCTCGCATTGGGAGAAAATAAGGGTATATTTGATTGAGGGTATCAATCAAGCAGGTCGCCGAAATTTGGCAAATCAGAAACGGCTGTTTGTACTGTTTTTTCGGGCACGTTTTCAATCGCCAATGTGGTAGTAGATTCGGGTATTGTAGGTGGCGCTATTGCAGGACTTGGATCAGAAAACAACTCACTCTCAAAATCAGCCATTGCTTGCTCACGGCCATCGTTCTGTAGCCGAGATTTTGATCGAACAGCCATGATGGCTGCAACGACGCCGACATTGAATAATAGCAGCATGGCAATCATGGCAATCGAACTCTGGTCCATCTCGAACGAAGAATCCAGCTCGCCTGCCGAATCGGATGGGCCATCATCGCCGTTAACTGGGGTGCCTGTCAGATTCTCCGAGGTTTCAGATGAATTCTCAAATGGGGGGAAGTAGACCGTCATCACGGTGTCTTTCCACATCCCATCGATACTCACACGGGCCCTCAATTGCTGGGATTCAACCTGTAAATTTGTATAACTTTGGTAATAGGTACCATTCACAGCCCCCATGCCTTCTGAAACAATCAGTTCGCCCTCTTGTAGAATCCAATTCATCTGACAGTTGCTTTCACAGCTAATAAGTACCGAAATATTGGCCGTTCTCGTTTCGCTATCGGGTGCTTCTGCCAAACCCAATTCAATCGATAGTATGGGGCAGCCATTCAGTGAACCCCAAATCAGTGGGCAACCATCGACAGAGTCTTTGCGCCCATCTCCATCGGTATCCCTTTGATTTGCAGCACAACCATCGTCATTGGTTTCTGCCAACCATTCAGTATCTGGACATTGATCCATATCATCGTTGATTCCATCTTCATCCGAATCTCTTTCAGATGGTCCACAACCATTGGCGTTGACATCCACCTCCCCAAAGGGTGTGTTTGGACAGACATCATCGATATTGTATACCCCATCGGCATCATCATCAAGTTGAGATGATGAACACCCTATTACATTGACAAGTTCTTCACGTGGTGTATTGGGACATGCATCAAGATCATCTGTGACCCCATCATTGTCTGAATCCAATTGATTGTCGGCACATCCATCGCCATCAATGTCGTCTCCGAGGTTAGTCGAAGGGCAATCATCTTCAGCGTCAACGATTCCATCATCATCCCCATCGAGTTCCCATTCGGAACAGCCGATGCTATTGACTTCCCAACCGGGCTGTGTATTCGGACATTGGTCTAGGTCGTTCATGACGCCATCTTGGTCATCGTCAATTTGGTTTTCTGCACAACCATGTTGATTGACAGGTAGCCCGAAATCCGTCTCCGGACAGATATCCTCTGCGTCAACAATCCCATCTTGATCGGTATCAGGTGGAGGTATGTCGCAACCATCGCTACCTGTTTCGATCCCGGGCAAGGTGTCCGTACAATTGTCATAAATGTCGGCAATGTCATCTCCATCGACATCGTCAACACCCATTAACTCTCGAATGTAGAAATCGGTCAAATCATGCATGGTTGATGTTGGGTGCATTTTGTCGAACCACAAGTACTCCTCTGCATTTGGTGCAATTTGATCGTCGTCTTCACATGTGTAGCCATCGTGTTCACAAGCAGGGTGTGTGATGTTGGTTAATCCAAAGTGAGATGGGTTGTTGTAAACAGTGTCAAACATATCCCATGCCATCCCTCGGTGAATGGTCAGAGACGTGCTGTTTTCTGTAATGTCGAGCATATTGTGCAATTTTTGATTAAAATCGAGGATGCGTTCGTGCATTGCCGCAACTCCTTCAGCATCCCTCTCTTCGGTAACCCTAGGAACTGTTTCCAATGGGGGTAAATCTAGAATAAGAAATTCAGTTGCACCATCACTGGTTAAATCCGTTATATGCCCTTCAATATTATCGACGACTTGCTGTGTATTTGTCTCGTCACTGTGCACAAAGTCATTCCCTCCACAGAAGATGACCACTAATTCATTCGCATTGATCTGATGATTTTGCAGATAGTCGTCAACTTGTTGTCCAACATTTGGAATCACAAACAGGTATGTTCCACTACCTGAATGGGCCCCTCCATAGGCACGATTGTTCCCATTTGCAGAACCACGCCCTGCACTCATGGTCGTCCCCATAAATTCACCAAATTGTTCAGCCCAAACTTCACCATTTGAGTATCGTCCATTCCAATATGGTGGACTATCGGGTGTACCCCATTGATTGAACGAGTTACCCATGTCGGATAGGGAGTCCCCGAAGAAGATAATATCGGAATATGCAACAGGTAAAGTATTCGTAAAGGAACTAAAATTAGCTTGACTGTCTGTAAGTATGCCATTATTATCGGACAAAACAGCAAGAAGTCGGTGGAGATGTGTTATTGAAGAATCTAGGTGATTGGCTTCAATCTGAACTTGCATTGCAGAAGAGTTTGCAGTGAAATTCTGATGGCCATTTTGGACCATCACACCTGGGTCCATAGATCCATTACCAGTACGAATTTCCCATTCGAACGAATATGCCCTCCCCATATTGAGGCCCCAAAGTCCAATCGTAGCCTCAAATGTTTCAGATGAGGTCCAAACTTCCTTAGAAATGACAACCGAAATACCCTCGCTAGACCGTGAATCAGTGGCCCCAACAGGTGCCAGTGTACAAGCCCAAGAAGTTGCAAGCAACGAGGCCATCAGGAGGATGGCAACTCGTCGGCTCATGGTTGGCCTAGTCATATTCAGGCATTCAATCTACCGCATTTCTGAATTTCACCCGTAGGGTGAATTAATCGAGTATTGCATCCATTGTGGTATTACTTGCAACAACAACATCAATATCTAAATCTTGGTACTCTCCTTTACCAGATATCTTGAACATGAGGGTATGCCATCCAACAATCATTGCTGGGAGGAGGATTGAACTGGTCAACAGGGCAAATGTGATCAGCATCATCATCAGGAAGAAGAAATTTCTCAATCCTGGAATGTCTACCAAGAGACCAGCGCCCAAACCAGCACATGTTGTCGCAGTGGTTTCAAAGATTGTTTGCCCTGTTCTTGAAACCGTTTTCACGATACCAGCCGGCGTCTCTTTTTCTTCCCGAATCCGATCAATAATATGGATGGAATCATCGACACCTATGCCGAATACAATGGTGGATACCATTGCAGTGAATACGTTGACATTCACATCTCCACTAAACATGAGAAGCGGTTGCCATAACACAACAACACCTACAGCAGTCATTGTGAAGAATGCAAGTCTCGCTGATCGGAATAGAATGGCCATCACAAATAGTAGAACAAACATGGTCATGACCGTGGCATCTGTTTGTGCATCGTGAACTCCTTTGTTGATGTCGAGTGAAAGCGGCAAACCACCGGTCAATTCACTGACTTCCACCGCTGGAAGTGATGGGAATCCCGCCGAGAGCAAACCATCGATTTCATTACGCAAAGCACCAGCATCACGGAGATTGATGTACGGTTGATTCACATACACGAGTGTCTGCGTCTCCCCACCAACCATTTCGTTGGCCTCATTCATCAGCATGGAACGAATTTCCACAGATAGTGTATCGAAAGCAACGTTCACCATCTGTGGCTGGCTTGAACCCAAATATGGCAAACATTCTGGATGCAAAACATCGCTGAAGTCAGGACTTTTTGTGATATTCCAGCACTCGTCATGCAGAATTTCCCACAGGCTCTGCGCCTCAACACCAGGGATGCCTAAATCGACGTGAACAGCTTTCAGAATCGTGACCAAACTTACAGTAGTAGTTTCAGGGACATCATCTATTTTTTCTTCCATTATCGAAATAGAATCGAGTACATCCAAATCTCTGATTGGGGCTGAATTTTCCCCTGTATGATCTGTTGCATCGACAATGAACATATTTGTTTGGCCGCCTTCAAACACTCGACTGTATTCCGCCAAAGTTTGGTAGGATTCCAGTCCTGGTGGAACTTCATCGGAGGAACCGGTGATGTCGTCACCCATTGTATCTGCCATCATGTATAATCCACCGGCGCTGACCAAGAAAGCAACCAAAATGACAGCCCACCAACCAACGACTGGAACTTGCCCAATCTTTTTCCATACCTTATCTGCTGATTCCAATCCTTTCTTGCGGTAACGTAGAACCCATCCGAGAACAGGGACCATCACCATCGAGAAAAAGAAGGTACATGCGATTCCAAGGACCAGTGTAAGCCCCACGGTTCGCATGGGCTTGATGGGGACAAGGAATGGCCAAGCGAGGACACTAAATCCAACGATTGTCGTCAATGCAGAAAGGAGAATCGCGTTTCCTGTTGTCATCACTGCATCAACTGTAGCGCCGAGATACACATCAGCATCCCACGGGTCAAGATCGTCGGCTTGCAATCCTTCTCGTTGCTTTCTCCATGCATCTTCAGCAGCTTCTTCCAAGCGCTCATTACGCCCTTCCTCGATTCGGTTGATGAGATGGAGCGCATAATCGACACCGAGTCCGATGAGGATTGGTCCTGCTGCAATAATCATCGGTGTCAATTCGATATCAGCCATGACTGTAATGCCAAATGTCACGGCCAAACTCATGACGATTGGTGTGCCACAAATAATCAGAACCTTCGGATTGCGATGTAGGATAAACATCGTCACAGCAACGAATGCGAGTGACCAAGGGAGCATATATTCGAGCTGTTCGTAAACAGCATCCGAGACATCATGCAGAACCGGGGTGAGTCCAGTAACCGTAATCGCACAACGACTGTATACCTCACCTTCATTATTGCACGGGGATTCTGGAGTTCTCCATTCCCGCTCACCAGTGTCTTCATTTTCATACAACATGGGTGAAAGTTCCTCTTCGTAATCATGTTTACAAAGAGGGCAAATTTCAGCGTCGGATTCGTCGTAAACAAGTTTCTTTGTGTATTCAAGGAATGCCTTGTGGTCCTTGATCGTCTCCCCAACTTCGCCCTTGAAATCTACCCTTGCATCAATTTGCGTCCCTTCCATTTCGAAGCGAATTCCCATGACGATAACAGCGGTGTCCCAAATCCCATCTCCGTTGGTATCTCGGACGAAGGATTCCATCAAACTACCAGAATTTTCAACCATTTCATTGACAGTATCTTGGTTCTGAGGGATGACATACCCGTCGTTTGGACTTGCTGTGGTAATCGGGCAATCCTGTAGATTGAATCCTGCGACACCATGCTCTTCCATCGCACATCTGAATCGGTTTTGAGCACTGTTCTCTTCCTTGATAATTTGAGCGGGAGATAAGACCCAAACGACCCCATCATTTCGACCGCGATCATCCTTGTCCCAATCCAACCCTCTGGCATAATTTCCTTGACCACTGTCATCATCACCCTCAAGATATGACAATTGGTTGAGTACTGTGACACTGGTCACATTATGTTCGCAATTATCGATTTCCTCGCATGTACCTCTCGTGGCCCCATGGATTGCATTATCGGTATGAATGTAGAGCATTACAATATCTGTGGACCACCCTTCACGAACTTCGAGAAGCAAATCCTTGGATTCAGCACCATCGGGCAAATAGACCTCGACATCACCATTGATCTGGTACTGGAAATCAACTGAGTATTGCCCAATAAACCCGGTGACGAGCAGTAAGATGACAATCACAGCACCAGGGGACTTGTGCAGGGCTCGGTAAATCCCGCGGACCGGCTTTTCGATGGCATCGTGTGTGACTTCGCCGGCTGAATCCAAACGATCTGTCCAACCTGCCCACATGGTTCGCAAACGGGTAAAAAACGAGTCGTCTGGCCCGACAGGAAGGGTGGTTGCCGATGGTTCAAAATCAGCCGAGTCGGACCCGCTCATCACCCCGTCGAACCACCATTTGATATTGAAGGGCTCGGATAGCAGAGGTCCCTATGGGACCTCAAACGATTGATTTAGTCCATGCCGAATTCTTCAACGAGTAATCGTCGCATTAGTCGACGTGCCCCATGAAGGACCATGGCTGCAAAGCACAAGGAAGCACCGAGCATACCAATCCATGCAGCGGTAAGTCCTGGGCCTACGGAAAGAGAGACTGAACCATCGGTTAACCCTTCGACTTCATTGAGGGCTCGCATTCCGATTGCTGCACCTGTTGCCAGCAGAGAAATACCTGGCAAACCGAAGAAGATCAAGGGTTTCTTTTGGGATAGGGAAATCAGAGCGAAACTAAGAACTGTAAATCCATGTGAAAGCGCTGTATAGCGGCTACCTTTGGGTACATCGTAGCGGATTTTGGTTGGTACTTCTGAAACTTTCAATTGTAGGTCATCACAAGCGTTGAGAATTTCAAGGCAAGATTCCATCCCTTCATGGTCGAAATTCAACCTCGCAAGTGCCTTGGGTCCGAATGCTCGGAAACCGCTTTGTGTATCTTTGATATTCAAATCACTGGAAAGGTTCGAAGCTGCCGTAATGACCTTGATCCCAAGCGCCCGATAAGTGGGCATACTTTCAGCGCCACCACCGTCGACAAATCGAGAGCCGATGACAACATCTGTTTCACCAGCCAAAATAGGTGCGAGTAGGGTGGGGATGTCACTTGCATCGTGCTGCCCATCACTGTCTAAGATGACAAGTGCCTTTGCACGACGTTCGACCGCTGTTTGAAAAATCGTCTTGAGAGCGCCACCATAGCCTCTATTGGCGCGGTGATGGTGAACAGTTGCCCCCAACTTCCGTGCAATACGGGATGATGCATCAGATGAACCATCATCGACACAGAGTACTTCGTCGACCTGTGGTTTACATGAAAGAACGACGCTGCCAATGGTTTCTTCTTCATTGAAAACGGGCATAGCCGCGATGATGGGTCCGTCCCAAACAATTGGTGTGGACCTCTCTTCGGACTTGCCATCCATGGCTTTTGGGTGAGATAAATTGCATTTCAACACTTCCCTCACAATCTCGCCCACGGGCGAATATGAGGGGTCACCGGGGCAGGCGCCCCGGCGACATATTTGTTTAATCAAAGATCAATTGACTCACTGTTGTGACTGCACGATCCCCCTCGATGACTTTGCGCATTGCTGCGAGACTGATTACCAATGGTGCATAGGTTTGACCATCTGCAGTGGTATATGTCTCACAATCTCCAAATGCATTGGTGTTAATCGAGAGTTTGATTGCCCCACCCGCATTACTCCTTCGTACATATCCGACCAGGAGGTTTGGGATTACACCGTTTTCATCCGATTCATTCGTTTGCTTGCTATTTTCTACTTTTCTGGTTGCCATTATTTTCAACTCCAACCCCACGTTTCCGGGGGTAGAAAGGTGACTTGGAAGCGAAAGCCCACATTAATTTCGCTGAGGGGTGATAAATATTGAAACTGATTCACTCCGCTTTGCGGAGAGAAAGTGAGTGAAATTGAAGATTCTTGTAAACGTGGCATTGAAAAACAAGTCCTCTGTCGGGAACATGATGAATGTCCTCGTGACCGGTGGTGCCGGTTTCATTGGTTCACACCTGGTCGACCGCTTAGTTGCCCGGGGAGACAGCGTAACAGTATACGATAACATGAGCAGTGGGCGGCAAGAATTCGTCGCACATCATGGCGATTCAATCCGATTCATTGAGGAAGACCTACTCGACCTTGATGCGGTGAAGGCTGCAATGGAGGGGATTGATCTTGTATTCCATCTCGCAGCAAATCCCGATATCCGACTCGGTACACAAATTACCGACACAGATCTCAAACAGGGAACAGTAGCGACTTACAATGTCCTAGAAGCCATGCGCTGTGCAGGCGTCAAAGATATCGCATTCTCAAGCAGCAGCGTAGTCTATGGGGAGGCATCACAGATGCCAACGCCTGAATCATATGGTCCATTGTTCCCGATCAGTTTGTATGGTGCTAGCAAATTGGGGTCAGAAGCCCTCATCACCAGTTGGGTGGGGACATTTGGTCTGAAAGCATGGCTATTCCGCTTTGCAAATATCGTCGGTGCACGTGGTACACATGGCGTCATTTTTGACTTTATTCACAAATTAAAGTCTGACCCGAATCGACTTGAGGTGCTCGGAAATGGTCGCCAAGAAAAATCATACATGGAAGTCATAGATTGTGCCCATGCAATGGTTCACTTGACTGAAACGACCAATGAGCAGGTCAACTGCTTCAATCTAGGGACTCATGATACTTGCAGCGTCCGTCGGATTGCTGAAATCGTTATTGAGGAAACTGGATTTCAAAATGTCAGTATCGAATACACCGGTGGTGACCGTGGTTGGGCAGGCGATGTCCCGAAAACCATGCTTGATCCCAGCGCATTGTTTGAGACCGGTTTCAAACCGAATTTCAATTCGGAAGAAGCCATCCGCCATACAGCATCTACATTGATACAGGAGATTGGATTGTAATGCAAACAACAGGACTTAACACGAAATCATTGGCAGATGACGAAAACGCAGATGCACGCATCAACTCATTTTTCACCATATCAGCCATTTTGACAGCGGTTCTAATCATCGTATGGACATTGGCTCCACCAGCAGATATTGGCATTGATGAGGGCCAACTCGCACCCAACATTGTTAGCGACGCTCACGTCAATGGGAATTGGGAAGATTTCCGCTTGTATGATTACATCAATCACACCTGGACACCAGGTGAACAAGGGACATTCATTTTCTTGCAATTCGCGGATACGGATTGTAGCCACTGCTGGTCAGACGCAGCACAGATGACTGCCCTCCATTCACAATTTGGAATAGGGGGTTCCTCTTCACTTGACGATGTGGAATTCATCACCATCTCAGTTGGCATGCTCGCTACAGACCACAGTCGTGCGGAAACCGTTGCATTCCAAGAGAAAGGGGATTGGGATGGTTGCAATCGAAATAGCAACTGTGCATCACGTGGTGGTGAAGTACACAATTGGCCATATGTGGACGATTTGAATCTACGCGCCTTCAACGATTACAATCCTCCAGGAGTCCCCTTCCATCTCATGTTATCTCCTGATGGAATTGTCGTCTGGAATAGTGCTCTACACAAGGATGTCTCGGACCCTATGCATGACCCTGGTGTTGCCATAGAGTACCATTTGACGGAGAGTGCTTGAAATGAGTGATCCAATGATGGAATATGGACCTCTGACCGTTTTCATGGCCATCATGGCAATCGGTGGTTTGATCGCCAGTAATGTGAATATTTCACAACTCGAAGGGATGGGACAAATGCGCCGTCGATTGTTGGGTCTATTCGTTATACAGATGGGTGGATTGGCAGCCAGTGCATGGACTTGGATGATTCACAATGAAATGATTACAGGTGGTTCACAATTCTGTGCGGCCGAGGGTGTAGTACAATGTGGGTCTGTAATTGGGGACCCTGTTTACTCGGAATTCTTCGGAGTCCCATGGGGTGTCGTCGGAATCATGGCATTCGGCATATTGGGTTGGTTCACCTTTTCCGTCTACATGGACATGAAGGCTGATTGGGCCAAGTCGTACGTCGATTACGCCTGGTGGTTGAGTCTGCCTAGTATCCCTGGTGTCGCTTGGTTGGTCCTTGTTGAACTCACTCTTGTAGAGGGGGCCCCTCACATCTGCCCATACTGCACCAGTGTTCACATCGCACTTATTGCATGTCTATACCTACTCTACACGATTCGATCAGAACGGGATGCAGGTAACTGGGATGACACTCCGCAAAAGCTGTCCAAGTCCGAACTCCTTGCCAAAGCACGCAACAAGTAATCAAGGTTGGAAAGTCCCTCCGATTTCAAAGAGTGCAACATCTGTTCGCATGTCTACCGGTTCCATTCGAACCACAGTCACATCCAGTCGGGTCTCAGAAGCATACACTGCACGTAATGTATCATACAGTCTACTTTGGACATCTGACATTTGCGCTCCACGTAGAATCGTCACCATGCGGATCGGGTTTTCTTCGGGAAGTTCGACGATGTATTCGACGAGCCATTCACGATCGACTTGTGCGCCCCCTAGGCGCTCTTGTTCTTTCTCTTCAGGGATGTACGCCATCATTGTATCATTGGCACTGACAGACTATCAATGCTTCGCAGTTTCCTGTTTACACAGATTTACGAGAGTATAATATATGTCCACTTTGATGAAATTATTCTCGGCGCATGACCACCGTTGAACACACTAGTGCCAAAACCAGCAAAAACAAGGCTAAATCGCCATATTTTTCCGCTTTCAGGAAGTTATCACTATCTGAAATCCCGATTACTCCGCGGACCTCATCATTTACTTCGATAACCGTCACAAAACCATCTACTTCACCGTAAGTTTCCAAAGTATACACTGGGATTCCTCCTTCACTGTACAAATTACCCGTGGAGATGTCCCATCCATGCACTCCATCAAAAGAATCTAACACAGACCCATTTGGAGAAAATGAAATCATCTGAGTAGCAACATCATGATGTACATCGATTCCGTTGTTCGCGATTTCACTGGTCATTTCTAGTGTTTCTAACCTAAAGACCGTAATGATCGCACCAGATGGCAAATCCTCATCGATATTGAGGTGGAACTGATGTGTGTCATCGTGTGGCGAGTTTTCCCATGAATCCCACCACACATGCATTCCAATCCAATCAACGCGATCACCTTCAGCAGAACGCAGCCCATTTTCAAGTAGAGATGGACTCACTGTCCCTTCGAGTAAACCCTGCCCATCAAACCAAAATGCAGGCAATGAAACAGATTCGTTGGCTTGTTTTTGTGTTATCCGTTTTGTCGTAAGTGCACTACCGAATGGGTCGTGATCATCTGGATGTAAAGCAACCCTAACTATGCGACTAGAGTGACTCTCGGTGAATTCTGTAACCCACGGGTCAACAGTTGCGCATGTATCACACCAAGTTGCAGTGTATTGTTCTAGAAGGACTGCATGCCCACCCGAAGCAGTTCGGGATTCATCTGCGATTCTCTGATCAGCAGTAATCATCGGTAGCAGAAATAGTATGATGAGGGTGACGGCCATCCCCTTCTGCATGGCCCAAGCGTTTCAAGCGGGTCTCATTTACATATCTCGGGCTCGGCCCGGACAATGAGGGTGTGTCATGAGTAAGCGCTGGTTCCAGGCTCATCAGCGCGATACGTGGCGTCGGCAGGCCCGCTCGAAGGGATATCGGGCACGCTCAGCATTCAAACTCAAGCAAATTCAAGAAAAGTTCACTTTGATTCGTGAAGGTGATTTGGTTCTCGATGTAGGATCCCACCCAGGGGGGTGGACACAAGTTTCAGTCGAAGAAACAGGGCCGAATGGTTTTGTCCTCGGCATCGACCTATTGGCCAGTGCTCCAGTTGAAGGTGCACAGATGATTATTGGAGATGTGACTGAAGAATCATCTCAAACTGAAATATTGGAACTATTACAGAATGGAGTGAAGGTGAACGGGAAGCCTTTGCCACCTGTGAATGAAGGGGAAACTCGTTTGTTCAACACCATCGTTTCAGATATTTCACCACGCTTGACTGGACAGTATGATCGTGACCAAGCCATCTCACTCGAACTCGTCGCAATGGTTTTTGATTTCACCTTGCCATTGCTTCGGCCAGGGGGGGCTTTCGTGACCAAAATATTCCAAGGGACCGGTATTGAAGGAATTGTCAATGCTGCAAAGCAGCGTTTCTCGAGGGTGCAGAGATTTTCACCTGAGGCTTCACGTAATTCTTCTTCTGAGGTATTTTTAGTATGCAAAAACAAACTCCCTCTGTCAAAGAAAGGTTCGAGGGGTACATCGGTAATGCAAGAATTGGACATCCATCTTGAAAATGAAGGTATTATTCAACAGAAGGGCAATGAGCCTGAAGAGGAGATTAAGAGTGGTTTCCGTCGTATTCCCAAAAAAGAGTGACACATTCACTTTCACTTACCTCCTATCAAAATGATGGTAGACTAAAGGCGCTCAGCTCGTTTGCTCTAAGGAGTTGAAAAAATGTCTGTCAGTATGATTGAAACCCAAAGCAAGCCAGCAATTCGAAACCGCAATTTGTCTCATAACAGTATCCTGAGGCATGTAGGGATGCATCAAGCACGAAATCGCCCAGAGACGCCCCCGCGTACCCGCATTGAAGATTTGATTGCCAATCGCCCAATCGGGAGAATTGAGTTGCTCGTATTACGACGCTACCCCCGTAGAACAGTGATGTCAAAGGGCTGGACTGGATCTATTGCCGCTGCTTGTGGCAGAGATGAAACTGGCCTGATCGGCCTCGTATTATGGGGTGATCAAGTCGATCGGGTCAGAACAGGGGACATCATCCAAATTCGTGGTGGTTGGTGCCGTTACAGCCATGGTCAGAAGGTTATTTCCACTGGGAGAACGGGGAGTTTAACCATATTGGAAGCATGATACTGTGTTTGATGACCTTCGGTCAACCATATTAAGGAGAAGTCGGTCGCCGGCTCGCTGAGGGACTATTATGCAGAAGCGCGCATCAACTTGCTCCGCCTCCGGTGTACCGTTGACGGACGCCAAGAGTACCTCATTCCCTTGTCC